>NZ_JBQEQO010000006.1:0-170818 GCF_056754715.1 Gardnerella sp. CCPDSM
CTGATGCAGGAGGCTGATTAGGTGGGTGCATTTTTGCCCTTGTGTAGCAGGGTTTAGCGGGGGCTATCGTTAAAAGGTTTAATGCGTGGCAGTTTTAAGCTGGGTTCTTGCGGTCTTTGAGCGCAGTTTGGCTGTATGAGGGAACATGTCAACGGTGTAGGGTCGAGTGCACAGGATGTTAACGTACTTCGCTTGCGTTGAAAGCACACTGTGCTTTCAACTTTGAGCAAGCTCAGCGAATCGAAGTGCATTCGCGAATTATGTTATTCCTCACGGCTATTAGTAGCCGTTCGGCTGATTTGGCATGTAAAGTCCACTGGACTTTACATTTGAGCCAAATCACGCTTCGAAGGAGCTTGAAATGCGTTATGCAATTTCAAGCTCTGTCAAAGCGCCCATGCAAGTCGATTCGACGCTTTGCACCCACCCTGTGAAGTGGTAAAATATAGCTCAAAAGGTAAAATGAAACCTGGTTATTAGTATGTGTACGAGGAGGTGTTTAAGGAATGGATAAGCTCGTTCGTTTTTGCCGTGAAGTAGCGACATTCTGCTTGACGGTTGCTTTAATCGCGATGCTGGTTGCCTTAATATGGGGTGGCACACTTGCTATTAGAATTGGTTTTACCTCTTTTGTTATTGGTGTCACAGTGATCTCGCTTAAGACTGTCCTTCGAAAGACTGATTGAATTTTGTGAGGTTGAATCTGATTCTAATCAAGTGCTCATCACGGATATTGAGATTGGTAAGCTTTATGTAGAAGTGAATAATGGCAAGGTGGAAGTTGTTAATTTGAAAGCGGATGATGTCTTTCTTAAATGTTGTAATGGGTCGGTTTCAGCAACAAACGTAGAAGTAACTCATGTTTGTACGCTTGATACGTTAAATGGCATGAGTGTTTTAGAGGGAGAAATACCTAAGGATGCATGTCTTGAAGTAGTTTGTGAGAATGGTGTCACCGAGGTTTCAGATAAGAAGAAGGTAAACTGTAAAAACGATGGGTTTGCGCGTTACATGGTGCACTGTCTTAATGGGAAAGCTATTGCGAAGTAGCAGGCATATAGATTAAAAAAGAAGCAATAAAACTTGATATAAGTTGGAATTAGAGCGTATATAGACGTACCAAAATGAAGGAGTGAGTCGTATATGCTCTATGTAAAATTTGATGATTTCGAAGATGTTAGTGTCATGGGAAATGAGAAAGACCGTGGCATGTTTATTCCAATTAAGGATGGAAATGTGTATGCTGAGTGCGAACGGTGCGGTGTAGGTTGATTTATAAATGCGGCATGATACAATTGCATTAACAGAACCTCTCCACGCTTAATGTAGTTCTTCTACATGCGGACCACGGAGAGGGCTTTTTGTATGAAAGAGTATACGTATGACATTGAAGCCAGCTTTAACGTATGATCAACAAATTGCAAGACTTGTAAATGACCATCATTTAAAAATTTCTAACATTGAGTTTGCAAAAGAAATTTTGAAGAAAGTCAACTATTACAGACTTTCTGATTATGGTGTAGGGTTGAAGAATGCTAATAACAAGGAGTATTATCAAGACACTGTTAGCATAGAACAACTATTTAATCTTTATTGCTTTGATAGTCAATTTAAAAATAATCTAATGCGAACTATAGAGCAAATTGAGATAGAACTTAGAACTCAGATTGCCTATTACTTATCTATCAAATATGGTCCTGAAGTATTGATGAGTGAGACTAATTTTGTTTACAAGACAAATAAACAAGGACAATCTATTTACTCTATTCTTATAAAAAGCTTGAATAAAGAAATTGAACGACAAAAAAATAAACCTTTTGTTAAGCATCACATAGAAAAATATAATAGTCAATTTCCTATATGGGTTTCTGTGGAATTAATGTCTTTTGGGAGTTTATCTTCATTGTTTAGCATTTTAAAAACTGAAGATCAAAAAAATATATCTCGCTATTACAATACTGATCCTAAATATCTAAAAAACTGGATTTTATGTTTAGTAGAAGTAAGAAATATTTGTGCACACTATACCAGACTTTATAATATGCCTTTAAAAGAAAATCCGCGCCTTTATAAAGAGAGTCTTCAATATAAAGGGAAACAAAATAAAATATTTCCTGTACTTTTAATTACTAAAAGAATGCTAAAAGCAAATGAACAGTGGTGTTCTCTTTTGAAAGACTTGAAAAATACGTTTGCTAAATATGAAGGTTCGTTTAAATTTGATTTTATGGGATTTCCTAAAAATTGGGAGGAAATCCTTTAAGTGCTGGTTTAAATTGCTATAGATTTAAATTTAGCGAAGAGTGTTAGTGTGCTCTAGTTGCTTATATTTTGGGGAACAAATCGGTGTAAAAATTGTAAAAAAGTTCCCTACACTGTTTGATTTCTCATGGTAGGGGCTTGTTGGTTATTCCAGAAAATAATGTTCCTGAGTTTAAGAAGTTGCTTGTTGAGTATTATGAGGGTGAAGATTTGCAGGTGATTGCTTCGTTTATGAGGGAATATTGTTGGAGGTGTTAAACGTGCGCTATTATGTTGGTTCTTCTGGCTTTGTGAACCTTGCTGTTTATGAAAGAGTATGGTTTGCTAGTAAATGAAGAAATTAGTGTCGATAGTCTAGACAAATTAATAAAAAAAAATAGGATATTTATTAAGATTATTACAGTAATCAGAGCGAATGGGAGATTTTGTTTACTTAATAATCTGTTTTATAATCATTTGATACAAAGTGGTGTTAATGAAAAGGAGGCTGGTGGTGTTATGAGGAGTAAAACTATTTTTTGTAAAAACATTTTTCAAAGTTGTCTTGTTATGCTTCTGCTGCTAGGTTCTCTCTTTTCTCTTGCTGGGTGTGCTGATGATGAGGAGAAGGCAGAGCTTGCGTCGTATCATTGGGAAACAGTAGAGGTATCTCAGAAAGAATATCGCCTACCAGACGATTACATGAATAAAGGTGAACTGTATCTCTTTGTGTCACGAGACATTCTTGATTCTCATTATGATTTGTCTAAAGTCACTCTTGGAGATAAGCCCATCAAATTAGTTGACTCACAGTTTAATTTGCCTGGTCCAGGACTTAAAGCTTTATTTTTGGTTGGTAAATTTGACTTAAAAGATAAGCCAAGCTCTAATGTTCTTAAAGTATCAGGTATCGATAAAGCAGGTAATGTTGCTGTAGGTTATAAGAAGAAATAGTAGTATTTTGCGCTAAATGCTTAGTGTGAATGTTGAAAGTGTTTATATCAGTCGAGGAATCCTATTCATGTAAATTGTGTTGCAATATGCGATACAGTATTTTATGATGTGTGTATGGAGGTTGATTGATATGGCAGTTACTAAAACAGCGAATGTGAATGTGAGAATACAAGAAAATATTAAGCAGCAGGCTGAGCAGATTTTGGAAACTATTGGAATTCCTAGGGCTACTGCTATTGACATGTTTTATCGTCAAATCATTCTTAATAAGGGTATTCCGTTTTCGCTTACTATTCCGAAGTCGCTTCCGGCGCAAGATGATATGGATGAGAAAACGTTTAATGCGTTGATGGCTAAAGGTTATGATCAGGCGGTTCAAAGTGATAGTTATCCGATAGATGATGTTTTTGAAGAGCTTGAACGTTGATAGGAAACCGTGAGGTAAGCTTGGTTTTAGAAAATTAAACTTTTTAACGATAGCTTTTCCTATCGTTAAAAAGTGCACCCACTATCAATAGTGTGCACTCAAAAAGTGTAGCTATACTAGGAGTTCTCTCAATCCATACAGAATCAGTAGCGCTCCTTTACAAATCCCGCTGAATCGAAACAGCGTTTTGATGACACCTACTTGCGTGCAGTCTAGTTGCATATTGTAAGTAATACCCACTAATTTCGGAGTGGGGAAATCCTCCCCAAAAATGTTATACTTTTTGTAGTATAAGTAGGGTGAAAGAAAGTAAATATGAGGGAGGTGAAAAAATGAATAAGGCTAAGATGGTATTGCAGAATACAGGTATTAGAAAAGATAATCATCAGTTTGATGATATTGTTAAGATTGTCGAAAGTGCAAAGGATCGCGCTTATAGAAAAGTTAATGAAGAATTAATCTTGATGTATCAGGAAGTGGGAAAGTATATAAGCGAGAAAAGTAAAGAAGCAGCTTATGGATCAAATTTTGTGGAAAATGTTGCTGATTTTTTCTCTGAAAATTATCCTGATTTAAAAGGATTTACCCGTAGGGGACTTTATAGAATGAAGCAATTCTATGAGATATATAAGGATGATGAAAAAGTGTCAACGTTGTTGACACAATTGAGCTGGTCTAATCATTTGAAAATAATATCTGGATCTAAGAGTAAAGAAGAAAGAGAATTTTACATTAACTTAGCTATTAACGAGAATCTAACTCACCGAGAGTTGGTAAGGCAGATGGACAGTGGCTATTATGAGCGTTATATGCTTTCAAATAGTAATAATTTGCCTGCTATACAAAGGGTAAAACAAGAGACGCATAATTTGTTTATGGACAGTTATGTTTTAGAATTTATCGATGCTCCCGAGCTTGGGAATGAAAGAGAATTTCAGAAGTCAATTCTAGAGAATTTGAAGAACTTTATTTTAGAGATTGGGAAAGATTTTTCTTTTATAGGTAATGAGTATAGGGTACAGGTTGGCAATCATGATTACTATATAGATTTGCTATTCTATCATAGGGGATTATCCTGTTTAGTTGCATTTGAATTAAAAATTGGAGAGTTTAAACCGGAATATATCGGAAAAATGAACCTCTATTTAGAAGCACTGGATAGAGAAGTAAAGAAACAAACTGAAAATCCAAGCGTAGGAGTAATCCTTTGTGCTTCAAAAGATGATGAGGTAGTAGAATTTGCATTAAGTAGAAGTCTTTCGCCTACAATGGTATCTGAGTATACATTAAAACTGATAGATAAGAATTTGTTGCAACGAAAATTAAAGGAATATATAGATATTGCGGGAGAAACAAACGAATAAAATTTAATAATTATAATGCGTAAAAGGTGATTAGAGTAAAATCTAACCGCCTTTTTGTATTCTAAAACTGTTTGTTGTCTGCTAGTGGATTTGAAGCATTTAGGATTTGTTAATAAATGGCAAACCTTTTAACGATAGCTTGCTTCGATCGTTAAAAGGTGCACCCACTATCCATAGTGTGCACTTGAAAAAAGTGTAGCTATGCTACCAGTACTTTTCGTCAATATCGAAACAATTAAATTAACGTATCATAGAATGCAAGAAAACAATAGGAAAAGAGAAGGAGGTGCAGTATGATTACTGAACGATTAAAGATAAGAAAATTTACTAATAATGATCTAACGGAACTCTACAATCTACTTTCAGATAAGGACGTCATGGAATTCATAGAGCCTCCTTTTTCGTTGGAAAAAACAGCGGATTTTCTAAATAGTGTCGCACTGATTGACCCTCCTTTGATCTATGCGGTAGAAGATTTCAATCAGAATTTTATTGGATATGTAATATTTCATGAGTATGATGAAGACTCCTTTGAACTTGGTTGGATACTCAATAAGAGATACTGGGGGAAAGGATATGCCAATGAATTAACAAAAGTCTTTATAGAACGTAGTTCAGAGATAGGGAAAAACTTGGTTATTGAGTGTGATTCGAATCAGGAAATCTCAAAACATATTGCGATGAAAAATGATTTTGAATTTATTGGAGAAAGTGATGGCTGCAGTGTATTCAAAAGAAAGCTGGTTTGTTAGTGTTCATATAAAATGTACAAATATGCTCAAATAAAGATGCACAAAATCTTAATTCTCTTCTCTTTGAAATACATGTTATTTAAGTCTATAAGATAGGCTGATACATGAATAACAATGGCATGATAGGACAGGATTAAATAATGATCCGTGGGAGGAATAGTTGTGAATAAGTTTGAATTGTTTTCTATGATTTATTACGCGTTAAATCATTATTGGAAAGAAAATAAAAGTGAAGAATTGACTTCATTTTTAAGTGATATGAATCCTTTTCTATTTGATGATATTGGCTCTGCTGTTCCTTCTGTGTATGCAAAGTATAGTTTGCTGGTAAATGAAGATATTAGTATTGATAATAGTTTTAGTATTGCTTGTAAGTATGTTAAAAGTTTAGGTTTGCAGTCTGTAACGGATGCGTTTGATTGCGTTCGTGAAGATGATTGGAAAGCGCGGTGCGTGAAATACATGTCATCAAGTCATAAAGGGCAAGATATTTAGTGCGTGAAGCAATTTTTTGCCGTGCGTCTTTTACGCGCAAAAGTGCAAGTTGACCATTTTGGGCGTAATTTTAAAGTTGAACTTGAAATTTACGCCCATTATTAGAACACTGCGGCTTCAATCTCAAAGGTGAATTTTTAATTTGTTTCGTTTATAATAGAAATAACTATAAAAAACAATAAATTTATCGACTATAATCGAAAGTGTAAGCAAAACTGTAATCGAAAGGTGTGAGGATATGTCATATATATTACGTAAAAAATATCTTAATAAGATCAAACCTTTTATTGACAAGCCTATTGTGAAGGTGATTACAGGTATGAGACGAGTGGGAAAGTCCACTTTGTTAAAAATGATTCAATCTGAATTGCTTGTAGGCGTTCCTCAAAGTCGTATTATTTATATCAATTTAGAATCAGCTCAATACTTATCTGTGAAAAATGATTCTGATCTGCAGAAATTAATTACAGAACGTAGTAAACAAATCGAAGGTAAAATATATTTTTTCTTTGATGAAATTCAATTAGTCAATCATTGGGAACGTGTTATAAATGCGC
The DNA here is from genome assembly GCF_056754715.1 of Gardnerella sp. CCPDSM. Lineage (NCBI taxonomy): Bacteria > Bacillati > Actinomycetota > Actinomycetes > Bifidobacteriales > Bifidobacteriaceae > Gardnerella > Gardnerella sp. CCPDSM. The sequence continues at coordinate 6,791 of NZ_JBQEQO010000006.1, forward strand.
TTAGAGTCGATTATGATTGCGATATTTATTTGACTGGTTCTAACTCAAAATTATTGTCTGGTGAGCTTGCCACCTTGCTTGCAGGGCGTTACGTAAGTTTTGAGGTGCTTCCTTTTACTTTTAGCGAATTCGTGAATTTGTATCAAAGTTTGAATTTAAGCATACAGGAATTATTTCAGCTATATATCAAAATTGGTGGTATGCCTCCTCTTCATTATTTTAATGGGGAAGAGGAGCCGAGTTTTAGATATTTAAACGACATTTATAATACCGTTGTTGTTAAGGATATACTTGAATACAATTCAATCCGAGATGTTGACGTATTTAATCGCATTTTACTTTTTTGTTTAGATAATATTGGACAAAGTTTTTCAGCTAACAGTTTACGTAAATATTTTGTTAGCGAAAATCGTAAAGTTTCAGTCGACACCATTTTGAATTACTTGAATTTTTGCCAAGCGGCGTATCTTCTAAAAAAAGTTCCACGATATGATAGTGTTGGGAAAAAGTTATTGACGGTCGAGGAAAAATATTATGTAACAGATCATGGTTTTAGGCAAGCAGTAGGTTTCTCAAATGTTGTATCAATTGAACGTATTTTAGAAAATATTGTCTATATTGAGCTTTTGTCTCGTGGTTTTCAGGTTCAAGTTGGTCGTATTAATAATCAAGAAATCGATTTCATTGCTACTAGACAAGGTGAAACTGAGTATTATCAAGTCTCTTATTTGATGGCTAGCGAAGAGACTCGTAGCCGGGAATTTGGTGTTTATCGATTGGTTAAGGATAATTATCCTAAATATGTTTTGTCGATGGATACAATGAATTTTTCGCAAGAAGGGATTATACACAAATATTTACCAGATTTTCTACTGGAAGATAATGCGTAATCTGCTTGATTTTGCTCTCATGTAGATTATGTTTCTCGATGGCTATTTTATTAAAAGGTTTAGCGTGCGGCAGTTTTAGACTGGCTCGGCGTGGTTTTTCAACGTGTTTTGGCTGTATTGGGGAAGATATCACGCTCTAGGGTTGAGTGCAATAAGTTCAATGATTGTTGCTTGTGCACAGTGTGATATACAAATGTATCAATCACTTGGATTTTCAATTAAGATTGGGAACTTGTTTGCATTTGAACCATAAGTCACAGTCATTAGATAAAAAATAAAGGAGTAAACTATGGATCATAATTGCGGATTTATTAACGATAAAAAAGCATTTAGATATAGAGCAGCAGCCATCATAGTAGAAGAAGGTTGTGTGCTATTTGCAGGAAATGATGAGGACGACTATTACTACTCAGTTGGCGGAGCGGTTCACATGGGTGAGACATCAGAAGAAGCCGTAAAGAGAGAAGTATTTGAAGAGACAGGTCTTAATTATGAAGTAGATCACCTTGCCGTCATACACGAGCACTTCTTCATCGGCAGCTCTGGCTTAAAAGGAGTAGACTTCCATGAGATTACACTCTACTACATGATGAAGCCCATGGGCAAAAGAGATTTTACGAGCCATAGTACTACAGAGTCAGGTGCTAAAGAGACAATGCATTGGTTACCTATAGATGAGCTTGATAAGTGCAAGGCTTACCCTACATTTATGAAAGAATATCTTAAATCGGAGCATAGTGGAATAGAGCATATAATTTCAGATGAAAGATATTAATGAATCCCGCTATTATGGCAAGAGATCGTTACATAAATATTATTTCTAGTTTCTTAACTCTTGTATGCAATGAAACTTTTCCTTATGAACTCTGAAACTGTTTGCTTTCTGTGTTATATATCCCAGCATGCACTTGACAACAAACGTATGTTTCTGTTGCCTTATTCCGTACGTTCGTTGTTGGGGATTGGCATGAATGAGAGCAGAGTAATGAGGTGGATATCGGTCTTCGGCGCGTTGTGTTGTATGGCTCGTGCGCCTTGGATTTTGTACGTTCTCTGTTAGTTTTGTATAAATTTCTTTTGAAACAGCTATTTTCACATAATTATGTGCGCGTGTGCTAAGAAAATGCCATGTTACGATTCGTAACGCTTGTGTTCTCATTCGTTCCTTTTCTATTCATATGTTGCTCGTTAGCATGTAATTACGCAGTGCGATTACTAATTGCATTACGAGCAAAACAAATAATCGTTAAGAACGAAAGCTCATAGCCAATGAAAGGAGTTATACGATGTTGTTGGGAGAAAAGATCAGAAATGCTCGCGTGGAAGCGGGTTTAACTCAGGAAGAACTTGCTGAAATGATTATGGTTTCGCGTGCTGCGGTAGCGAAGTGGGAAGGTGGTCGCGGTTTGCCGGATGTTGCAAATTTGAAGGTGATTGCGGATGCGCTGGGTGTTACTGTCGACTATTTGTTGAATAAAGACAATGCTATTGATTTGTCAATCATTAAGAAGCCTATTGATTTAGCGAAGTATGGTCTTAATGCAAAATTGGGTGTTCGTAAGAAAATCAAGATGAAGGAACAAATTATTCGCGATGAATATGCAGATGCTGAAATTATTATGCTCACGGTGACGAAGTTTATTCCGAATTCGTCTGAAAAGTTTATGGATAATTTTATCGGGTGTATTACTACTTTGTTCGGTGATATTCCTTTGTTTGATACGTTTGCATTCGGTAAAGCGGTAGATAGTATTGGCAGTGAACAGTATTACTTGGTGAATAAAAAAGAGAAGCAATTTTTTGTGCTGATAACGGATGAGTATATTATTAGCAGAATGATGCGAGTAAAGTTCACTGATAAGAAGATGTGTGTTGGGGATAAGGAATTTATGAAAGTTGGTAAGTTGCGTGATAAGTAGTAAATGTCAAGTTTGCTTTCCATTGGATTTAATATTGATAATATTGTTTGCAAAGTTTCATAGTGTTCAAGAGAGTAGAAAACTAGAAGTGTAATTTTCTTTCAGATAGTATTTCAGATAGTATTGTTCTTATGGGTAATAGTAGTGAGCTTTCTGCAAGTAACAGTGAAAATGCGTTAGTAGATTTTACTGAAAAACTTCTTGTGGATGTTAAAGATTTTACTAAGAACAACAATAAAGTATTAAGTGTTCCCGTATCTGAATTATTGAATTTCGGATCTGGTTTATCGTCATTAATTCCTGCATGTAATACGGTTACTCAAACAATAACAATTCCTACGGATGGTCTTTATAAGATTGCTAATAAAGCTGCAGGTGATACTCTAAAATACGCAAAAAATGGGAATCTATGGGGATCTTTAAGAAAAGCTGACGGTGGTTCTAGAATGATGCAGATTTCAAAGATGGATTCTTTGCAAGGTTCTATGAAAACAGTATCTGCGTTTAATCCTGCTCTTTTAATGATGGCTGTGGCTATTTATTCTATTGAAAAAGATATGAAAAAGATTAAAGAGACGCAGGAAAAGATACTTACCTTTATTGAAGTTGAGAATGAGTCACAGATTGAGGCAGATGTTGAGTCATTGATGGGGATTGCTTCTACTTATAAGTGCAGTTGGGATAATGAAATTTCTGTTATGAATAATCATAAGCTTGTTATCGATATTAAGAATCGTGCTAGAAAGAACATTATTGCTTATCAGAAAAAGATTACTGATATTCTTCTGTTAAAGAAGTTTATTGTGTATAAAAGTAACGTAAATTCGACTTTGTCTGATTTAGGGAAAAAGTTTAAGTATTACAGATTATCGTTGTATATTTTCTCTCTATCATCTTTGATGGAAATAATGTTAAGTGGTAATTTTTCGGAAGAGTACATTAGTAATGCAGAAAATGAGATAAAGAAATTATCTGATGACTACTGTGAGAAATTTGAAAAAAGTTCTTTATATTTAGAAAAACTTGGTAATTCGGAAGTGGAAGTCAACGTTGTGAAAGCTATAGGTACTGCCGGTACGGCTGTTGGTAAGTTAATTGGTGGTATTCCTTTAGTTAAAGATGGTTCTGTTGATGAGTTTTTGCAAGATAAAGGAAACGGATTACATGAAAATGCTAATGCAATGGGAGTAAAAGCAGTGAAAGAGTTTGCTGTTTTGCGTGATCCGGAAACAAAAGTGTTTGTGGAAAAAATGGAGGATATAACTCAAATCTACAATCGTACTTCGCAAATATGTGTTGATAAAGAAAAAATATATTTGTTGTAAGTTATATATTGTTTCGTGTTGTGAGAAAACGTTGTGTTGATGAGAGTAGAAAAGAAGCCCAAATACTCGCGGTTATTTACGTAAAAAGAGATCAGGCTAAGCAACTGGAACAATTGTAAATCGTAAGCGCAATATAGGAATAGAATATATGAATAGAATATAGGGATAGAACAATGTCAGATTCATCGATGAAAGAGAAAGAAAAGCAGGAACATACTCTTACAGATGAGAAAAATCCTCTATATTGTGAATCACATGAGCAAATATGTGAAAACCTTCACAGTGCAAATAAGGAATTGTCCAAGTATAAGGTTTTGCAACTGAGTGCGGAAATCTTTTCCATCTTAATTATTATTGGAACTGTTTTTATGGCATCCAATAAGCTACAGCTTTTTGGATGGATCACTTATTGTTTTGCAATTCTGTTTCTTGTTGGAGTTTCTCTTATTTGGGTTATTTGTGTTATTTGGCAGCGCAATATACACAGTCGTTTTCAGAGTGAAAATATAGAGCATAACAAATCTTTTCTTAGCTATGGCAAGCAACGGGTAAAGGGTAGATTCTCACTGGCCCTTTATTACTTTTTTGTGTTAAGTGGCATACTGACTGCATTTTTCGAAATAACTGCGTTGCATCTTCCAAATCAGTGGCTTTTGCAGACTTGGGTATATGTTATATGCGCGGCAATGCCAGTTGTTTGGATGGTTACGATTGTTCTTGAATGTGTCTTCTATAATCTCTATCTTATTTCATGTGTACGGAAGATAGGTATAAGAATTGTACTTCGTTATCTATCTGTTCTGCTTTGTGTATTGATTATCTTAGGTCTTGGATTTTTTCACGTTTTATTTATTGTTGGCAGATATTCTGTGAAACAAAATAATAATGGTACATACACAGAGCATGTGGACGACATGTATGCTCCTTTTGAGTATTATCTTTATAAGTCTGAAGGCCCGTTTTTCCTTAAGTATCTTCGACCAATGAAAGATTCAACTGATACTGATCCAAAAATAAGTGAATCTGAGTGGTATCGCAGAATTGATCGTAATAACAGGAAAGATACAAGATTAAAGGTTGAAGAGCCAGATAAAAATTCCGATTTGCATGATTCCGCTGAGCATGATTTAGAATCAAAGAAGGAAAGAAATGCAGCGCTTAAGATATTTGATAAGTATTTTGCTGCGAAAGGCTTTACGTTCAAAGAGAACTATACTGCCAAGGGAAATATGTACTTTGTTTTGAATGAAAGCCGTTCGGACATTACCTATCTGCAGTATAACAGGGACTCTCAGGATGGAAAATGTGGTTTTTATATTCTGTTTAAGGCTTCAAAATCTTCAAACGGAAGCTGGTCGCCGAGTGATGCTCATATGCAGAACACCTACACGTATGAATATAGCACTGGACTAATTACAAAGAGCAGTAAGGCAGATTGGTAGTAGGGCAGAGTGGTTATATGTAGGAATATAAGACTAATAATTGGCAAACCTTTTTGCGATATTTTCCTATCGTTAAAAAGTGCACTCACTTTGCACACACATCTGTTTATGTATGGAAATAAAATCTTGTGGATTATAGGATGATTTTTAGCTACAATCATTCTATAGGCTGCATATCTGCATTCTTTGTCCATAATTTACATCCCGTCAGTTTTATTAAACTCAAGGATGATTTGTACTCCGAGATGAATAAATATTGGACAGATGATGGTGAAGCATCGAGCGAAGATTGAGCATGAGAATCGTAGCCGCAATTAGGTAAAGATTAAGTTGTAGAGGAGGCATAAAATGAAGCATATCAAGCATTATGCTTTTTTGACTATGGTAGTTTGTCTTATATCACTTATTGCAGGTTGTAAGAGTCAGAATAGTTTTAGAGATAATAATAGAGAAGTAAAAACAGAAAATCAAAAGTCTGCAAGGAATGAAAAGCACTCAGACAATAATGAAGATGTTGACTGGAAAGAGGTAAGTAAAAATGGTGTTGATGAAACTTTGCTCATAAAAAACATAGATGAAAAGGTTCTCACATATGTGGCTAAACAGTTACAAAATCTATGCGACGAGATTGGTGAAAAGGGGGTTAAAAATAAATACTATCGGCTGACAGGATGGTATAACGATGTAATATATTCTAAACAATACAAGAGTGTTGTGTCGTTGGGTAAAAAAGCAATGAAACCATTGTTCCTAATAATATATAAAAGCAAAGAGGCTGGAATGTATGAATGGGTTTGCAGTAAAGCGTTAGATGAAATATCTGGTTTTGATTTCTCGGGATTAAACAATGGTGTAGGCTGGAGTAATTCTAGAGAATTTTTAAAGGCATTTACCGATAAAATTATTGAACAAAAGAATTAGCAACTCTCTGTTTGGGCTTAGGACAATTTTTTAGACATTTTGTATAATCAAAGCACGATATTCCGTAATTGCGTTTTCTTGGGAGAGATGATGAGTGAGAAGAATGTAAGGCCAGTGCTTTTCAAGCATGCTTTTTGGGATAATGTGATTATAGAAACTGTTGCTGGTATTTGCACGCTTATTGTTGCGCTTCTTGTACAGCAGTTCGTAGGGCACCGCGTACTAGGTTGGGAAACTGTGGTCATACTCGTGCTGAGTGTTGTGGTGTTTTCGCTGCTAAGTGCAGCGTATCTGCAGTGGTATAGGCATCGTAGACCGGATGACGGGTATTTGCTTATTGGAATTATCGATTTTGTGCTCAGGCTGCTGGTGACTTCTGGTATTGCTTTATTGCTTGTTTCCAATACTACGTTGCTAAGCATTATTATTGGCGCAGTGATTACTAGTGTGTTGATGTTTGTTTTTGAAAAGCCTTGGCAGCCAGGGATGACGGATGTGCAATTACAGGAAGCTTCAAAGAAATCGGTTGAGCTTGGCGTTCAAATGCTTGAAGAAGAGCGCGTAAAGCGCGCCGAGGTGAGAAACACGATTGCATTACAGCATGCGAGCGCAGGTAAAACAGACACTCCTGGAGGTGTGTCTCTAACATTTTCCTCGTTAATCGTTGCGAATATGCTGATGGAAGCAGTATGCGATGTTGTCACATTTTTGCTTGCATTGATGCTGCAATGGTGGATGCTTGGTACTATCGCTGGATGGCGAACGCTGCTCGTCATATTCTTGGGCAATATACTATTTTCTTGCGCGGCGGCTGCGATTATGGTTCTGATGGGCGCATTGAAGGCTGATCAACAGAAATGCCTAACAAAAAGTTGGTCTTTTTTGACTATTGCTGTACTGCTTCGATTGATGATTTTCGGTGTTCTCGCTTGGCTGCTTACACCGAGCTTGGCATGGGTAAGCGTAGTTTTTGGTATTGTGCTTACCGATATTGTTCTTGTTATTAAGCAGCACTCATGGAGAAGAACCGCAGTAGAAGCATAAATAAGATTTTATAAGACTGTTTTCTTCTTCTTTGAGTGAGCAAAAGGTTCTACGCACGTCAAAAGCGTTGTTTTTATGCTGATAGTTACGCAATGCATAATAATGTGATAAAAAACATTAAAATACGTATAATTATGTGATTAAATGAACCAAAACATATATAATAATGTGATATTCGCTAAGACATAATGCAATTTTTGCTTTTTTTTTAAACGAGAGTATTGTGTTATTAAATTTGTCAAATAAGCTATTTGATTTGTGTAGTTTGTAGTGAATTATTTAAGTTGGATAGCGATTTGAAGGTAGTTATGTAAGTTTGCATGTAAGCAGCTATGCAAGTTTGCGTTATTTTGAAAGAGTTTTAGAGGAGAGTTGGTTGCTGTGAAGTCAATATTTAGCAAGAATAATATTTTTATTCGTATGAGATCTATTAGTCCTGCATTGCGATGGGCGCTGGTTGGCTTCTGCTTTTCTATGCTCGGCAATCAAGCGTATGAAGGCTCGGTTTTGCCTTCTATTATTATTGTGGGCTTGCCGGCTTGGGTTATTGGTTTTCGTAAGACTTTCATGACGGTTGCCGATTTTCTTTCGCCATGCTCTGGTTGGATTGTTGATAAGCTTGGCGGTTTTCGCGCTCTTGCTATGACTGAAGGCGTGGAAGGCGTGCTCAGCTTGCTGCCGCTTCTTATGCTTGGCTCTCCTGCGTGGAAGTGGTCGCTTGTAGCTCTTTCTTGCGCATTGTTGATTACAGGTCAAGTGATTGATATTGCTAGCGAAGTTTTCGAAGTTGATGCTGCCGGCGGCGATGACGGCATGATTGTAAACTACAGCGGCATTGTGAGTATTTTGGCGAGTATTACAGGAACGCTACTTGGCTCTCCGCTTGGATCTTGGATTGCAAGCTGGTCGATTCCTGCGGTTTTGATTTTCTCGTCCGTGACTTCTTTTGCGGCTTGTGCTACGCGATTTATTATGAAGCAAGACATTGCGCAAGCGTCTTGTGCAGAAGAGGAAGCGTCGCAAGATGTAAAGGAAGCGTCGCAACATCTACAGGAAGAATCTCTGGAAAATGACGTTGCCAACAAATCTGCAGCTAAGCAATCTGCAAATCCGTCACTCAAGAGTAAAATCATGCTTCTTTTGGGATCTCTTTTGGTCGCTTTTATTCCTGCATGCTCCGTTTCCTATATTCTTCTCGGTATCGGTAAGCAATATAGCTCTCAATCTTTAACAATACTGTATATTTTCACTGGTGTAGGAAGCGTGCTCGCATCCGTTTTGTATGCGCACTCTTCTCAAAAACTCGGTTTAAGAAAAGTTGCGATTTTGGGTATTGCTGTGAGCTTACTTGCTTATTGCTTTATGTTCATTAATCTTTTGCCGATGATGTGCTTCGCATTCTTCCTTCAAGCGATTGGTGGGATGCTACTAGTAGAGCCGATTATTGTTGCGCGTCAGATTCTGTTTAAAGGAAGTACTCTCGCTAAGTTTTCCGGTTGGGCGCGACTCGCGTTTGCGATTGGTGCTACTAGCGGATCTTGGATTGGATTTGTGTTCTCATCTTTGCTTCAATGGCAACTTTTGCCTATACTTGCGCTGATTTTTACTGCCGGTTTGCTTGTTGTTTTGCCACAGTTGCCAAACACGCGCTACGCAGATTAGACGATTTGCATATATATGCATACCTATGTATAATCTGTAAAAAATAAAAATAAAAATAAAAAATAAAAATAGAAATCTTGCAAGTGTGAATGCAAACAAAAGAGTATAAAATATTCTGCACGAATTAGATACAGGAGACTCTCATGCACAAGATTATTCAAAAATGGAATGACATTGACCTTATTTTGCGCATTGTTATTGGCCTTTTTCTTGGTGCTTCACTTGGCATTTTTGTGCCTGCTCACGTTTATGTGCTAGATCTTATTGGAAAGCTTTTCGTGAGCGCGCTTAAATCTGTTGCTCCAATTTTGGTATTTTGCTTGGTGATTGGCGCTCTTGCAAAAGCAAAAAGTGTGGGCAATATGAAGCTTGTAATCTTGTTGTACGCATTTTCTACGTTTGCCGCAAGTTTGGTAGCAGTGTGTGCGGCTATGATTTTCCCGGTTGACTTTACTTTTGCTCATGTTGAAGCAGCATCTTCGCCGTCTCCTCAAGGAATTGGTGAAGTTCTTAATTCTCTTGTGCTAAATATTGTGGTAAATCCTGTAGATGCTCTTTCTAAGGGCAACTTTATTGGTATCCTCTTCTGGGCAATCGCTTTTGGTATTGCACTTCGTTTAGCTGATCCTTCCACAAAAACATTCTTCGATAATGTTTCGTCTGCAATTGGAAAAATTGTTCACTGGATTATTAACGCAGCGCCTTTTGGCATTATGGGTCTTGTTTATACAACGGTTGCAAGTAACGGTCTTCGTATTTTTAGCGAGTACGGTTCTGTTATTGCTCTGTTAGTTTGCACTATGGCTGTTGTTGCTTTGATTCTTAATCCTATTTTGGTTTTCGTTCTTACTGGCAAGAATCCATATCCTCTTGTATTAAGAACATTGCGCGATTCGGGTGTTACAGCGTTCTTTATGCGTTCTTCTGCTGCAAATATTCCTGTGAATATGAATTTGTGCGAAAAGCTTGGTTTTAACAAAGACAATTACTCGGTTTCGATACCGCTTGGTTCAACTATTAATATGAGTGGTGCTGCTATAACTATTTCTATTATGGCTTTGTGCGCTGCGCATACGCTTGGTATTTACGTTGATATTCCAACGGCTGTGATTCTTTCTGTGCTTTCTGCAGTTTCTGCTGCTGGTGCATCTGGCGTTGCCGGTGGTTCGCTTTTGCTCATCCCTCTTGCCTGCTCGTCGTTTGGTATTTCGAATGACATTGCTATGCAAGTAGTTGCTATTGGTCTTATTATTGGCGTTATTCAGGATTCTTGCGAAACTGCACTTAACTCTTCCACAGATGTTCTCTTTACTGCAGTTGGTGAATATCGCATGTGGCAGCGTGCAGGCATTAAGTTCAAAATGGGTCAAGATCACGAGACTGTGCAGCTTAAAAAGTAACTGTTGCTAAGTAAGTGTTCTTAATAGTGCGCGTTCTTACGTTTTTACGTTTTATGAGCGCGCACTTTTTGCTATATTTTGCGAGGTGTTATTGTAAATGAATTTAACAGATGTTCAAATAAAAGAGTATGAAAAGTATAATAGCGAGGATATTTTAAGGCTGTATGGTTCCGTTGGTTGGTCTGAATATACAGATGATTTAGCTTCTTTGGAAAATGGTTTTAAAAATTCGCTCAAGGTTTTAGCTGCGTATAAAAATGATGAGCTAGTTGGCATTGTTAGGGCTGTTGGTGACGGGTACACGGTTGTTTTTATCCAGGATATTCTCGTTTTGCCTGAGTATCAAAGGCAGGGGATAGGGTCTGCTTTGTTAAAGGCGATTGTGGATTGTTATCCTAATGTTCGTCAAATTCAATTGACCACGGATTGTACTGAAAAAACTATTGCTTTTTATAAGTCTGCTGGTTTTATTGAGTTTTCAGAAATTGATTGCTGCGGTTTTATAAAAGACAGAACATGATGCAAGTAAGCATTGCGCATAAATGTGTTTAGGTATTACGTATAAGTGTTATTAAGCACGATAAGTGTGATAATGTAGCTTTCAATGCTTTGTAGCGAGCGAATCGGCAAAATGGAAACGAAAATGCTAGCTACGAAAATGATATTAGAGAAGAAATAACAAAATAGTATAGATATAAGGGAAGTGAGAGGTAGCGAGAATGAGTAAAACTGACAACGCGGCAAATAAGCAATCATCGGCGAATCAGCAATCATCCAAATTACATCCCGACGTAAAAAATTACGTAAAACTATTTTTCAAAGAAAACAAGCTTGTAGCTTTTCTTTCGATGATAGTTTTTATTGCCTTGTCTATGATTTTCACTGCTATTTCTTGGATTTTGCAAATTATTTTCGACTATATGTCTGGCAAAGGAGACTTCTCTTTAACTACTATTTTGCTGCTTGTCGTTTCCTTTATGCTGGCAATCTCTTTAATTTTCGCGTTGAAGCGCAGCGCGTACCCTCGCTTTCTTGAAAAAGCAATGAATCAGTATAAAGAGTCTGTTATCAAAAAGCTTTTAAAGAAGAGTTATAGTGATTTTTCGCTTGCAAATTCTGGCACGTATCTTTCTGTACTTACTAATGATTGCGAGCGTATTCAAGAAAAGTATTTGAAGAAGATTTTTGACTTTGTTCAAGACGTTCTTATGCTTGTAAGCTCTCTAGCTCTTATGATTTACTATAGTCCGCTGCTCACTGTTATTGCTCTTATTATTTCTGTGCTTCCAATGGCTTGCTCTATTCTTACAGCTAACGGAATTGCTACTCGCGAGGAGCAGGTTTCTAAGTCGAATGAGTCTTATACGGCCCTGACGAAGGATGTTTTGAACGGCGTTTCGGTTATTAAGAGTTTTAAGGCGGAGCAGGAGGTTATTGATCGCTACAAAAATCAGTCTATGGAGCTTGAGCATACTAAGAATCTTCGCGAAAAAACAATGACTACTGTTTCTGCTCTTGGAACGATTTCAAGTCTTGGAACTCAGCTTGGCGTGATGCTTGTTGGCGCTTGGATGGTTAACGCTCACGTTGGTGTTATTACTGCTGGAATGGTTTTAGCTTTCACTAATTTGATGAATGGAGTGCTTCAGCCTATTTCAAGTCTTCCGCAAATGCTTGGCGAGATGAAGGGTGCTAAGAAGCTTATTAGCAAGATGGCTGATTATATGAGTAACGCTAAGGAAGATTCTGGCGAAATTATTGACGATTCTATTAAAAACGTTGTTTTGCGCGATGTTTTTTACGCTTATGACGTGGATCATAAAGTCTTGAAAAACGTAAATCTAACTTTGCAGGCTGGAAAATCTTACGCGATAGTAGGACCTTCTGGTGCTGGTAAGAGTAGTTTGATTAATCTGCTTATGGGTTACTACAAGGATTATGAAGGTAGCGTGCATCTGAATAATCACGAGCTTAGTAAGGTTAGCAAGAGTTCGCTTTACGATAAGACGACTCTTATGCAGCAGTCTGTGTTTATGTTTGATGCTTCGATTTTAGATAATATTACGCTTTTTAAGCCATTCCAGAGCGCGGAGGTGGATCGTGTGATTCACTTGGCTGGTTTGGATGATTTGATTGCTGCTAAAGGCAAGGATTATCAGTGCGGTGAGAATGGTAGTCATCTTTCTGGCGGCGAAAAGCAGCGTATTGCTATTGCGCGAAGCCTGCTTAAAAAGTCCGAGATTCTGCTGGTTGATGAGGCAACGAGCGCACTAGATAACGAGACGAGCGCGAACGTAACGCAGTCTATTTTGGATTTGCAAGGAATTCTTCGACTTGTTGTAACTCACCGCTTGGATGCTAATTCGCTTAAGCAATATGATGAGATTCTTGTGATGAAAAGCGGCGAGCTTATTGAGTGCGGAAGCTTTGAGGAACTTATGAATCAAAAGGCTTACTTCTACTCGCTTTACACTGTGTCTATGTGAGGTTGTTACGCTGGTTTGCTTTCAATGCGCTGTGCAATTTCGATGTCTGTAGAGACACGCGTGCAGATTGCGTTCTGCGTTATTGTCTATGGTGGCCTATTATCGGACATTTGTGCAGTATGGTTTCTGCGCGAAGGTCTGATTTTGCTTATTTTTTGACATTGGTGCAGTTTGTTTTCTGCGCGAAGGTCTGATTTTGCTTATTTTTTGACATTGGTGCAGTTTGTTTTCTGCGCGAAGGTCTGATTTTGCTTATTTTTTGACATTGGTGCAGTTGGCGCTCGCGTTGATTACGCTCGCGCGAGAAACTCGCGTTGGAAGTCCACTGGACTTCCAACTTAAGCGAGTTTCCGCTCCGAGTTGCCTTCGCGTGCGCTTTGACTGAGTCTGAAATTATTGGAATTTCAGGCTCCTTCAAAGCGTGATTTGGCTTAATTGTGAAGCACGGTGTACTTCACATGCCAAATCAGCCGAACGGCTATGCCGTGAGGATATGCGCTCAGGCAGGTCGTCGCGCTGCGCGAAGGTCTCTGTTTGGTATAAGTAGCCATTAAGTGCAAATTCGCAGCGATTGGCTACTTTGTGATTTGTTTTTATAAAAAATATATGAGTTTGCGATTTTAAAATTTAGCAAAATAAATTTTATGCAGAATCTGTTTTTATTTAATGATTTTGTGTAATTTAGATTGTATAGAGTTAGAGAAAAGGCATATATGGAACAGTTTAAACAGTATGACTCGAATGATCGAGATGACTATGAATCTAATGATCAGAGTCAGCCAAGTTTAAACGATGATACTGTAAATTCAAATGTCTACAACGTTGTGCATAAAGATTCGCAGAATATGTCAAAGAATGCCGAGTGATTTATAAAAGGGAGATGACATGAATGTAAAATATGGTAGCGTATTTACAAATCCAGAAGTTTTAAACAGACTCGCGCGAATAGAACAATCTCCCCAAATACAAGGAAAATTAAACGAGTTAAAAGAAGGCGTAAAAAATAACTCTTTTGATTTCGCGCGCTTAATCCCATTGGTACCAGTAGTAATGGTTTTTGGCGCTTTATATAATTATTTTCCAAATATTGATTACTCTCGTTACAAATATTATTTGCTAATAGTAGGTGTTTTTGTTGTTTGCTTTGCAGGTAAGTTTTTTGTAAATAATAAGGTCGATGTAGATGCCCTATATTCAGATAATGTTTTAACTCCGATTTTTAATGCGATTCTGCCTGGAACAGTATTAAAAAATTCCGAAGGAATTGACAGCAGTATTTTTAATAATCTTCTGCCAATATCGAGTAGGTATTATTCAAATACACACATAATTTTTGGCGATGAATTTAAAACTGAATTTTCAAATATGCAAGCAATGCACTTTTCTAGAAGTGAAAGTGGAAAAACTGTCAAAAAAACAGATTTTATTGGACAAGTCTTATTAATAAACTCAAAAACCAACATAAATGGCCACATTAGAATCGTCCCAGTTACTGGAAAGAACTTTATGGGGCAAAAACTAAATGGATACTATGGTAAAAAAACAAAAGAGGAGAGTGAAGTTCAAACAGAATCTATTGAATTTAATAACTCGTATTCAATCTTTTCTACAGACGATTTTTATACAAAACTGGTATTGGATCCAACACTTATAGAACTATTGAATAATTTGCAAAAAAGAATGCGAGTTTGCTTGTACCTAGATAGTGAGCGTATTGTTGCAGCCTTTGATTCTGGTCGGTATTTATTTGGCGCTCCAGGAAAATCTGGTGTAGAAAACTTATCTTTAGCAAGAGAATACTCAAAATTTAGAGATGTTTTGGCTGAGTATTACGAAATAATTAACGTAATTAGAGAGAAATTACAAAAGTAGAAAAAGATTAGAACTAAAGGTGACATTATGGGAGACATTATGAGTGACATTATGGAAGACCTTATTGATAGGGACACTATGTTAATAGTTGTTGCGATAGCGGTTGTAGCGCTTATTGCCTGGTTTATAGGCACGTTAAATAGGCTAAGAAAATATAGGGTGATTATAGAAGAGTCGCAGAAAAACGTTGATATTGCGCTCGCTAAAAGATACGATACGATTTGCCAAATGTTCAAAGTTGCTCAGTCGTTTGCAAAGTATGAAAAAACAACATTAGTGGATTTGGTGAGTTTAAGAGAAGGATTGGGTTCTGCGGATTCTAGTTCGGTAATCAAAAATCAGAATCATGCAATAGGGAAGATTTATGCTTTGGCGGAAGCTTATCCGGAATTGAAGTCTTCTGAACAATTTTTGAACTTGCAGGAAGAAATAAACGACGAAAACGAGCAGCTGGCGGCGGCAAAAAGAATTGTTAATAGTAATATCAGCACGCTTAATCAAAACATTGTTACATTCCCAGTTTCACTTATTGCAGATTTAAGCGGAATAAAGCAGATGGATTTTCTTAGTGAGGATGATTTAAGCAATAAGAAGAATATAGATAGCATATTGGGTTAGATGGAATATTGAGCTGGGTGGCCTATAACCCGTTTATGAAGTGGCCAATCGTTGTAAATTTGTAGCGATTGGCTACTTTGTGATTTTTGCGTACTAATGCGTGTATTTGCATATAGGATTGAGTTGCTTGTAGGATGGAGCTGATCGTATGAAGGAGTTGATTATATGACAGAATATGATTTGCCGATTTTAGAGTATGATTCCGATAAAAGCGCGGTTATTATGCCAAATCACGATAATATTTCTGTTCAGCTTCCATCTAAAGCGGTTTTTGCTTTCTTAGGCGATGAAATCGATCAGTATGCTTTAAGTAGAAAAGCTACGATTGTAGCAAATTTTGAATCTGCAACTAAAGTATATCCAATATATGTTTTGGAAGAAAAAGTAAAGAAAAAAGTAAGGGAAGACGCAAACAGCGAAGTAGAAGAAGAAACGCAAAAAATCTGCTTAGTACAGGCTCCAGTTGGCGCTCCTGCTGCTGTTCAGATTTTAGATTGGTTGATTTCTTACGGCGTTAGGGAAGTTGTTAGTGCTGGTTCTTGCGGATCGTTAGTTGATTATGCAGAAAATGTTTTTCTGGTTCCGTATAAAGCTTTAAGGGATGAGGGAACTTCTTATCATTATTTGCCTCCAAGTCGTTATGTTGATGTTTCAGAGCGCTCGAGGCGTGCTATTTTGCAAACTTTGCAGGCGCATAATTTGCCTTATTATGAGGTTAAGACGTGGACTACGGATGGGTTTTTCCGTGAAACTAAGACGAAAGTTGCTAATCGTAAGCAGGAGGGGTGCGCGGTTGTTGAAATGGAATGTTCTGCTTTAGCGGCTTGTGCGCAAATGCGTGAGATTGTTTGGGGTGAGATCCTTTACACTGCAGATACTTTGCATGATGTTGAAAATTATGATGAGCGTAATTGGGGCGGGGATTCTAAAGCGTATGCGCTTGAGCTTTGTATTGAAGCAGTGTTGCGCATTTGATACGTTCATGCTGATGCTACATATTAAATCAGCATAAACGTGCTGTTAAGTAGATGTGCTTTGATTGCAGACTCCCATTAGCGTAATAGTGATAGAGTAAAGTTTATATAATTCATCCAATCGTGCTAATATGAGTTACAATATATGCACGAAAGGATGGTGAGTGTTATCGCTACATTATTAAATGCTAATAGCAGCAATATGCTTACTTTAAAAGAAGCAAAATCTTGCGGACTGTCAAAATATAAGTTTTATAAATTTGTTAAAGATAATGAACTAGAACAGTTAAGCGGTGGAATATACGCGTCTAAAGACTCCTGGGTAGATGAGTTGCTTCTTATTCATAAGCGTTCACCATCTGCTGTTTTTTCTCACGACGAAGCTTTCTTTTATCATGGATTGGTTGATATGGAGCCAATTACTCACACTATTACTGTTTACAGTGGTTTTAATGCTCATCGGCTGAAAGCGTCGTGCAATGTGAAAGTTTATAGCGTAAAAAAGGAATTGCTTGAAGTCGGAAAGATTTTAGTCACGGATAATCTCGGTAATAAAGTGCCAATGTATAATCTCGAAAGAACTGTCTGTGACGCGTTTAGAAGCAGAAATTTAATTGAGATTCAGGAATTTAATACAATCTTAAAATCTTATATTGCTAGACCAGACAAAGATCTCAATTTGTTGATGGAATATGCGAAACTTTTTAGAGTAAACAATGTTGTTCGCAAGTATTTTGAGGTGTTACTATAAGTGGGTTTAACGGATGCGCAAATAAGAGGTAGAATCAAAAACCTCGCAGAACAGAATAGCGCAGATCCTCGCGTGCTAATGCGTCTAACGTAGACATGAGCTAGTGGCCATTAAGTGCAAAATTGCAGCGATTGGCTACTTTGCTGTTGACTGATTTGAGATTGGTTGATTTGAGATTGGTTGATTGGTGCTTAAAAATAAACGCCAGGGAGTTTATTTCAACTCGACTGGCGTTTATTAGTTATTTGCGTTTATTGGTTACTTGCGTTATTCGCTAGTTGCGTTTTTACTTGCCGTGTTTGCCGATGCGCGTGCGTTTAAGCGAAAGTGCGCCGAAGGCTGACAGCAAGAATGCTAATCCAGCACCTGCAATGGTTGATGTTTCAGAGCCAGTGCGAGCAAGCGGTTCGTGCGTTTGTGGAGTTGGTGCTTCTTCCACAGTCTTTTCTTGCTCTGGTTCTGGTTCTTGTTCTGGTTCCGGTTTCGAAACTATAGGCACTGGAATAGGCTCAAGTTCTGGGATTGGAGCAGGAATTGGCTCCGGCTCTGGCTCTGGTTCCGGTGTAACCGGTGTTGGTTCTGGTTCCGGCTCCGGTGCTGGTTCTGGTGTAACCGGTGTTGGTTCTGGTTCCGGCGGAACAGGAGTTGGTTCTGGTTCCGGCTTCGGTGGTTCCGGCTTCGGAGGCTCTGGTTTTGGTGGCTGCGACTTAGGCTTCGTAACTCTAATTACTGCGTTCATTGTTGATACATTCTTAGGATTACCCTTCTCATGCAACGTTATGCCATCTTCGTGTGTGTATGTTGGCGTCATCGCTGGATTAAGAACGATTGGTACGTCATCAACCTTCGAACCATACGTATTATAAGAATCGCCGTCCTGGGCATCCGTGTTCGCTGTAAATGTGATTGAATAGTCTGTATTCAACGTATATTCAGTATTCATCTCAACCACGGTTGTCTCGCCGTTACGGACAAGTTGAACTTTCTTCAGGCTCACTTCCCCTGGTTCTGGATTTAATACCTTCATAAATTCGTCAGTAATTTCCTGAATTGGCTTCCTATTGTCGTCCAACAAATAGAACCTGAGTGGAATTGTCTTTGTTTCGCCCGGCTTGATGTAAAAAGGTATTCCATAAGTACCGCTGTTGTATTCACCTATTACTGTCTGCGTAACGTTATTAAGACCGAGATCATCGAACTTGTATGCTTGGTTCGTTCGCGGATTAGTTCCAGCTGTGCCTTCAAAGATATAATTCCTCTTTCTATATGCCTTGAATTTTTTCAATTCACCTACCGTCATATAATTTGAGCCATCTTTACCTTTATAGATCGATGTCATATACACAGGAATTTCGCGGATTTTTTCATCGCCATTCCAGGCAATCGTAGGCGTACCATCAAAATTCTTATTCAGAAAGTCGTAGCTCAAACCTTCTAGTCCTACGCCGCCGATCTTTTGCTCGAGGTTGTATTTTTCAAAGGTTTGCGTGCCTATTGTTGTTTGGGTAATTGAGTCCCACATATTCTTCGAATTTTGATCTTTGAAGAACCATGGCGTTTCTTTGATGTTTTCTTCTGTTGTTTTTCCGTCCTTAGTGATTTTTAGCGTAATATTGCTGAATTTCCTTGCGGAAATAGCTTTGCCATTTTCTGTAAACGCTGCAGCATCTGTCATTGTCAACGCGTTCGTATTTGGATTGTAACTAAGATACTGAGCGTACATCTTCATTTGTGACGTATCAGAATTTTTATCATTGTTTATCACTTGCCACTGAACCTGTTTTCCGTCCTGATTGGTTGCAGTTCCAGATGCTAATACGTTAGTAGTAGACTCTGGTGGAACAGGTGGTTTCGGCGTCGGTGGAACAACAGGTGTCTGCGGCTTGTTTACAGTAATGTTTTGCAATATGCCTAACGTTATATAGTCTGAATCTGTGCCTTTGTGTGTTGTTGCCATATATACAGGAATCTTACGGCTTGTTTCGCCGTCCTTCCAATTTGTAACTGTTGGAGTACCTTCAATTTTACGTGTACTAAAGTTGTATCTTAAGCCGTTTAAGCCTTTGCCGCCAACTTTTTGTTCTTGATTGAATCTCGTAAAGTTATATGAACCGATTGTAGTTTTATCAATTTCGTCCAAAATGTTTTTCAAATATTGACTCTTATAGAACCATGGTGTTTCTTTAATGTCGCCAATGGTGGTAGGAGTCGTTTCATTGTCATTTGTGACTTTTAGTGTAATGTCGTTATATTTTCTTGCAACAACATTTGCTACTTCATTCTTGAATGGCACATTGCTCATAGTTGCGATTAACTTATTATTATTAGGATCATAATTGAGCTGTTTGCCATATTCATGCATTTTCGCAGCATTAAAATCTTTGGTGCTACTAGAATTATCCGTTACTTGCCAATTGTACTGTGTGTTGCCCTTATTTACGGTTCCGGATGCCAATGTGTTGTTCGACTGCGGCACTTCATGTTGTATGGTCTGGCCTGCTGTTGCGGTTGTATTTGCTAATTCTGTACTGGCTTCACGATTTTCGATGTAAGCTTTATTGTTATCTGTTTTATTATTGCTGGCTTTGGTGCTATTTTCTAAAGCATTTTGATTAGTGAGATTGGCAGGGGGGGGGGTAGTTGTTTTTATGTTATTTGCATTAGTGTCAGCAGCGTAAGCGGTTTGGCTCATGCATACTGCGCAAGCTGCAGTCGCAATACCCATCATTGTTGAAGTCAGAATTATTTTCGCTGCCTTATTCATAAAACACCCAACTCTCTAATCAACTACCTAATCAGCTATCTAACTAGCTGCCTAAACAAACTTTTGTTATTTTGTTTAAAACAATATAACAAATATAAAATTGCACATTACATTATAACAATATTAATAAAAAATAAAAGTGTTTATCGATAATTTTATCAATAAACACTTTTGCGTTTCGAAATACTTAATCTCTATTAAATATTCAACTAAAACATTTAGCTAAATAATACGAGATATTTAATAGCTAATCTCGGGAATAATCTGCTAAATAAACTGCGAAATAACAATGCCGGCAGCCATAAGCGGAATATTGAAAATAAGGAACGTTGGAACGCAAGTATCCCAAATATGACTGTGCTGGCCGTCCGCGTTTAAGCCGGCAGTAGGTCCGAGTGTAGTATCGGAAGCAGGGGAGCCTGCATCACCAAGAGCTGCAGCGGAAGACATAAGAAGAATCGTTGCAGGAGTGCTAAAACCAATGCTCTGGCAAAGAGGCACGAACAAAACCGCAAGAATAGGAACTGTACCAAACGAAGTGCCAATGCCCATAGTCACAAGCAAACCAATAATCGTAATCACAAATGCAGCAACAAGCTTGTTCTGACCCATAGATGCAACACCTAAGTGCACAAGCTCCTCAACTCCGCCTGTTGCTTGAATAACGTTAGCGTAGCCGCCGGCAATAAGCATAACGAAAGCAATAAGACCCATAAGCTTAACGCCGCCCATAAGCTGCTTGTCGATATCGTTCCATTTTATTGCGCCAAAAATAATCATCGTTGCAAGACCTGCAAGAGAAGAAAGCGAAAGATCCTTACTAATAACTTGCACTACTACAACAACAATAATCGCAAGAATAGTTACGTAATGTGCTTTAGTAAGAGGACCGACAACAGCGTCAGCAGCACGAGTATCAGCTTCGTTGGTTTCGTATTCGCGAGGCTTGCGGTATAGCACAAAAACTGCAAACAGTAAGGCTGCGAGCATTGCAGCACCTAAATACCAGTTCACAGCGCTAACGTCTGCAACGCTAACCTTCATGCCGTTTTTAGAAAGATTCGTAGCAATAACAGTCTGGAAAATTAAGCCAAATCCAAACGGAATTGCAATGTACGGAACTTCAAGACCAAAAGCTGTGCAGCAGGCAGCTGCTCGGCGATCAATCTTAAGTTTGTTCATAACTTGCAAAATCGGCGGAATAAGAATAGGAATGTAAGCAATGTGAACTGGCACAATATTTTGAGACATGCACGCAATTACTGTTAAAACAGCAAGAAGAATGAATTTGTTAGTGCCAATAATTTTGCTAATTTTTTTAGAAATAATTTGAGCCAAACCGGTTGCTGTAATTGCTTCTGCAAAAGTACCAAGCAAAATGTAGGCGAGTGCAGTTTGTGCGTTGGTAGAGAAACCGTCGCAAAGCAACGCCATAATAGTGTGATTTCCATCTCCAAAAAGTGGAAGATGGCCGGCAATGCCACCTGCAACACAAGCTACAATCATTGCTAGCAAAACATTAAGTTTTGCAAGACTAAGCGCACATAGCACTACAACCGACACAATAACCGGATTAAATATAATATTTAAAATTTGCAAACTTAGCATGCCGTTCACCCCTTTAAATGCTTGAATTTTATAATATATTGTTTGAAGCAATATGTTTTATTTAGTATTACTTACGTTTGTATTTTTTGCATATGTATTCTTACATATGTATTTCTTACATTTAGTAATTAAAGACAATATAGCATGGAAGTGTTTACAACTTGTTTCTTAAGTGAATATAAAATATAAACAATTAAATAAAAAAATTAGAGTAGCTTAACAATTGTTTACCCAAAAGAGTACTCTGAAACCTGTGAGGTGATGAATTCATAAATCACCGGATGTTCGGTTTTACACCGTTTTATTGCAACATTGCAACGTGAGTTTATCGCGAGAAATAGCGGTAAAGCAATGTGAAAATTAAAAATTGTTTTGCTAATTGTGAAGATCTAAAAATAAACAATAAACAATAAACAACAAACTAAAAAACTAAAAAACTAAAAAACTAAAAATTGAAAATAGTTATTTAGAGTATTTAGAGTAAGGAGGAATGCCTGGCGCTCTAAGTAAAAAAGATACTACGCCATATCTTAATTACAAGCGTCAAACATACAAATTATGCAAGAGAGTCGAACACTTTTAGAAGCTAAAGAATTAGGTTTACAAAAATTTAGAAGATCACCATTTTGGGACGTATCGTTAAAAGTAGAGCCTCATCAAATCGTTGCAATATCAGGCGAACACGGCTCTGGAAAATCAGCTCTGCTACTTGCACTGTCTGGTTATATGAAATTTACGAACGGAACTCTTACTATTGCGGACGCAACTCTTCCTAACGATTTTAAAGAATCGCGTAAATATGTGGGATTGGGATTATTCAACGGAATTAACGAATTCTACAAAACGCAAACAATAGAAGAAGTTTTGATGAGCGAGCTAAAACTCGCATCATCTTCGCCACTATTTCGCGAACAGTATAAAAATGATGTAAAAAATCGCGAAGCGTTACGACAATACGCGTACAATCTTCTTGCGCAGTGGAAAGTATTTTCTCCTCACAAAACAGCAATAGGAGGGTTAACGCCATGCGAGCGCATGCGTTTGGCAATTGCGTTGGCTTTGCTAAAAAAGCCGTGGCTACTATTTGTTGATGGAATTGAGACGGAGCTTACTAGCGAGCAAAGTGAATGCTTGCTTGCAGATATTCGCGAGTATGTTAGCAAAAACTACTGCTCTTGCCTTGTTGGAGTTTTGCAAAGTGAGTTAGAAAAGCAAGCGGATCAGGTATTAAGACTTATGCCAAATAATGAGAAAGCAGAAAATTCTCGTACTGATTCTCAGCTTAGTGAACGTAAAGCAAATGGTGGTGAAAACAATGCACGTTAATACTATTGCTCTTGCATTTCGTGAGCTTAATAATGCTATAAAAGGAAAAGCGCGAAAGCTTGTTATTGGAACCGTAGCTTTGATTCCACTTTTGTACGGATCGCTTTACTTATGGGCATTTACTAATCCGTACAATACGCTAAACACTGTGCCTGTGGCTGTGGTTGTTGAAGACAATGGTGCTATGATTAACGGCAAAATGCGCAACATTGGAAACGAAATCAAAACTCGTTTAAAGAATCAAAAAGACGGTAGTGAAGGTTTCCAATGGAATTTTGTAAATAGTGCTGAAGCGAATAAGGGTCTTAAAAATGGCAATTATTTTATGGTAGCAACCATTCCAGCTTCCTTCAGTAAGTGCATTGCTTCCGCGCAATACGACACTCCAACTAAAGCAAAACTTCACGTAAAGTACGATCAGGCAAGCAATATGCTGGCCTCTCAAATTGGTAAAACTGCTTTCCACACTATGCGAAGCGAAATTAGTGAGGCTATTGCACAAGAGTATTGGGAGCACATGTTTGCGAAAGTTAATTCAGCTTCCGATTCTATTGGTGTTGCTGCAAACGGTGCTGGAGCATTGCATGAAGGTTCAAAGTCTTTGCAAGGCGGAATAAATAAGCTTGCAGATGGGTCGAATAAACTTTCGCAATCTTTGCAAAAACTTCAAGGCGGATTAGGGGAGCTTCAAAAAGGCGCGAATACGCTAACTGAAGCCAATGCTCGCAGCAAAGAAGGAGCTCAATATCTTGCACAAAAAACGCAAGATTTAGCAAACGGAGCTCAACAGTTAAGCGAAGGAACGCAAAGGCTATCGGCAGCGACAAGCGAATTCTATGAAGGAGCTCAAAAGCTTGCAGCTTCAAGCAACGAATTAGAAGAACATGTTAAAGCTGGAAATGCTGAAACAAAAGCACAAATTACTGGTCTTCTTATGCAAGCGCAAAACCCAGCAGTAACAAAGGAAGACGTGCTTGCTAATTTGCAAAGTTTGGCAGAAGGATTAGGTGAAAATTCTAATCTTCTAGAAACAAATCTTTCTGCTTTAAGCGCTGGAGCAGACAGGCTTTCTGCAGGAAGCTTGCAAATAAAGGGCGGTGCTGACGCTCTTATGCAAGGCATGGAAAAAGTTAATGTTGGTTCAAATAAGTTAGTTGCTGGCACAAATAAGCTTGCTGACGGTTTGGCTCAAGTAAGTAACGGTAGTGAGAAGCTAAATAATGGCGTGAATGAAGCTGCACAAGGTTCTGCGAAAATAGTGAACGGTTCTGATCAGCTTAATTCCGGCGCTAAGAAGCTATCGGATAACACTCCAAAGCTTGTTGATGGTGCTAAGAAATTGCATGACGGGCTTAAAGATGCTCAAAAGTCTGGAAAAGTAAACGGTATTGTTCAAAAAAGTAAGATGATGAGCGCACCAGTTTCCTTGGAGGAGCACGAGTATTCGCACGTTGAAAACTATGGAACTGGTTTTGCTCCTTACTTTATTTCCATCGGCCTTTGGGTTGGTGCTCTTATGGCAACATTCGTTTTGAGAGTTATGGATAGGCGAGCGATACTAAACGGCATGAATCCGCTTAAGAGCGCGCTTATTAGCTTGACGCCGTTTGTGATTATGGGCGTTGTGCAGGCTGTGATTCTTATGGGCGTTGTGCAAGGAGCGTTAAAGTTGCAAATCGATAATGTTGCTGCATTCTACGCGCTGGGGATTATAGCGTCAATAGTCTTTATGGCTATAATGCAAATGATTATGGTGATTTTCCACATACCAGGGCGAATAGTTGCGATTGTGCTGCTTATGTTGCAAATCACAAGCTCTGCAGGAACGTTCCCTGTGCAAATGACGCCGGCATTCTTTAGAGCTGTTCACCCATATTTGCCAATGACGTACTCGATTATGGGCTTGCGTCAAGCAATGGCTGGAAAGAACAGTGGTGAAATAGTCTCAGGCATTGGAATGCTTGTGCTTTTCGGCGTGATTGCGATTGCTATAACAAGCATTGTTGCGCATATGAAGCGCACTGTAACAATGTTTGATTTGCATCCTGTAATAACGCTTGAGGCGTAAGTTTCACATAGTCGCGATAATTAAAATCCCCGCAGCTTTTGTTAGTTGCGGGGATTGTTTTTAGTGAGATTCGTTTTTTATTAGAATCTGTTTTTATTAGAATCTGATTTTAGTGGAATCTGTTTTTTAGTTAGAGTCGATTTTAGAAAGTAGACGCGTAGACTTCGGCAATTGCAGATTCGTCCATATGCATGTAGGAATTCTTCAAAAGTCGCTGCTGCTCTTTAACAACGGATGCTGCCCAGCTTTGAATCATGTCTTCGGTCATGCCATACTCGTGAAGCTTGTGCTTAGGAAGAATCGTGTTAAGAACTTCGTCAAGCTTATTTAATACGTCTTCTTTCTGGCATTCAAGAATATTTGCCATGAAGTCAAAAAGCTTAGAAAGCTCAGTGCTTTCGGCGCTGGTGCTACTTTCTGCGTCGTGCTTAGCGTAGTATCGCAAAACGCTTGTAAGAAGAGCGGCATTTGTTTCGCCATGAGCCACGTGGAAAGTGCCACCAAGCGGATAAGCCATCGCGTGAACGCAACCGCAGCCAGCGTTACCAAACGCAATACCAGCGTAAAGACTTGCCGAAACCAAGTCGCCTACAACTTTGCTTTTTGCACTACTACCTTCCTTCACAACTCGCATATAACTTTGCAAAATAAGCCCGCAAGCCTTGTAACTAAACATTTTTGTAAGCTCGGTTGCAATAGGAGAAAGTGCGGACTCAATCGAGTGCGTAAGAGCGTCAATAGAGCTGGTTGCAAAAACGTAATCCGGAAGGCTCTTCAATAATTCCGGAATAAGAACCGCGTCCGTAGCGTAGCAAGCATCGTTTGCCAAACCCTTCTTAGTGTTGCGCTTAGTAAGTGAGAACACGGCAACGTTCGTCACTTCGGAACCGGTTCCGCAAGTAGTTGGCACAAGAATAAGATTCGCGCCTTTTTGCGCAGGAATCTTGCCGTCGACCAAATCCTCAAGCGGGCTTGTTTGCTTCAACGAGCAAACTTTCGAAATATCCAAAACAGTGCCGCCGCCAATGCCAATCACGCGCTTCGGGGTAGTGTGAATGTCACTAACGATTGCATCAACCATTGCGTCGCTCGGCTCGCCCTTGCCGTACTTTTCTTGGAAAATCACGTCGCAATCAAGATTCAAATCACCAAAATAAGGCTCCCAAATATACTGGTTTGTAATAACCAAATCGCCTTTACCAAGCTTAAATTCTTGCGCAAAGTCGCGTGCGTGCTCGAACTTATGAATAGTTGGTTTAATAGAAAGCTGCTTCATCCCAGACTCCTTTGTTTTAATCCATGTCTTGTGCTAATAGTGCTAATAGCTCGCGTTGTGTGCGTACTTTTGTGCGCGGATGATTAAAAAACCAAGCAACTGCTCCATTATAGAACAGATTGCTTGGTTTAATAAACGCGATTTAAGCTAATTGCAGAAGCTAATCAGCATATTAATCAGATATTAATCAGCCCTTCAGCAAAGCCGTGTAAGCTGCCATCGTAATGTAGTTGTATGGCTGGTTGAAATGAGGCATGAAGAAGATGTCGCACAAAGCAAGTTCCTTAATCGTAACCTTCTTTTGAATAGCCAGCGAGAACAGGTGAATTGCGGCAGACATATCGTAGTTAGAAGCCAACTGGCAACCAACAATAACCTTAGAATCCTTCTTGTAAACAATGCGAATCTTCACCTTTGGATTCTCAACTTCCATAAACGCCGGCTTTTGAGTATCCTCGAAATCAACGTAATCAACGTCCATTCCCTCTTTTTGAGCGGCAGTCAAGCTCAAACCGGTGCAAACAAGCTTGTAATCGTAGATCATCATTGCGCTAGAGCCTTGCACGCCCTCGGTTTCTACAGGAGTTCCGCAAACGTTGTGACCTGCAATCAAGCCGCTTCGAACGGCGTTAGTAGCGAGCGCAATGTAGTTCACGCGGTCTCGGGCATTGTCGTAGATTGTAGCGCAGTCGCCGATTGCGTACACGTCTGGATCGGAAGTTTGCTGTTTCTTGTCAACGAGGAAAGCGCCGTTAGCATACTGCTTTAAGTGATCTTTGCCGAGCGCAACGTTTGGGTGGAAGCCAATAGCGCAAATCACCATGTCTGCATCGTAAGTGCCTTTGCTTGTTTTAACAGCCTTGACTTCAGTTTCGCCAACAATTTCTTCAACAGTTTGACCAAGTTCAAACTTAATGCCTTTATTCTCCATAATTTGCTTCAAATTATCGGAAAACTCTGGGTCAAAGTAGCCGTTAAGAATATGGTCTTCCATGTCAATAAGGGTCACGTTTTTACCAAGACGCTCGAAGGCTTCAGCAAGTTCCACGCCAATGTAGCCGCCGCCAAGAACCACAACATTATGGAAATCGCGCTCTTGGAGCTTAGCAATAACAGTTTGTGCATTCTGGAAAAGCTTTACCATTTGCACGTTTTCCAAATCGATGCCCTTAATGCGAGGCTTGTTTGGAAGGCTTCCGGTAGCGAGAACCAGCTTGTCGTAAGAATCGTGAATAACAGTGCCGTCTTTAAGTTCGACTGTTACTTCTTTCTTTGCGTAATCAATGTCTAAAACTTTACTTTCAAGATTTACCTTAGCGCCTTTTTTAACGAAATCTTCTGGCTTTTGGTAGAACAGGCCGTCACTGCTTTGAATCTGCTTGCCAATCCACAAAGCCATTCCGCAACCAAGGAAGGAAATATTATTATTCTGATCGTAAATTGTAAGCTCGTTTCCTGGGTAGCTCAAAATGGTGTTAGCGCAGGCAGTGCCGGCGTGATTTGCGCCAATCTGAATGATCTTCGTCATCGGTAATCTCTTTTCGTCGTTGAATCTAGTTTTAATTTTGTTTATTTTTGCTGAATTCTGCTGAAATTAATTTAATTTAGTTTAATTTAATTCTGTCGAATTCTGTTTAAATTATGTTATGTGCTGTGTTAACTACTTTGTTTAATTTACGCCGCAGCGTGATTGCACATCTAGCGCACAATCTTATTACACGAATGCTCGTCTTACCAATTTTGATTTTGTGCGTGTTGTGGGGGGGGGTTATTTCACAATCTGACTATCACTAATCTTTTCGCGAACTTGAATTACGTAGTAGAATCCTGAAGTTTGTATACAGTTTATATACAGTGACATTCACATATGTACAGTTTTTGTGATGCGTTTTAATGTTTTAATAAAGTGATATTCGTATGAAGGGGTATTGTGATGCGTATTTTGATTACTGGTTTTACGCCGTTTAACAATGAGTCTATAAATCCGTCGTGGGAGATTGCGCAATCGGTGCATGCACCTGAGGGTGTGGAACTTGTTCGTTTGCAGATTCCTACGGAATTTAGCAAGGGTGCGCAAAAAGTTATTGAGAAAATAGAGGAAGTTCACCCTAATGCTGTGCTTTCGTTAGGTCAATTCGGTGGTTCTGCTTGTTTTAACGTTGAGTATGTTGGTATTAACTGTAGAGCTGCGCGCATACCGGATAATAGTGGATATAAGCCTTGGTATGAGCCTGTTGTGCAAGATGGCGATGTGGCGTATAGAGCGACTTTGCCAGTTGTGAACATAGTTGATGCTTTAAATAAAGCAAAATTGCCTGCGTCTGTGTCTTTTTCTGCTGGCGCGTACGTATGCAATGACGTACTTTACAGTGTTTGTTATTATTGCCAGACTAAAAAATTGCCGATTAAGAGTGGTTTTATTCACGTTCCATATTTGCCTGAGCAGGTTCTTGATAAGCCGACTACGAGTTCTATGAGTTTAGTTGATATGCTTCGAGGCGTTGAAGTTGCGCTGCAAGTAATTGCGGATGATTGCAAGTGATTGCAGGTAAACTGCCAGCAAATCTTTAATTTGTAAGTAATTGCTAATAAATAGTATGAAGTATTTATTTTCTACGCTCGCTCAAGCACGCGTTCAATAGCATTATTTTGCGAAAGAAGATACACGCAATACTGGTTCATGCTTATGCCTTCGGCTTGAGATTGCTCAGCCAACTGCCTGTGTAATTCTTTAGGGAGACGCAGTTTGAATTGACCAGAATAGTCATTCAGCTCATGGTAAGACGGCTCTTTTATGTTGATTTTGCTTTCAAGAGCTGCTTCAAACCAAGCATGCTTAGCGTCCTGCGCATTTGCTGCTGCTTCTTGTTCGGAGTCTCCTGAACTTATGCATCCTGGCAAATCAGGGTAGTAGGACACAAATCCGCCTTCATCTGGATCTTTTACAATCTCCAGCTTATACGGTAGTGACATGTAGTAGCTGAGTGTTTTATTTGTTGGTGTTTTGGCATTGTTTTTGTGAGTGATATTTTTGCTAGCTTTATTTGTTTTAGTCATATTTGATTTCATATTATGCTGATTTTTAAAAGTTTTATAAAATTATAAGTGGTGTTACATGTGGTGTCAATGTGTTAATGTATTACAATTTGTAGAATTGCATAAAATACTCCAAAAACAGCCACTTATGTTGAAGGTGTGGTATAAAAGTCTTATGTTTTCTAAACGCGCTATTACCATTTTTGCGGCTGCTGTTGTAGCTGCTTTAGCGCTTGGCACGTTGAGTGCTTGCGAGCCGCAGGGTAAAGCCGTTGGTAGCACTGGTCGCGCTGGAGACATAATTCACGACGGCATAGATATTAATGACATCCATTTACTGGTTATTGGTTCTAAGTCTGCGTCTCTTGATGATGCGATTATGCAAAAGTGCAAAATGGCAAATTTAAGCGCTTCGTACGTTCCGGTTTCAAATATAAATAATGCGAACGAAGCATCTCAGAAAGCTATTCGCGCTGCAAGCGAGCAGCCTGTTTCACTAATACTTATTAACGCGCTCGACGTAACAAGAGTTGATGAGCCTCATAATGCTAATAATCAACACAATAAAAAAGAAAATAATCAAAATAATCAAAATAATCAGCTTAATAACAGCGCGCGCAATAAGCAAAACGAAAGTAATTCATGGATTTCTGCGTTGCAGTACGCGCGTTATGCTGGAGTGCCAGTTGCGTTAGTAAATCCTGTAAAAGCACCAAAAGACGAAACTTTATACGCAGCAATATTGCGAATTGGGGATATTTCTAATAATTTAGCGCCTAAAAATTCTGCGCATAATAATTCCGCGCTTAAACGTTCATCTTTGCTAAGCATCGTTCGCGCAATAATTGACAATACGCCACACAGCAGGGAAGTGATTATAAATGGCAAGTAACAAGCAAAACGTAATAGCGTCTACAGAAAACACTAATAATAAAGCTATTGCGGCGCTTCCTAAAGTAGAAGTTTCTGGATTGAGCACCGAAGAAGTTGCGGAGGCGGTTTCTCGCGGAAACGTGAATATTACTTCTAAGCAAACTTCGCGCTCTTTAATGGATATTGTGCGCGCGAACGTGTTTACATTGTTTAACGCGATTATTTTCACAGCAATGGTAGTTGTGCTTGCCACAGGTTCGTGGAAGGATGCTGTTTTTGGCGCGGTAATTCTGGTGAATACTGGAATTGGCATTGTGACTGAATTAAAAGCAAAGCGCACTTTGGATAGGCTTTCTATATTGATTGCAGCTCGCGCAATGGTGCGTAGAAGCGGAGAAAATATTGAGATTGCGCACAAAGATATTGTGCTTGGGGATATTTTGTGGCTTAGAGCTGGAGAGCAGGTTCCAGCAGACGTAGAAGTGCTGGAATCGTGGGGATTGGAAATGGACGAGTCCATGCTTACGGGCGAGTCTGCTACAGTTCGAAAGGCCCAAGGTGACGACGTTTATTCCGGATCTACTGCAGTTTCTGGCATGGCTTTAACGCATGTTACTGCCGTTGGAGAGCACAGTTATGCGGCAAAATTGGCGGCACAAGCGAAGGTTTATACCAAAACAATTTCCGACTTAAGCCGCGGAATTAATACGATTTTGAAGTATATGACTATGGTTGTGGTGCCTTTGTGCGTGCTGCTTGTGTGGTCGCAAATGCATAAGGTTGGCGGATTTGTTGAAGCTTGGCAGACTGGTGCTTGGAGGGGAGCTGTTGTTTCTGCTGTTGCAGGCGTTGTTGGAATGATTCCAGAAGGATTGGTTCTTCTTACTTCGCTTAATTTTGCGGTGGCTGCTATGCGACTTGCGCGTAAGCAAACGTTAGTTCAGGAGCTGGAATCTGTAGAAACTTTAGCGCGCGTAGACTGCTTGAATCTGGACAAAACTGGCACTATAACCGACGGTGGTATTGCATTCGTTGGCGTAGAAAATCTAGATAATAGCAGTGCTGAAATATCTTCACAAACCAACTCACAAATCAACTCGCAAACCAACCTACAAATCAACTCACAAACAAATCAAGCTTTATTCGATTTATCAAACGAAGAAAATCCTAACGCAACAGGCGTTGCAATTATGGAAGGGCTTGGCGCTCAAGGAGTTGCCGCTAGCGAGCATGTATCCAATCGTCTACCATTCTCGTCTTCTAGAAAGTGGAGCGCTGTGCAATATGCGCAAAGCAGTGGAGAATATGAAACTTGGTATATGGGTGCTCCGGAAGTATTGCTAAGCGCGATTAATTATGCAAATTCTAATGAACTTTTAGCGAAAGTTAATTCTTATGCGGAGCTTGGTGAGCGCGTGCTGCTTCTTGCAAAAGTAAGTAGCGCTGTAAGTAGCGCTGTAAGTAGCGAAAGTAGCAGCGTAAGTAGCGTCGAAAATAGAGAAGTAAATAGCGTCACAGAAACGGATAAAACTTTTGGTGATTCTCCAACTATTTGCGCGAGCGCTCAACCTGTTGCGTTGGTTCGATGCTCTGAGCGTATTCGTGAAGATGCGCGTAAAACGCTCGCATGGTTCCGTGAGCAGGGTGTGCGCTGCCGCGTAATTTCGGGAGATAATCCTACAACTGTTGCTGCTGTTGCTGCAAAAGTTGGGTTAACAGGAGAGCGCAAGCCTGTTGCAATGGATGCTCGAAAATTGCCAGAAGATATTAACGAATTGGCTAAAGTGCTTGAAAATGTGGATGTACTTGGGCGTGTGCTTCCTAATCAAAAGAAGGCGATTGTTCAGGCGCTTCACACTCAAAGTCATGTTGTTGCTATGACTGGCGACGGCGTGAACGATACTTTAGCGCTTAAAGAGGCTGATTTGGGAGTTGCTATGGGCAATGCTGCTCCTGCTGCAAAAGCTGTAGCTCAAGTGGTTCTTGTTGATTCACGCTTCTCGCATTTGCCGGATGTTGTAGCTCGCGGTAGGCAAGTGATGGCAAATATGGAACGCGTGGCTGGCTTGTTCCTTGTAAAAACTGTTTATTCTGCGCTTATTTCTGCAGGAGTTGTGCTTCTAGCGTTGCACTTCCCGTATTTGCCTCGTCACATTACTTATATTGGTTCTTTAACTATTGGTATTCCAGCATTTTTGCTAGCTCTTGCTCCTAATACTCGTCGATACATTCCAGGCTTCTTGAAGCGCGTTGTTCGTTTTGCTGTTCCTAGCGGATTTGCTATAGCAGCTTCTGTGCTCGCGACTGCTGTTATTGCTCCTAGAGTTTTGGGATTTAATCTTGACGAAAATGCAGAAAATAGTTTGAAAGCTTCACGCTTTATTATTTCAAGCGTGCAAGCTTTGGTAACCACTCGTAGCATTTGTTCCGTAATCGTATTTGTTCTCGGCATACTCGTGCTCGCAAGCGTTGCTAAACCTTTGCGATTGTGGAGAGGAATTATGGTTGCGCTATTTGCTATAGCTGGCGTTGCTGGAGCTTTTATACCGTTTACTGCAAAATTCTTTGAACTTCACGTGCCAACTGAAGGAAACGCGTTTACTGTAATGCTTATAGCTGTTGTTTTGGCCATAATTTTATGGTTTGCGTGCGTGAGTTTAGCAAACTTGTTATCTAAACAAAGTAAGAAGTGAACAATCTAACATATTTCTAACGCAATTAGTGTGTCGAAGCGAGCTTAATGATGCTTACAATAGATACGTGTTTAGTATTTTAGAGATGTTTTCAGTAGGCGTTGGTCCTAGTTCTTCGCATACGGTAGGTCCTATGCGTGCAGCTTATGCGTTTGTTACGTCGCTTAAAAAAAGTGGCAATCTTAAAAACGTTGCGCACGTAAAAGTGACGCTTTATGGCTCATTGTCTCTAACCGGTCTCGGTCACGGGACCGATCGCGCTTGCGTTGCAGGTCTTGAAGGAAATCTTCCAGATAATGTAAATACCGAACATATGCTTACTATTCGTGAAGAATGTGGAAAAACCGGCACTTTAACTCTTGCTGGAGAGCATACTATTTCTTTTGACTACGATAATGATGTTGTTTTTGAAAAGTGGAAACGCATGGTTATTCATCCTAACGGAATGCGTTTCGTGGCAACGGATGCTAATGGAAACAGCATAGATGAGCAAGTATGGTACTCAATTGGCGGCGGATTTGTGCGTCAAGGTCATGCTGATGATGCAATGGTTGGGTTGCATGAGCGCGTTACTGAGCAGGATGAAAATAATCAAAGCGATAGTAACGGCGAAAGTAGTAGCGAAAGTAATAGCGAAAATAGTAGCGAAAATAGTAACGAAAATAGTAACGAAAATACAGAAAACGTTTCAAATCAAACAAAAGATACTACTGTACCGTATCCTTTTATTTCATGCGACGAGCTTATAAATATTTGCCTAGAAAATCATATGTCAATAAGCGATATTGTGTGGCAAAACGAGCTTGCACTGCATGAAGGTGACGCCGACTACGTGCGTAACTATTTGCTGCACGTTTGGAATGTTATGAGCAAATGCGTGGAAAATGGTTGCAATTCAAAGCAGGCGATTTTGCCAGGAGGTCTTGATGTGCCTCGTAGGGCGCCTCGCATGTACGAGCGTTTAGCTGCAAATTCAGACATGCTACGCAATAATCGTCGTCGTTCTGACTCAGCTTTAGAAAGTTCGGATTCAGCTTGGGTGAATCTTTTTGCGCTCGCAGTAAGTGAAGAAAACGCTGGTGGAGGGCGCATTGTTACTGCTCCAACGAATGGATCTGCTGGAATTATTCCTGCAGTATTGCAATATTATTGGCGATTCGTTGATTCTGCTAATGAAGATGGAATTGTGCGTTTCTTGCTTGCTGCTGGCGCTGTTGGTTACTTGTTTAAGCGAAATGCTTCGATTTCGGGTGCTGAAGTTGGTTGCCAAGGAGAGGTTGGTTCTGCTTGTTCAATGGCTGCTGCCGGATTGTGTGAAGTATTGGGAGGAACGCCCGAACAGGTTGAGAATGCTGCAGAAATTGGTATTGAACACCATTTGGGGCTTACGTGCGATCCTGTAGGCGGTTTGGTGCAAATTCCGTGCATTGAGCGTAATGCTATGGCCGCGAATACTGCAATTAATGCTGTTCGCATGGCAATGCTTGGAGATGGTTCGCATATGGTAAGTCTTGACCAAGCAATTAAGACAATGAAAGAAACTGGTCATGACATGATGTCGAAATATCGAGAAACATCAAAAGGTGGTCTAGCTGTAAACGTTGTTGAGTGCTAATCTAGGACAGGTTAATCTATTAAGTTAATCTAAATGTGTTTTAGTAATGCTAGATGGCTGTGCAAGACGTCTATGCAGATGTTATACTGTTGCAGATTATACTGTTTGGAGTTGTAAAAAGGAGGCAATATGGCACAGGATATGCCAGAAGTAATTGCAGAATTTGGCACTACGCCAACGGTGACGTTCCCGGAATCTGAACCGCCAGCAGGTCTTAAGGTTGTTGAATTAGTTGAAGGTAATGGTCCAGTAGTTCGCGCTGGCGACACTGTAACCGTGAATTATCATGGTGTTGTTTGGGGAGCTGAAAAGCCATTTGATTCGAGCTTTGAGCGCCATATGCCAGCCAGCTTTGGTATTGGTATTGGACAAGTTATTCAAGGTTGGGATCGTACAGTTCCGGGTCATAATGTTGGCTCTCGTCTGTTGATTTCGATTCCACCAGAGTATGGTTATGGTTCTCGCGGTGTGCCACAAGCTGGTATCGGCGGTGGAGACACTTTAGTATTTGTTGTTGATATTATTTCAACTCGTTGAGTAAAAGTGTGCGTTTTATTTTCGCACATATTGGCTTAGCTGTATATCTATATAGCTATATAAGAGATTGTTGGATAGGAGGTAGCAATGGCTGAGGAAAAAACTATTTTGCTTACGCAAGAAGCGTATGACAAGCTGAAGGAAGAACTAGAGCATCGCGAAGGTGAGTATCGAGAAGAAATTACCGAGCGTATTGCTGCGGCTCGAGCTGAAGGTGATTTGTCGGAAAATGGCGGTTACCAAGCTGCTCGTGAGGAGCAAGGCAAGAACGAGGGTCGTATTAACGAGCTTATTGTAAAGCTTCGTAATGCTAAGATTCTTGAAGCTCCAAAAGCTGGAACTGTTGGTAACGGTTCTTTAGTAACTGTTGAACTTGCGGGTCGCGAGATGACGTATGTTCTTGGTTCTCGAGATATTGCTGTAGCAACAGATTATGACGTAATTAGCCCAGAGTCTCCAATTGGTGCAGCTATTATGGGTGCTCATGCTGGAGACACTGTTAGCTATGCGGCTCCTAATGGTCGTGAGATTTCTGTAACTATTAAGGATTCTCATCCACTGGCGTAAGTTGCGTAAGTTGTGTAAGTTGCGTAAGTTACATGATTTTCATAATCTGCATAAGTTGATTTTATAAATATTATTCTCCCCACTTAGTTCATATTTTGAAATAAGTGGGGAGAATATTTTTTGAGGGGTTGGGGGATAAGTTTTATATTTTGCGGCTAAAACTGCAGCTAAAACTTATATTTTTAGCAACTATGCTTTATATTTTGCGCAGTACTGTAACAACTTTTCCCATAATTGTTGCGTGTGAACCGTCAATTGGTGAATATGCTGGATTGTGTGGAATAAGCCAAACGTGACCATTGTCATTTCGGAAAGTTTTTACAGTTGCTTCATTGTCAAGTAATGCAGCGACGATGTCTCCATTAACTGCTTCATGCTGTTCTCGAACCACAACATAATCTCCGTCGCAAATAGCGGCATCAATCATTGAATCTCCATGAACTTCAAGCATAAAAAGATTTCCTGTGCCTGTTAAGCGTTCTGGCAGGCGCATAACATCTTCAACATGCTGCTCAGCTGTAATAGGCACTCCTGCTGCAATTCTTCCTACTAACGGTACGTCTCTAGAATTAATAACAGCATCAGAATCATAAGCGCTAATTTCTACTGATTGTGAATTATTTTCTTTAATTCTGTTTGCGTTTTTAGTAGGAAGAAGTGAATCGTCAATAATCTCGATTGCGCGACCTTTATTTGCGCTAATACGCAAAATTCCTTTTTCTTCTAGTGCACGCAATTGATGCTTTACTGAAGATGGGCTACGAAGTCCAACGGCTTCGCCGATTTCACGAAAAGAAGGAGGGAAACCATGAATTTTGAGATTGTTTTGAATAGCATTAACAATATCGCGCTGGCGCTCTGTGAGTGAAGATTCGTCAACGTTGCTTATATAAGCGGTATTATTAATGTCTTTAGTGCTTTCATTACTCATGGTGCTCCTTTCAATAATTTTATGATAGCGCACTTTCTTTAAAAAATCAAACATATGTTCGACACGCCGTTGCAACCCTCGAACAAATGTGTCATTATTGATACACCTGTTCGATAGAACAAATGTTCAGTTGATTGAGGATGGAGAAAGGATAGTTATGAATACGTCATCTAGAAACGGTTATTATGGGGTAGCAAGAATTGAAAGGCGCTCAAAACAATATGCGCACTATAGCCGCAGTATTGTTGTTAAACGCAATAGCAAGAATAAAAATATGCGCATATTAGTGTTACTTATGTCAGTAGTTACGCTTTGTGCGCTGTTTATGCCAAGAACAGCTGTTTCTGCTGTACCTGAAAAGTTTGTAACGTATACAGTGCGTCCGGGGGATAACTTATGGAATTATGCTGCGACTATTACTCCTAAAAACGGTAATGTTGCAGATAATGTTGAAAGATTAATTTCTTTTAACCATCTTTCTTCACCAGATTTAGAAGTAGGGCAGTCTATTAATGTTCCAATAGTCAGTTCTAATAAGTAGTGCTGAGAAAAATAAAGTGAACATTATTATGTCGTGTTTCCTTAACTTTTAGTATGCTGGATGTATGCATTGTCCTTTCTGTAAAAATTCCGATACGAAAGTTGTTGATACTCGTATTAGTGAAGATGGTTACTCTATTCGTCGTAGGCGCGAATGCCAAGTGTGCGGGAATCGTTTTACTACAGTAGAAACAACGCAATTGCTTGTTATGAAGCGTTCTGGTTCAATTGAGCCTTTTGATCGAGCAAAAGTTGTAGCTGGTGTGAGTAAAGCATGCCAGGGTCGTCCTATAAATGCGGAAGCATTAAAGATTTTAGGCATGCGAGTAGAAGCTGATTTGCGTGCGCGTGGTTTAGCACAAGTCACATCTGAGGAAGTGGGTAAAGCTATTCTTAAGCCTTTGCGTGAATTAGATGAAGTCGCATATCTTCGTTTTGCTAGTGTGTATCAAAACTTCTCTGGGCTTGAAGATTTTGAGAAAGCTATTGAAGATTTAAAGCGCAGCAAAACAGAAGAATAAAAATAGAAAATCATAACAAATATACAACAAACATATTGTTTACTATTTTCCATTATTTATTCTTCTTAAATTGCGAACTTATTGTATTCTAATTCATACAATTATTAGTCAAAATCTTTATCTTCTTTAGTGCGAATAATAACTAATTGTTGCGTTGGCCTTGTCATAGCAACATAAAGATTTGCTGCGGCAGTAAGCATAGAAGACGCTTCTTGCTCAATTTGAGAAGGCTGAAGCACAATCACTGCGTCGTATTCAAGTCCTTTTACTTCTTCAGCTGTGCAAACGCTACATTGGCAATCATCTGGATTTTGTTTATTAAGCTTAATCCATGTCTCTTCTGGCAATGCATGTTTTAATGCTTGATTCACAACATCTTTAACGTGTTGGACTTTTTCTAAAGGAGTAACAATCGAGATTCGACCGCTTCCGTCATCTGCAACAAACTTTTTGAACATATCAACGCAGTACTTTGCTAATGCTTCTTCGCTATCTTTCTCAGATTCAACAGTGCAAGATATCAACGAATCAGGCACAGAGCGTACAGCGTGAACTGTAGATATGTACAAGCCGGATTTTTTAGCAAGTTCACTTGAAACTTCGGAAACTTCGCGAGGATTACGATAATTAATCGTTAACTCGTAAAGATCCCAATTTGCTTCTCCAAACAGAGAATTCATATTCTTTTGCCAACGGTGAGTTCCACCAAGAGCAGAAGTTTGTGCAACATCGCCAACAATAGTAAAGGAGCGTGAAGGGCATCGACGAATAAGCATACGCCAATCCATAGCAGTAAGCTCTTGAGCTTCATCGACCACTATGTGACCATATGTCCATTCACGGTCGGATGCTGCTTTTCGAGCGAGCATGCCAGCGTCATCTCCTTGCAAATTGTCAAGAAGCATATCTGCAGTTACTATTCCATTTCCAATACCGGCTTGAGCTAAAGTATCGGCTGCAAACTGTTGTTCTTCAAGCTTTTTAGCTTGTAGAGCGGCTTTTTGAGAATCAAGCTTAGGATCAGGTCCAAGTAATTCCATTGCTTCGTCAAGAAGTGGAATATCAGAACGCGTTAAAGTACTGCCCTTTGGCCTAGTAAGGCTTTCAATATCTTCTTCGCTAAGCCAAGGAGCATATTTTCGCAACTTATCAGGCTTGGAAAAAAGCTGGTCTATAAGCCATTCTCCAGTCATAGGCAACCAAGCAAGATTAAGTGTAATGCGTAGCTTATCGTCTAAACGAAGTTGAGAAGTTATATCGTTTAATTCAGCCTGATCAGGAACGTAATCAAGCTGTTCCAAGTAGCGGTTTTTCAATATGCTAAGAACAGTTTTAACAAATGTGTTACGTGCTTGATTATGAGGTTGGTGACTGCGTTGCGCATCGGATTGTGCGAGCTTAATATCCTCTTCTAAAAGCGGTACGCTAAATCCTCCAATATGCAATGTTGGAAGATTCTTTGGTACGCGAATGCGCGACGCAATAGCGTTAGAAATAACTGTGCGCATCTTGTACATTCCCTTTAGCTTTGCTGCGTGAGGAGAATCTTCGCAAGTTGCATGTATTCCAGGAATTAAGTCTGCAATAGTACGGCTTACTACGCCAGTTTCACCTAAGGAAGGAAGTACTTGATCAATATAACGCAAAAATGCTGAGCTTGGTCCAACAATAAGAACGCCAGAACGTTCGAGCTTTCGTCGATGCGTATAAAGCAAGTATGCTGCGCGGTGCAAAGCTACAGCCGTTTTTCCTGTTCCAGGTCCGCCTTGAACCACAATAGTTCGATCAAGAGGAGCTCGAATAATACGATCCTGCTCTGCCTGAATTGTGGCCACAATATCAGTCATTTTTCCGGTTCTGCGAGATCCCAAAGAAGCAAGTAAAGCGCCTTCACCAGTAAGAGTTCCTTGCTGTGAAGCTTTTCCTACTTCTTCAGAATGTATATCAAGAACTTCGTCTTCAATACCAATAACATCTCTGAAACGGAGAGTAATATGACGCCTCATAACAATATCGCCATGATGAGAAGGCGTGGCCTCATAAAAAGGTCGTGCAGCTTCAGCGCGCCAATCTGTAAGAATAGGATCGTGCTCTTCGCTAAGCAAACCTATGCGACCAATATAACGATGAGTACCTTCTGTATTGTCAAGTCTTCCAAAAACAAGACGGTCTTCAACAGCACGTAATTGTGTAAGACGATCCTCGTACATAGTTGCAAAAGAATCGCGTTCGGTTCGCTGAGTAGGGGATCCGTGAGAACCAGCTGCTCGAACTGTGTCTAAACGTGTACGAATAGTGTTGCGCAAGTCGTCGAGTCGACCATAAGCGCGGTCAACAGCCTGCTGTTCTTCGCTAAGTTGTGAGGAATAAGTAGACATATGCGTCCATTCTTCGTAAAATTTGCAACCAAATTGTATCCAAATTAAGGCATTTAAGTATATCTCGAGGCTTATACAGTATTTTTCTTGTGTTGTAATATTTCAACTTGTTAAGAAGATTTTTTAAAAACTTCACTAGTATTGGCTTTGTATGCACAAAATACGATATAAACATATGTTTATAAGAGTTGATTTTGAATTATAAAGCGATAGAATTCTTGAGTTGTACAGCATAAAACGATTAAGAGAATATTCTTCGTTTTTGGTACCGCATAAAAGATTAAATGTATTGCAGTATCACTGTTGATATTGCAAGCTTACGATACAGAAAGGTTGTTCTGATGAAGAAGCTTATTCTTGATTTGGACACTGGCGTTGACGATACATTAGCAATTTCTTACGCTCTTGGTAGCCCAGAGGTTGAGCTTATTGGCATTACTGGAACTTATGGCAATGTTCTTATGGAACAGGGCGTGCGCAATGCTCTTGCTATTACTGAATTGTT
This sequence comes from Gardnerella sp. CCPDSM, assembly GCF_056754715.1. Taxonomy (NCBI): domain Bacteria; kingdom Bacillati; phylum Actinomycetota; class Actinomycetes; order Bifidobacteriales; family Bifidobacteriaceae; genus Gardnerella; species Gardnerella sp. CCPDSM. Next base: position 47,333 of record NZ_JBQEQO010000006.1, read on the forward strand.
TGGTCATCCAGAAGTGAAAGTGTATCGTGGTTTATCGCACGCAAGCAAGAAGGATTCATTTGAAGTATTGCCAATTTCTGCATTTATCCATGGTGATAATGGTATTGGTGATGTTGTTATTCCAGATTCCAAGCGCGAAGCTGAGTCGGAGCCAGCTGTTGATTTCATAATTGATGCAGTTAAGACTTATGGAAAAGATCTTATTTACGTTCCAACAGGACCTATGACTAATATTTCTGCCGCATTGCATAAAGCTCCAGAAATTAAGGATGAAATTGGAAAGATTGTTCTTATGGGTGGAGCTCTTACAGTTCATGGCAATGTAACTCCTTGGATGGAAGCGAATATTTCCCAAGATCCAGATGCAGCTGACGTTCTGTTCCGCTCCGGCGCTCCAGTAACAATGGTTGGTTTGGATGTAACGTTGCAAACTTTGCTTACTTATAAAGAAACGCAAAAGTGGCGTGATCTTGGCACAAAGGCCGGCAAGTTCCTTGCAGATATGACAGATTTCTACATCAAAGCCTACGAAACTACTGCTCCACACCTTGGCGGTTGTGGTTTGCACGATCCGTTAGCTGTTGCAGTTGCTGTTGATCCAACGCTTGTAACTACGTTGCCGATTAACATGCAAGTGGATGTGGAAGGTCCAACTCGTGGCCGCACTATTGGTGATGTCACTCGTTTGAACGATCCAGTTAAAACTATGCAAGTAGCTGTTGGAGTAGATGTTAAACGCTTCTTGAGTGAATTTATGTCCCGCATTTCTGGTTTAGCAAAAATTGCAGGCTGATAAGCTCCGTTTATTGCATCTAAAGCATCTTACTGCATCTTACAGTAGCTTGCATTAACTTAAATTATTTAAATACATACGTAATAAGTTGATTGGATTATTATGACTGAAAATGCAACATCTATTGCAGTAGATCCATACGAGGATCCTAAAACTCGTGATAAGGTGGCGATTTATTCGCTTATTTTATTGCTGATCACCTTTATTCTTGGCACATTGTGCTTGCAAGGCTTTAACTTGGTATTTAACCAGATTGGTAAGTCTGTTGGAGCACCAGAACAGGCATCTCTTATTACAAGTTTGCCTATTATTGTTCTTGGCATCGTGTGCTTTATTTATGGATCTCTCGGTGACTTTGTGTCGCTTCGTAGGCTTATAACAATCGGTTTGGTGACGCTGTTCGTTGGCTCATTATTTGGTTTTATTGCTAACTTCTACTTCACGCCAAATCTTTGGACTGTTATTGTAGCTCGAATTTTGCAAACCGCTGGCGAACAGGTTGCAGGATCTTCCTTCTTGGTTATTGCAACTAAGTATTTGCGTAATGATTTGAAGGTTATTTTCTTCGGACTCTTTACTGCAGCATATCAGCTTTCTGCTTCTATTGGTGTGTTTGCAGCAGGTATTTTAAGCTCTATTGCTTGGCAATATTTGTTCCTTATTCCTGCAATAACAATCGTGTTCTTGCCAGTGCTTGTTAAATGCTTGCCTACAAAGAACGGTATTGGTGGAAAGATTGATAAGCTCGGCTTCACCGTATTCGGCATTGCCGTAACGCTTCTTACGCTGTTCTTCTCCTACAAGGCTTGGGGATTGTTGCTTGGTTCCATCGTGCTTTTCGTTGTGTTCGCTTTCTACATTATGAAGGCAAAGAACCCATTCGTAACTCCTGCATTCTTTAAGAATAAGCGTTGGCTTTCCGGCATTATTCTTATTTTCATCTTCTACTTCACTAATTACTGCATGCCTCCAATTTATAACGTTATTGGCGGCGCTATTTACCATATGGACACTAATAAGGTTTCTTCTTACCTTGTTTGGGCTTTCGTATGCGCTGCAGTATTTGGCGTGTTCTCCGGTACGATTATTAGTCATATTGGTCGCAAAGCCGGTATTATTACAGCAGCATTCTTGATGATTGTTGGCTGGGTTGGTGCAGCTTTGCTTATCAACACTGATTTTATGTCGCTTACTATCTGCGCATGCATATACTACGCGGGTTGCGGTTTAATGTATTCTCCAATCGTTTCAACAGTTCTTTCTGCTCTTCCAGTTGAAGAATCCGGCCGTGGTTGCGGTATGAATGATTTGATTATGAACGTTACCGCTTCTATTGGTATTTCTATTTTCAGCGGTTTCTTTGGAGGAGATTTATTCAAAGGATTCTCCTTCAGCGGTCTTAGCGGACAGGCGGCAGGTTATTCCAATTTGCTTATGATGGGTGCTGCAGTAGCCATCATCGGTTTAGTGGTTTACTTGGTTCGTGGCTGCTTTATTTCTGAAAATAAGGAACTTACTGAAGAATAGTCTAAATAGGCTAATAGTTAAGCAAAGTAAACAAATTAATCAAAGCAAACAAAAATAAATGTAGACGGTCGTACAAAATACGTGCGACCGTCTACTTTTTAGATACTTGTTTTTCGATACTTATTTTTTTTTAGATACTTATTTTTTATGCGTCTAGCTTTCGCATTCTTTGTATGCTAATCGGGTAGGCTGTGCCAAGCTCTTGCGCCCAAAGTGACACATAAAACTCTTCGCACATCCAACGTAATTTTTCTGCTTTAGATTGCGCTTCATCATGAGACGGACCAGATGGAAGTTTACTTGCTTTATCTTGTGCTTTTTCTACAATCTTGCGCGCTTCTTCAGCTTCCCAAGCCCATCGAACATCGCGATTTTTGTCTGCTTTAGCTTTAGTAAGTCTAATTACGTCTGCGTGTAAATATTTTTCAATACGACGCAAAGACTCAGATGGTGTTTTAGCAATAAAACCTTCGTAAACAAGGCTTGCAACATGCTCGCGAATAGATTGAAGCACTGACAGCAACGGCAAATCAGCTTTTCCGGAAACAGCTTTACTTACTTCTGCTTGACGTTTCAAAATATTAATAACATCGTGAGCAATCGCATACACTGTGTCTTCATACACTTCGGATACGTTAGCAACAGCCTCTTGAAGCAAAGAGTCGTTGCTAATATTTTCCGTATTAGGAAGCAATCGCTTTACTGCAGCCATTTGTAAATCTTCAGCAAGAGTTTTAGACGAAGAATAAGGTGCAGCTGCAAGAAGTAACGCTTCGGATCCAAGCCAGCGAGAAGTAATGCGTTTATCATCTAGTCTAAGCATGTTTAACGCACCATCCCACACCATTTGCGAGCGCGAAAGATTCGTAGCTCCAGACTTGTGCAATAAATCTGCTCGCTCAATCACATTTCCAGCTTGTGCTGCCTGATTCGCTTTACGGTTTACTACTGCTCGAGCTGATTCTTGTGCTTCTTTAGCAAAACGTTGCTGTAATGCAGCCAAGGACTTGTCGGTGCCAAGAACTGTAGGTTTTACGTGATTTGAATTGTTGCGAGCGTTATTTTTATTGCGATTTCCTGTAAATTTACGTTCTTCAACGCTGAATGTTACGCGCAAGTACGGTGCAAGTCTGCTAATTTGTTCATCGTCAAAAACTTCTGGATGAATTTGCGCTCCAACTACACAAATAGCTGCTTTTGTGAAAACTTCACGAAAATCTGGCCACGCAAAATCACTTGATCTACTTGAATCGCTTGAGCTACTTGAATCACTTAAATCGTTGCCAGTTTCATCAATACCAGGAAGACTGCTGTAATTTTCGTCAATCCACTCGCGAATTTTATTAGCAGTATCCGGTGCCGGCACAAATTGCACGCGAAGTGCTTTTGGCAACGACTTAATCATGCCAATAATAAGCTCATCAAGTAAGCCTGGAACATTCCATGTAAACTCTTCAGGCATTAAGCGAGAAAGCGTATGCAATGGCACATGAACTGTTACGCCATCCAAAGGATTATGCGGATCATACACGTAGCTTAAGCGAAGTTTAAGAGCTTGCCCGTCGGTTCCAACAGTATTCCAATGGTCAGGATAATCAGCTAAATCAGTGCTTTGAGCGGTTTGTAAACGCTCAACTTCTTCAGGATTAAAGTCAAGTTTGTGAGGATTTTCCTCGCGACTATCTTTCCACCATTTCGCAAGTGTTGTAATAGTAGTAGCTTCTTGCGGAAGATTTGTATCGTAAAAAGTAAATAAATCCTCGTCATTTACAGTTTCGCTTATTTGACGCGTGCGATTTGCTTGATTGTCAGCATCTTCAAGAACAGCACGATTAGACGTAATAAACTCATCGTGAGGGAATCGTTGCTGAACGTCTCCTTCAACTAATCCTTGACGAATCATAATCATTCGTGCTTCATAAGGATTAATTCTTGCCCATTGAACTGTGCGATCTTGAACAATAGGCAATCCGTATAGCAATACTTTAGATTTTGCTATAGCAGCGCCTTTAGAAGCGCTCCAGTGTGCATCAGAATAAGTGATTCGTGTAAGATTTTTAGCAAGTGGTTCAGCCCAAGCAGGGTCTATTTGTGCGCAATATCTTGCCCAAAGTCTTGAAGTTTCAACCAATTCAGTGCACATTACCCATGAAGGTGTAGTTTTCGAAACAGAAGAAGCTGGAAATATTGCAAATCTTGTGCCACGAGCGCCTTGATAATCATTTTTAGCCATTTTTTGCGCGCGTTTCATAGCTCTAATTTTTGCTGTTCCGCTTAAACCAGCAAAATCAGAAGCTTTCGGCTCGCGCACTACTTGCATTCCCAACATTGAAAGTAAGCCTGCAAGCATTGACGTATGTATGCCTTGTGAATCCCAAGAGCAACAAAGACTGTGAGCAGCCTGCTGATTATTAGGAAGCTGACGAATTTCAAAAGACGGTCTTTTTGCAGGAATCGCTTCTCCAACTTTGTAATGTAACTCTTTGCATAAGTCTTGTAGCTGGTTTACTAAATCTTTCCATTGTTTTATGCGCAAAAAGTGGAAAAATTCAGCCTTGCATATTTTTCTAAGAGCATTATTGCTCATATCTCCGTCAGCCTGGAATAATCGATCCCATATGTTAAGAGCAGTCAAAAAATCGCTTGTTTCGTCTGCATAACGGTTATGAAGTCTATCTGCTTCTTCGCGTTGTTCTTCCATACGCTCGCGTGGATCTTGCAAACTCAAAAACGCAACAATTACCAAAACTGCAGCAAGAGTATTCGGAGTAGTTCGTTTTGCAGCTTCAACAATCATGCGGCCTAGTCGAATATCAATCGGCAATTTAGCAAGCTCGCGACCAATATGCGTTAAAGTGATTGCGCCAAATTTTCTGCTTATTGCTCCAAGCTCGGTAAGCTCATTAAAACCATCACTTACAGCCTTAATATCCGGAGGATCAATAAAACCAAAATTAGTAATATCTTCGCCTGTTTTAGCAACGCCAACTGAAAGCATGTGCAAAACTACTGCTCCAAGCGAAGTGCGCAAAATCTCAGGATCTGTAAAACGAGAGCGAGTCTCATAATCTTCGCGAGAATATAATCGAATCGCAATACCGTCCGCAATACGTCCGCAACGGCCTGAACGCTGGTCGGCGCTTGCTTGAGAAATCGGCTCTATAGGAAGTCGCTGCACTTTTGCGGATTTAGAATACCTAGAAATCCTAGCAAAACCAGGATCAACAACGTATCGAATACCAGGAACAGTAAGCGAAGTTTCTGCAACGTTAGTAGCAATAACAATTCGCTGATGCGCGTGAGGTTCAAAAACGCGATGCTGATCTTTAGCAGAAAGACGCGCAAAAAGCGGCACTATTTCAATCGCATCCGTACGCTTCATATCGCTCGCACGCACGCCAAAATAAGAGCGCAACCCTGCTTCAAATTCACGAATATCTCGCTCGCCGGAAGCAAAAACCATAATGTCACGAGCGCCTAGTTCGTGGCTGGAATGAATTACAAGCTGTGCGCACGCGCGAGTTACTGCAGATGACATATCTTCGTCAGAAATGTCAGAACGATCACTTTCGCTTAACTGGCTTTCTGCAACAGAATCCTCATCCATAGTAATGTCTGCAAAACCAGGAACGTGACGCATAAGTGAAGGTGCGGATCCAAGCGGCTCATAAAGTACTTTAACAGGGTATGTGCGTCCAGAAACTTCAATAACCGGAACCTTAATTCGTAACGCTTCTTCAAAATGGTCGCGGAATTTTGCAGAATCAATAGTTGCGGACGTAATAATAAGCTTCAAATCTTTGCGTTTAGGTAGCAAAGTTGTTAAATATCCCAGTAGAAAATCAATATTAAGGCTGCGCTCGTGAGCTTCGTCGATAATAATCGTATCGTAGCGAGTAAGTAGAGGATCTCGCTGAATTTGCGCAAGTAAAATTCCGTCTGTGGCGATTAGAAGCTTTGTTTTAGATGAACTTTCATCGGTAAATCGCACTTGATAACCGATTTCTTCACCGAGTTTTACTTCCATTTCGCTAGCAATACGCTCTGCTACGGTGCGCGCAGCTAAGCGTCTAGGTTGAGTGTGTATTATTTGCTTTCCTCTGCCGCCTCTTCCAAGTTCAAGCGCCATTTTTGGGATTTGCGTAGTTTTACCGGAACCAGTTTGTCCGGAAACAATCACAACTTGCGAAGATTTTATTGCTTCAATAATTTCGTCGTGTGCTGCGCAAATAGGAAGATCAGTAGGGTAGTCAAATTTCATAATATGCGAGTTCTTTTCTTAAATTTTAATTTCTTTTCACTTCAATAACTCGGTACCCTTTGGAACTTGCATATTTTTCAACGCTGTAGCTTTCGCCAAGATTTTCTGCAAGCCAAGTAATAAGCGAATCTGATCCAAGATTTTTTTGCACAACAAGGTAAGCTTTTCCTCCAACTTTTAAGCGAGGAATCCAAGTAAGCAAAATATCGTGCAATATTTCTTTTCCAACGCGAATTGGCGGATTAGACCATATAATATCAAAATTATTAAATTCTAAAGTATTATTTTCTTTAGAATTGTTTTCTTTAGAATTGTTTTCTTTTAAAGCATCATCTACTAAAGAAGTGTGAATATGCTTTAATCCAGCGTTTTTTGCGTTTAATTCAGTAAGTTCTAGCGCACGTTCATTAACATCAATTGCGAAAACTTCCGCTTCTGGAGATTCCAATCCAAAAGCGAGGCTAATAGGACCCCATCCGCAACCAATATCTAGGAATTTGCCTGATTTTGGCAACTCCGGAGCATGTTTAAGCAATACAGAAGTGCCTAAATCAAGCCTAGAAGCACTAAATACGCCGTTAGAAACCTGCACAGTTACGTCATTGTCTCGTAAAGTTACGTGTAAAGTGCGACGCTCGTCAATCGATGAAGGTTCAGCTGAAAAGTATTGTTCGCCACTTATTTTTTGTGGCTTTTGTGGCTTTTGTTGCTTTTGCGTATTTTGTGGCTGTGCTTTTTTCGATTGATCTGATTCTTGTAACTGCTTTGCTTTTTTCGATTGCTGCTTACTCATAATTCGCTATTTGTTTGCTTTCGCATCGTTCTGTATTGTCGGCTCAATTAACCATAATAAAACAAACGTTGTAAAACGTCATTCACAATGGAATACAGGAGGGCATAATGGTAGATAGCGAGGGGACTGCTACTCATGATGTGCTTTTGAGTCATTCCGACGTGCTTCTTGACAACACGTCATCAAGAGAACAGCACGATGAGGCTTGGCAGGAGCGCGAATCAAGAAACGCTTTAAAGCGTGTTGCAGGTCTTGGCGAATTACAAGATGTTACCGAAGTCGAATACAGAAAACTTCGCCTTGAACGCGTTGTTTTAGTAGGCGTATGGTCGAGTGCAAAAGGAACTCTTGCACAAGCGGAAGAATCTTTGCGAGAGCTTGCAGCATTAGCTCAAACAGCTGGCGCTGTTGTGTGCGATGGCATATTGCAACAGCGTTATAGGCCAGATGCTGCAACTTATGTTGGTTCTGGAAAAGCTCGTGAGATTGCAGCAGTTGTTGCGCAACATGATGCAGACACGATTATTGTTGATGACGATTTGCCTCCAAGCCAAAGACGTGCTTTAGAAGATGCAACTAAAGTTAAGGTTGTTGATAGAACTGCCGTGATTCTAGATATTTTCGCTCAGCATGCTACAAGCCGCGAAGGTAAAGCTCAAGTGGAGCTTGCACAATTGCAATACATGCTTCCTAGACTTAGAGGCTGGGGAGCGGCTCTTTCTAGGCAGGCTGGCGGACGAGCTGCAGGAGAAGCTGGTATTGGTTCTAGAGGACCTGGTGAAACAAAAATAGAAATGGATCGTCGAGCTATTCGCAATCGTATTTCTAAACTTCGCCACGATATTGCGCATATGGCACCTGCGCGCGACGTAAAACGTGAATCTCGCAGACGTAAAGATATTCCAACAGTTGCAGTAGTTGGATATACGAACGCTGGTAAATCTTCTATTATTAATTGCTTAACTGGTTCGCAAGAATTAGTAGAAAATGCGTTATTCGCAACTCTTGATACAGCAGTTCGTAGAGCGCAAACTCAAGACGGCAGAAACTATACTTTAGTTGACACTGTTGGATTTGTGCGCAGACTACCAACTCAACTTGTGGAAGCTTTTAAATCTACTTTGGAAGAAGTTAGCCAAGCTGATGTTATTTTGCACGTAGTTGACGGTTCCCACCCGGATCCTATTTCGCAAATTGATGCAGTAAACGAAGTTCTTTCAAAAATTGATGGCGTAGAAGATATTCCGCAAATTATTGCATTAAATAAGTCAGATATGATGAGCGATTCTACGAGAGAACATTTTAACGCTATCTACCCGGATGCAATTATTGTTTCTGCAGCAAGTGGCGAAAATATTCAAATACTTCGCGATTCTATAGAAGAATTGTTGCCATCTCCACGCGTTCATATAGATGCGATTATTCCGTATAGTGAAGGTTCGCTTCTTTCAAAAATTCGCGAAAATGGCATAGTTGAAAAGGTTGATTACTTAGATACCGGTATTAGTATTACAGCTTTAGTTGGTCCTTCTTTAGCTGCAAAACTAAAGCAAGTCGCATTGCAATAAAAAATTCCGGTGGTGCGATTAGAGTAAAGGTGTTCATACCAACAAGCTCTTAATATAAGAGCAGCCCTTAAATTACATAAACGGCGTATTTTTGTGCGCTTATAAGGGATTAATAAGTTGCCGAAAAGAGGTTTTTACTCATGGTGAGTTCGCAGGTTAAGCCAACGAAGCTTGCAATTATTGGTGCTGGTGCAGTAGGTTCAACGCTCGCATTCGCTGCTGCGCAGCGTGGTGTTGCTCGTGAAATTGTTCTTGAAGATATTGCTAAGGAACGTGTTGAAGCTGAAGTTTTGGATATGCAGCACGGTTCCAGCTTCTATCCTGCAGTTTCTATCGCCGGTTCTGACGATGTGGAAATTTGCCGTGACGCTGACATGGTTGTTATTACCGCTGGCGCTCGCCAGAAGCCAGGACAAACTCGTTTGGAGCTTGCAGGTGCAACTATCAACATCATGAAGTCCATTATTCCAAACGTTGTTAAGGTTGCTCCTAATGCAATTTACATGTTGATTACCAACCCTGTTGACGTTGTAACCCATGTTTCTATGAAGCTTTCCGGTCTTCCTGCAAACCAAATGTTTGGTTCTGGTACCAACCTTGATTCTGCACGTCTTCGCTTCCTTATCGCTCAGCACACTGGTGTGAATGTTAAGAACGTTCACGCATACATTGCTGGCGAACACGGTGATTCCGAAGTTCCTCTGTGGGCTTCTGCAACCATCGGTGGTGTCCCAATGTGCGATTGGAACGCTCTTCCAGGCCACGAGCCATTGGATGCTGCTAAGCGTGAAGAGATTCACCAGGAAGTCGTAAATGCTGCTTACAAGATTATTAACGGTAAGGGTGCTACGAACTACGCTATTGCTATGTCTGGCGTTGACATTGTTGAGGCTGTTCTTCGCGATACCAACCGCATTTTGCCAGTGTCTTCTTTGCTTGATGACTTCCACGGCATTTCCGACGTGTGCATGTCTGTTCCAACCTTGCTTAACCGCAATGGTGTGAACTCTCGCCTTAACACTCCAGTTTCTGACCGCGAGTTGGCTGCATTGAAGCGTTCTGCAGAAACTTTGCGCGAAACTGCTGCTAAGTTTGGCTTCTAATTTTTGTAAATTATTCCTTCTTATAGAAGCATAATTTCATATTGAAGTAACTAAACCGCTTCTTCACAATACTGTGAGGGAGCGGTTTTGTTTTGTGCTAACAACATGCCTCGTAATATTTTTTCTCTGAGTTCGATATATGATTGCTGTATGGCTGATTTTTCTCATATTCTTGCAACTCGACCTGATTTTAACGATAGTGATCGCGAATGGTTACATCACTTAGTTGCTGATTGGCAAGTTATTGCCGATTTAAGTTTTGCTGATTTACTACTTGTTATTCAAAATGGCGATGGAGAATATGTTGTTGCTGAACAGTGCCGTCCTTCAACAGCTATTACGATACGTACAGATGATTTATTGGGCAAAAAATTAGATGATTCTCTAGTTCCAGAGCTTGATGAAGCGATGAAGTCAGAAACAAGTTTCCATTCTTCCACTTTGCGCTCAATCGGCAGAGCAACTGTATGCTATGTTTACGCACCAATCAGGCATCGTGGTAAAACACTCGGGCTTGTTATGCGCGAAACTAATTTAGCAACTCGCGAGTCAAATGGCCGTTATGAAATGGAAAGCATTAATGCTGGAAAAACCTTGTTCGATATGATTCCTCGCGAACAATTCCCGTATCGTGAATCAGTGCTAAATCAGCGTCATAATGCTCGCGTTTCGGACGGTTTTATTGTGTTAGAAGCGGATGGTATTGTTCGTTACGCTTCTCCTAATGCTATTAGCTGTTTCCGTCGTTTAGGCGGCTTAGACACAATGCAAGGTGAGTATTTAAGCGAATTTGGCACACGTTTATTGCACACTAACGATAATGTTCCAGAAAGTTTGCCTCTTGTTTTAACAGGCAAAGCAGATGTGGATTGCGAATTGGAAGCAAATCGTTCAATAGTTTCTATGCGATCTTTGCCATTGTGGGGACCAAATAGTCGTGTTGGTGCAGTAGTTTTATGCCGAGATGTTACAGAAGTACTTCGTAGAGAGCAGGAATTACGTACTAAAAATGCTACTATTTCCGAAATTCACCATCGTGTAAAGAATAATTTGCAAGCTGTTTCTGCTTTACTTCGCTTACAAGCTCGTAAAACTAAATCTGCGGAAGTTAGAAAAGAGCTGGAAGAAGCACAGCGAAGAGTTCAAACTATTGCGTTGGTTCATGAAGGATTAAGTCAGACTGCTGACGAAATAGTTGATTTTGATAAAGTTATTTCAAGCTTATTGAAGATGTCTATTGAGCTTGCTTCGCAAAATCAGAATATTGATATTGATTTCGTTGGAAAGTTTGGGCGTCTTGCTGCTCAGGATGCTACTCCGTTATCTTTAGTGTTGACGGAATTAGTTACAAATGCAGTTGAGCATGGTTTTGAAGGTCGCGAAAGTGGCCACATTCGTATTGCTGTTGGCAGAAGCGGAGACAATCTTAATATTGTTGTTGAAGATGATGGCGATGGAATTGATAGTGAAGCATCTCACGGCATGGCAAAACCATCTGGATCTGGTCTTGGAACGCAACTTATTAATACGTTTGTTACTAACGACTTTGGTGGTACAGTGCGTTGGTCGCCTCGTCGCGAAGGTGGAACGCGCGTTGTGCTGGATATTAAATTGCGCGTATCTGGTATTGAATAAAAGTTATTAGAAGCTTTCTATAAGGGCGCGATTTGCCAGTAAAACGCGTCTTTATAGAGTTACGCGTTTTCCTAGAGTAATGCGTTTTACTAAAACGACGTGTCTTGGCTTCTGCGTGCGCGCAATACTCTGCGTTTTAGTGTTCGTCGCTCGTCTTCGCTTAAGCCACCCCATACGCCGTAATCTTGGTTTGTTTCCAAAGCGCATTTTAAGCACTCTGTTACTACATTGCACGAACGGCATACGGCTTTTGCTTCTTCAAGCTGCGCAATTGAAGTATTGGCGCTGCCAATAGGAAAGAACAGTTCAGGATCTTTGTCGCTGCATGCGGCTGTCGTTCTCCAATCAAACGAGTTGCTCATGAATTAATCCTCATTCCTTACCTATGATTCTCGGTATTAGAAATACCCCTGAATGTAAGGAAAGCATGAATAAGCATTTTTTTCAAGCTGTTTTTAAATCTTTATTAGAAATTTTAATTTTTTCTATTAATTTTGAAACATTACTTGTATCAAATTTGCTTTTCCAGGAGTAACTAAAACGCATCGCCCGGGAAGTTGATAATCTTGAACGTCAAAAGTTTTAGACATTGAAGAAGGTATGCCAAGAATTGCATCAGTGCCAACATCTCCTGTTGGGAAAATTATTCTAACTGGCGCTTGTTCCGGAATACGCAAATGACGAGCAGAATGAGTGCTGAAAATAATCGGAGCATTTTTATTACACAATCTTTCTTGAAAAGCAATAGCTTCTGGCTGATTGTTTAATGGGTCAAGAAATTCGTCAGCGTCATCAATAAGAAATGGGGTTTCGCTATTTCTCATATCTTGCACATTTTGAGATGACATTGTTGTTGCGTCATAAATTGGTAATAGTAAAGCTTTTGATATTATGCGCAATATTGTGCTTTTACCTTGCTTACGTCCGCCAATAATCGCAATATTTCCTAAATGAAGCGGTAGTAATGCTGGCAACAGCCGGATGCTATCATCTTTTAAACCGATAGCAATAGGCTGAATTGAATTATCGGTAATATGAAAGTTTTTCGTAAGATTTTGCGACGAAGAATATTCATAATTTTCGTTGTTATACCGATTCATCTCTTCTGAAGAAAGTATTGATGGCAATGGTGCACTAAATAATTCCGGAGAATACTCATGGTGTAAGAATTTTCCAGCCAACTGTATTGCGCGCACTAAGCGTCTCGGATTCTTGCTTTGAGCGCATCGCAATGCTGCAACTCCTTCGCCAAGATTGTAGTATGCGCTTCCAGGAGTGTGTGGGCTTATTTTAGAAGCGTGAGAAGTGCCTAATAATTCTTGAGACTGTAAGCCGTCTCTTACTCTTAAACAAATATTAATTGATATATTTGCTTTCATATCTGCACTTACTTGTCCGAGTGGATTTTGTGTTCCTGCAATAATATGCATGCCAAGAGATCTACCAACAGAAGCTATTCGTATAAGACGCGGCATGTAATCAGGAAGCTGATTTTTTAATGCGTGAAATTCGTCAATAACAATAAGTAATGAAGGTTCTGCTGGCGTAACTTGAGAAATATTATGGCATCCTTGTTGCGCTACTAGTCGTTCTCGTCTATCTAATTCCAGTTCGAGACCGCGTAAAGCTCGTATTGCATGTTTTAAGTTTAAGTCTCCTACATTCCCCATAGTGTGCGGAAGTTTAGATAGCATATCGAAAGTTGCTCCGCCCTTAAAATCCATAAAAACAAAACGTAACTCTTGTGGAGAATATTGAAAAGCTAAAGACAGGCACCAAGTTGTTAATAATACTGATTTTCCAGATCCGGTTGTTCCTGCAACTAAAGCATGCGGACCATTATTTACTAAATCAATATAGCAATATCCGTTATTGCTTACGCCTAGTGGGGAAATAAGATGTTTTTTGCAAATAGTAGAAGTTGAATGAGTGCTTATGCTTTTGCCATCTGCGTCTGCACTATTTTTAGCAAAATCATACGTCGTATTTTTTAGCCATTCGTGTATCACCAATTTCCAAGGCGGTTTTGTGCTGAAGGCTGTGTCTCGCTGCATCAACAATGTTTCCAAGCTAACTGGCGTAAGAGTATCTGGTAAACTTTCAACAACTTGTTGATCATATAGCAAATTTCTAGAATTTTGATTGCTTTGTAAAGCTTTATTATTTGCGTCACGTTCCTGCTGTGTTTTTTGTTCTTCACGCTGAGCAATATATTGCACTATTTGCGGCACTAAACTTGCGACGTACATCATTATGCTAGGTATAATCATGGCAAGCATCATCCAGTTTTTCTGCATCCAAGCCATTATTACTAGTGCAATATGAGCAAATATCGGTACAATACTTGCTGCCATTTGCACGCACATAAGCATTTTAGTAGTGTTTATTGCTTTATTAGATTCCTCGCTCATAGTCTAAGATTGCAACGTTGCAAATCATATTTCAATAATTTGTGCGCCTTGTGGATAAAAGGTAAATTTATTTAGTGAGTTCTGCTAGCGGACCAACCGCTCCCGGCTTATGAGCTCCCGACGCTAATTCATTAAATAATTCAGTATTTTTAACATCGTCAAGAAGAACAGAAGATCCGATTCCTTGCACTCTATAATCAGGATTAGTCCAATATACCGTTCCTGTTACTCCTTTAGGACCTGTTGCATCCTTAAAAGCTTGAGCCATTTGCCACAATGTTCCCGGATTGGAATTTTCGTCAAGAAGAACAGATGCAAGCCCAGTTTCTGCAAGCTTTTTTGCTTTTCCAAAATTAGTAAGAGTTTTGTGATCTAAAGCTTTTTTCATAATAGCTGCAATAACCATGCGTTGGCGTGCAGCGCGTCCAAAGTCAGATTGCGGATCAGCATAGCGCATACGCGAAAAAGCAAGTGCCGTGGCTCCATCAACATGATGACACCCTGCCGTCCAATTTAAGCCGCTAAACCTATCGCTTACAGTGCGGTTATAGCACAAATCAATACCATCAAGTGCATTGACTACGTTTGTTAAACCGTCAAAACGTATTTCGGCAACATGATCAATTCTGTGTCCGGTAATAGTTTCAATTGTTGACGTAAGCGCTTTGTTTCCAGCGTATTGTGCAACAGCATTTATTTTCATTTGTTTTCCGTTTAGCGACACTAAAGAGTCACGAGGAATAGAAATAAGTGAGCTATTTCCGTTATTTGGTTTAGTTAAAACGAGAATAGTGTCGGTTCTAAATCCTGTGATTTCTTTAGCTTCTGCACCTTCGCGCTGATCGGAGCCTAATATAAGCCATGCTGTTCCTTGCGTGCTAGGCGTGTTCGTAAGCCATTGTGTGCGATTAATATGAGAATCAACCCAATTCCACGAATATGCTCCTACTGCAACGCACACTATTGCTAACACTGCAACTAAAGCAAAAAATGCGTGCAAAAAGCGATGCGGGTGAATTGATTTTTCAGAAAAATTGTTACTAGAACCAGCATCAAAAGATTGATTTCTTAAATATGAAGCATTATTTACTTGATTTAATTGAGTTGGCTTATTGGATGGAGCATAGTTAGCAACCTTAATAATTTTAGGCTCAGACGACTTAATATTACGAATTCTATGCGATGCAGGAGCGAATGATGGTGCTTGATTCGCATTCGTATTGTTATTTGATTGTTTTACTTGCTTCGCTCGATTTGGAGTAAAACTTGGGGGAATAGCGTAAGGAGCTGAATTCGCATTGTGTGAAGGAGTGAAGATTGGCGGGTTTTCGTCATCATAACCGTCATCCTTATGCAATTGCGAATTCATGCATCCTCCAAAATGCGTTCAACGTTTATATATTAGCGTTGACTGTTCCAATCGTATATAAACTATTTTTAGCGTATCCTACGAGTATTCTACGCGTTACTACACGTTACTACACGTATTCTATGCGTATTCTAGTAAGTGAAACGTATTTTTACTCTTCCATTCGCTTATTTGCTTTTTGGAACAGCGCATAACACGTTATTCACATAACGATCAGCAATGCCAACATATTGACCGGTTTGTGGATCGTGAATTGTGCCGTCCGTAGGATTAACAATTCCTCCAGTATTTGGATCAATAAGACTTCCTTGAGATGTTTTTATTAATCCTGACTTTGGATCCACAGTTCCCGTATTCTTATTTTGTGAAGGAAGACGATTAAGTTTCTCGTTCTCGCTTATATCTTCGTCGTCATTAGAGACGTCTTTTTTATTCTTATTCTTATTAGCTGACTTCTTATTTTTATTATTAGTATCGTTTGGTCTTAATGACAATGGCTTATTTTCGCGCATTTTATCCCATATGCTGTATGCGTCATCGGACCAAACAACCCTATTCGGATCAGCTGCGTCTGGAACAACAGGAACAGTGCGAGCATAAATATGGGAAGTGTTTATTTTACGCATACTCAACGCAAGACCAACTAATGTGCCTGCATCTGCCATACCTTCGCTAATATTAAGAGATTTAAGCGCCGATTTAGCAAGCTGATATAGTTCAGGAGTTTGCGTAAACAGGTTTTTAGATAAAGCTTGATGCACAAGTTGCTTAATTAAGTACTGCTGCCTTGTGGTTCGCATAATGTCGGAACCGTCGCTTGCTGTATCGTGACGCATTCTTGCGTATTGTGTTGCAAGTCGTCCGTCTAAATGCTGCATACCTTGCTTAAAGTTGACTCCCGTGTACCTATCGCGAGTACTAACTGGAATGCACAATGAAACGCCACCAATGGCGTCAATCATATTACTCAAGCCGCTAAAATCTGTAACAATAAAGTGGTGAATATTCAATCCAGTAAGATAATTTACAGCTTTTAACGAGCATGATGCTGCTGAAGCTAAATCTCCGCCGCGCGCGTAGCCACTAGCGAAAATAGAATTAAACATTACATGCCTACGAGCTGGAATAATACCCTTTGAAGTTTCGCATGATGGAGCATTAACCATAGAATCTCTAGGAATAGAAACTATATTCATAAAGGATCTATCAGCGCTAATCTGCACAACCATTGTTGTGTCAGATTGATGATCACCTATTTCGTTATCATGCGTGAAGCTTCTATTATTTCCGTCGCGCGAATCTTGTCCAAGAACTAGGAACGTTACGGGCTTTCCTTCATTCGCATCAAGAATTTGACTAGCTTGCTTATCTTGAGAGATTACATTTACGACACGGTTTTGTATGGTTGAAGAAAAATCCATCCATACGGCAGCAATAATAGTTGAAAAGAAAGTAATAACTGAGATGATAAGTATACACAGTGTCTTGCGTGCGCGGTTATTCATGCGATAACCGAGGCTGTGATGCGGAGTATTTGAATTCCAATCTTCGTCTGACTGGTACTGCATGCCTTCAGGATACCGTGAAGTTACCATCGTACCTTCTTTCACAATAGGGCGTGTATTCTATTTTGCTTCTATTTTTAGCTTCGTTTTTATTAGTAATCATGCGGAATAATGCTAGTATCCGAATGAACACATATAAGCAAACAGTATAGTACGTGCCATTGAGATTTAGACATGCTTTTTAGCCAAAATATATATTAAAAATTTATTAAAAATCTATTAAAAAACTGTCTGTGTTGTGCTGGATACCTACCCCATGCGTAAACTGGTAATTATGGATTCAATAATCGCTCATACTAATGCCTTTGAAGACGAAGTTTTAAAAGTGCTTTCTACTGCGAAAACAGCACGCCCTCACGAAGTAGATTCTTCAATCATGGCAATGATGTGTGTAGAGCGAGATACGCGCTTTTATCAAGACACTTTAAAAGCTGTGTTAAGCCAGTCAGTTTTTCCTGGAACTTTGGTTATTGTTGATTGCGCAAATCGTGTGAAGCAAACTATGCAAACTACTGTGGAAATCCAGCTTGATTCCATGTCTTTTACAAACATGGTTACTTCTAATTCGGCAATAGCTCGTGATTCCAGATTGTCTTATAAAAATAATATTGAATCTAATAACAGTATTAAAAATATTAAAAATAATAGTGTTGAAAATAGTAACGCAAAGTATAAGCCAAATGTTAATTACAATAACAGCATTGGGCGTAAAACAATGCGCGTTATTATTATTCCTATCTCTTCAGCGCATTCGTTTGGTGACGCAATTGAGAAGTCTTTGAGAAAACTATTGCCATGCGCTGGAGTGTCCGCATTGTGGCTTTTGCACGATGATTCTCGCCCTCAAGATGCGCATTGCTTAGAAGCGTTGTGCGAAACTTGGCATAATAATCCAACAGCATCTGTAATAGGTGCTAAGCAAGTGGATTGGGATGGAAAAATCCTTCATAATGTTGGCATGTACGCATGGCATCATACTGTGCACACTCTTACAGTTGATGGTGAACCTGACCAAGAGCAGTATGATGGCCGCGGCGATGTGTATGCAGTTTCGCTGGCTGGATCTTTAGTTACGTTAACAGCATGGCAGACTTTACGTGGAACTCAGCCTTGGATGACAACTTTTGGTGAGTCAAGAGATTTTTGCCGTAGAGTATGCCTTTCTGGTGGTCGAGTAGTAGTTGTGCCTTCTGCGCGTATTGCGCATAGAAGAGCACGATTGGAAGGTCTTCGTACTAGAGGTGGAGAAGCGAGAACTTCTGAAAAATCTGGCATTAGTAACGGAATTGGATATTCTTTAATAGCAAATCAGCGTTACAAATACACTGATACTCGCATGCTTCTATGGCCTTTAATTTGGCTTTGCAGTTTGCCAACATCATTAGTAGGAGCATTGTATTCACTTTTTGCTAAGCATCCTTACGTTGCTTGGATTAGGTTGATACTTCCTTGGCTTGCTATTATGCAGTTGCCTCGTGCTGTGTTTGCTCGCCGCAGAGTTGCAAGAAATACTCGCGTTTCGTTAAAAAGACTTACGTCTTTGGTTGCAGATCGTCATCAAGTTCTTAGATGGAAAGACAGAAGCGCAGCTTTTAAAGCCCAGCAGCATTGCGTATTGTTAAGTCCTTTAGCAAGACGGCATTTGCATATTCGTGTTTTGCGTAGGTGGAGTGCTGTTATTCTCGCATCTATGCTGCTTTTTGCAGTCATATTGCATTTATATGGTGCTCCGTGGCGTGATGTTTTAGGCGGAGCGTCTTGGTATGCGCAAGAATGGTTGCCAACAGGAGCTAATTTCCATCAGCTTTTCAATGCTGCAATTGGCTCTTGGATTCCTGACGATGGTTTTGGCCCTGCTCTTCCTCCTTCTCCTTGGCTAAGTGTGTGGGCGTTAGCTTCGCTAATTGTTGGAGCAAACCCGTTGCTGTCAATTACTCTTATGTTCTTCTTGGCAGCTCCAGCTATGTGCTTAAGTTTCTGGGCGCTTGCAGGCGTATTTACTCGTTCTGATACTGTGCGCGTGTGCACAGGAATTTGCTGGACTATGATTGCAATAGCTTTCGGCTTATTTGCACGTGGCGATTTGCCAATGCTGATGACTATGGTATTTTTGCCTGCAGCTTTTGCTTTCTCATTCCACGCTGTTGGCATGTACGTAACTGAAGATCCAGTTCGTCCTGTTTCTTCCGTTCAGTGCGCTGCGTGTGCTGCTCTTTGCTTTATGGTTCCAGTTGCTGCAGAACCTCAGCTTATATTTCCTCTTGTTGTGATTTTTGTTGCATCCTTTATTATGGTTCGTTCGCATAGGCTTATGTTTTTGCTTGTGCCGATTCCATCAATTATTGTTCTGCTGCCAACAATAGGTAGTGCAATACGCTACGGTTCTTCGGGAATGTGGCGTCAACTATTCTCTAGCATGGCTTTGCCTTTGCGAAGTGTTCAAGGAGCTCCTCGCGCTCAAGGTTATATTGACGTTCTTTTACACGCTTTGAATATGAGTTCTCCTCATGTTGCTGTTAATATGCCATTGCTTAGTTTAAGAACAATAATTATGATGATTTTTGCAGCTTTGGCATGTTTCATGGCTGTTGCAGCATTAGTTTTACCATTCGCTTTACGTGTTTCTCGCATGATGTGGGTTGTTATTATTAGCGGAATGGTTTTATCGCTAGTTTCAGCGCGTATTGTAATTGCTGCGGATACTACTGGCCCTGTTGCTGCTAGCGTTTTGCCAGGCGTAGCATTATCTACAGTAGGCGTTTTGGCGTGTATGTGCATGGTTGCAGGTCAAGCTGTGCGTCGCTTCGAGCCTTTGCGCGTTACGAAAAAACCAGAATCTGTGCCTGCTGAAGGTTATAAAACTAGAACTGATAGGCGCGCTGCAATGCGTCGTTCCGCAGCAAGACTTTTGCAACATATAATCCGTATTGCAAGAGCTGTTCTTGCTAGTGGAATGTTAGCTATGGCTATACTACTTGGTCTTTTTGCAGTATTAAGCGGACCGGCAACGTCAATTGCTGCAAGTAATAGTGGCCTTCCAATGGTTGTTACTGACTATTTAGATAAAGATGATATGCATCGAGTTCTAGCTCTTAAAGCTATAAGTAGTCATGAGCTAGAAATTGCAGTAATGCGTACTGCTAGGGGAGATGTTATAGACGAGTCTCCTGCGCTACGAGTTAGAAAAGTTATGTTTGGCGACTCTCAAAGCTCTAAAGCTTTGTCTCTCTCAGCTTCTAAGTTGCTATCTCATGCAGATAATGGCGCAATAGATACCTTAAAGCAGCTTGGTGTTGGTGGAATTTATATTGTAAACGATGCTAGCTCTCATAAAGCTGTTAAAGCAAGTAAAATGTCAATACAGCAATTGTTGCATCCTGTTGCAAACTTAGAAAACAATATTAATAAAGAAGCTACTGAGCGTTTAATAGCGCATGTGAATGCTGCTGAAAGTGCTCAATTAGTAGTGTCTTTGCCTCAAGGAACTTATTTCCGTTTTGATGGAATGTATGATGCTAAATCATTAAAAGAAACTTCTCCATATTATCGTTCAAGACCGCTTTCTTGGAGAATACCTTGGGTGGTTTCATCCGTAATAGTATTACTAGTATATTGCTTAGTTGCGGTTCCTCGTTTTGGAAGACATACTATGATCGAGCGTTCTGATGATTTGCATGAGGAGGAATTAGATGAGTTGGCGTAAGAGTCCTCATGATACTTCAAAGCACGGCGAATTGCCTGCAGAATCAGATATTGCGTATAAGCATAAGCTAGTCGGCGTAGTTGCTCTTGCTACAATAAGCGCAATATTTCTTCTTGCAGTAGCGTTAGTTGTAGCGTCATGCTTTACTTTTCCTCAATTTGTAGATAATCCTGATTCGCCAAGTAGCAGCGTAACTCGTAGCGTTGGTGCCACGCGTTTGCAATCTATTTGCCCTATTCGATTGTCGTTGCCGGATTCAACTAAGTATGGCGATAGTCAATATCAAGAATCAGAAGGCGATTTGCAATCTTTTGCACGCTACGGAGCATTTGGTGATGTTTATAAAGCTGGTGTGCATAATATTCGAGATAATAATGATGAAACGGAATCTTTATTAACAAAAGCAGAAGATTCAGAAACTTCATCACTTATTTCCAATAGTAGTGTTGATCATGATGCTCAAGCTTTAGAGGGACGTTTATCTAAAGTTGTATTAGGTACAGGAATTGCTGCTTCAATGGCTTCATGGGCAACAAGTGGCGATATACGAGGTTTATCTGCCACCACATGTTCTACGCCTTTAATGAAGCAAGCATTTTTAATTCCGGAAACAGGAGCTGGTATTTCTTTACGTTTGGAAGCGTTTAATTCTACTTCTAAACCAACAGTAATACGCGTTCGCGCATGGTCTTCTAAGAATGGAAATAATCCGTTAGCTCTTTCTACAGGAAGTGCTTTTACAGTTCCAGCTCGTTCGCACGCTTCTTTTGACCTTTCTGCTGCAGCTCCTAAATCTTCCGGACTATATGTTCAAACAGAAAGCGAGCAAGCTCCTGTTGCATCATTCGTAAAAGTTGTGCACATGAGCGGCCTTTCAATAAAAGGCGTCGATATTATTCGAGCATTAAGTCCTAAGTCAAATTCCACAGTTTTATCGGGAATTAACGAAGGCGATCAAACAAAATTGTATGTGTGGCCTAGCAAAGGTGGCAACGCAACTATTTCTTGGATAAATGTTTCTGGAACCCAAAAAGTAAAAGATATATCCCTAAAATCTCATAATTTACAGGTTATTGATCTTGGCACAGTTCCAGAAAAAACGCATGCAGTAAGTATTGAAGGCGTGCCAACAGTAGCAATGATGTCAGTTTCGCGAGATGGCAAAGATGGGCAATCAGATATTGCTTTTGTTGAAGCGTCAAGAGTGCAGGGAAGTAGCGCAATCGTTTCGCCAGTTAGCGCTTCTGAAACGACTCTATACTTTGCTTCAACAAGCGATAACGATTCATCTGTATTCTTACAAAGCTTTGGCAAAACAGGACTTCTTACAGGCAGCGAACGTATTGTTATTCCTGCTCACCGTGTAGTAAGCATTCCTGCTGAAAATATTTCAAATGATGCTGTAATGTTCACTGTAAAAACGCAAAATAATATTTCATTCTCTGCTCGTATTCGCAAAGATGAAGTAGATAAAGCAGGTTTAGCTGGTATTTCTTGGCTAGCATCGCAGTCTTTAGAGCCTCAACAAATGCAAGTGTACGTAAGTAATAATAACCATATTGTGCATTAAATATTTTGCAAAATTTTACTATAAATATAATCACAATATTTTGGCAGAAATAAAATATGATTAAACGCAAGAAAATTATTATCGACACAGACTGCGGATCTGACGACGCTATGGCAATAGCTATGGCATTAAATGATTCTCGCTACGAAATACTCATGTTTTCTACCGTTTCTGGAAATGTGAGCATGAGTCAAGCAACCACTAATACTCTTACTACAATCGAATATGCGAATACTTATGAGCCTCCAGTTTATTGCGGAAGCATCAATATGCTGATGAGAAAACTCGAGTACGCTTACGAAACGCACGGCAGAGACGGCATGGGAGACATCGGTTTAGTGCCACATAAGCTTAAAGCTTCTAAAGGAAATGCCGTTATAAAAATGCTTGAATTTTTGCGCAATAGCAATGATGGTGAGATTGATGTTATTACATTAGGCCCGTTAACTAATATTGCTCTCGCTTTGCGACTCGATGAAGATGCAATGCGTAAGATTGGCAGGCTTACTATTATGGGTTCTGCAGGTCTTGGTAGAGGAAATGTGACTCCTGTTGCTGAGTTTAATGTTTGGCAGGATCCTGAAGCTGCAAAAATAGTTATTGAATCCGGTTTGCCAAATATTACTTTAGTTGGTTGGGATGCTTGCTTAGGAGATTGCATGTTAAATCCTAAAGAGATTGACATGATTCGTAATAGTGGGCCGTTAGGTAAGTTTGCTATTGATTGCAATAAAGAACTTATGCAAATGAATATTGAACGCTTTGGCGACGCTTACCTTGATATGGCTGATCCTTCAGCTGTAGCTGCAGCATTATGCCCATCGTGTGTGCAAGTTTGCGAACCGTATTATTGCGAAGTTGATGTTACTAATGGTCCAAATTATGGTGCTGTTGTTGTGGATGTTAACAATTGCACTGGCAAAAATGCAAACGTTAGAGTTTGCAGTAAGCTAAGTGCTTCAACTTACAAGCAATACATTTATAAAACTTTAGGTGTTTGTAAATCTAAAAATTAATATTTACATTCCCCAATCAGGATCAATCTCTTCAGGCCTTCTACCGTACAGTTCCGCTAATCTTTGCACAAGCTCGTCGCGAATAGCATACTGTAATTCTGTTCTGTTGCTTACGTGCGTGCATAATGGCATACGATATAGCACAATACGAGGCGGTATTCCGCGGTTTGCTGGGAATGCTTGAGACATAATTCTGCGGTTATGCTCCCAAAATACCGTTTGCGATGGTGGTACGTCTTCTACAGCGAATTGAACATCTTTTATAAGTGCTTTCCAAGCGCTATTAAGTCTACGAATTTGAGCAGCTACCATAGCGTCAAACATGCCGCTTGCTGTTCTATATTGCGGTAGGCGAGTGCCGAATATTGGCGCTCTTAAACCTCGTCCATGACGATTTCTGTAGTGTCGTTCTTCCCAAATTACGCTTGTCATACTTCTACTGTAAAAGAAGGCTAGGGCAAGAAAGCAAGAAAGCAAAAAGCAAAAACTAAGTAAAATATATTTCTCAAGTATGTGAAATATAAGCACAATATGAAATACTGTATATATAGTCTTATAAATCAGGAGGCGCTACGATGCTCAAACCAATAGTTCATGATTGGGATGAGTGCAATCTTCCTGAGCTTATTTCTAAATCTTCTCTTATTGCTTTTGATTTAGACAACACATTGGCTTGTTCTAAAAAACCTATGCTTGCTCCTATGGCAGATGCGTTAAGTGAACTTGTTAATTTAATTCCTGTTGCTATTATTACGGGCGGCTGCTTATCTTTAGTTAAAAGTCAAGTTTTGGACGTTCTTTTAAAAGATACTAAACTTGAAAATCTTCATATTATGCCAACTAATGGAACAAGTTATTACAGAGTTGACAACGACAAGGCTTTTCAATGTGTTTACGAGCATATTATTGATTCTGAGCAAGCTAAATATGTTGTTGAAGTTATACAAAAATATGCTAAGCAGATGGGAATTTGGAAAAGCCATGGTGATTCAATGCTTTGGGGTGAGCAGATTGAAAACCGTGGAAGTCAAATTACTTTTTCTGCGCTCGGTCAGCTTGCTCCGGTTGAGTATAAAAGAGCGTGGGATCCAACTGGCAGATTAAAAAATATGCTTGCTCAAAATATTTCTAAAGCTTTGCCTGATTTTGCTGTTCACGCTGGTGGTTACACGAGCATAGATATATATAAGCGCGGTGATGACAAAGCTCAAGCATTGCTTACATTGGCTAAATATTGCGATTTTAGCATTGAAAACATGTCTTTTATTGGCGATCGCATGTATGACGGTGGCAATGATTATCCAACAGCTTTTACTGGCGCTTTGGCTGTGAGGGTCTCAAATCCGTCGGATACTTTGAACTTGTGCCTTCGCGTGCTTGATTGTTTGAAATAAGTAGTAAGCGTCATTTTTATTTACTTTATGCACATATGCACAAATTTTGCGTTTTTGAATAGCTTTTAACCACAATGATATTTTTTTGTTGTAATGAATTATTTAACTCTTTTATACTTGCAGCATGGTTGGGAGACGCAAAAGAATAAATAAAGTAATAAATAAAGTAATAAATAAAGTAATAAATAAGATAGTAAGCAGGGTAGTAAGCAATCTATCTGAAAGAGGCATGTAGCGTGGTACGCAAAGGGGGGTTCGCGTACCACGCGGCTGTGGACAATAATGAAAAGTCGTCTTGCGAAAAATGGCATTGTGAAAAATGGCGTTATGCAAAATGGAAAGATATTGCGTTTGCTATATGGAATTTGTTATTTCCTCGCGGATGCTCAGGATGCGATGCTCCGGATTGCGTATTGTGCGAAGAATGTTGCAATGCGTTGAAATGTTGGAAGCAAGCTTCTTTTTCTAGCGTTACTTGTGGGTATCGTTATGCGTGCGGAGTATACGCCGAATCAGTAAGGCGCTCAATATTGTTATGGAAAGATCACGGTGATGTGGCGTGCAATAAAGTATTTGCTAAACTTCTTTCTGATCTAGTTATAACAGTTTTAAATAAACTACTTATTCCAAAACCGCATAATTATACGAATTCTAGTAAAAAGCAGAATTTTCTGTACGAAGAAAATCTAAAGAATAATTTTCATAATCCAAGTAACGAAAATCCAATACTAGTAATTCCAATGCCATCTTCTAACGCATCACAAAGACGTAGAGGACGCAAGCATATGCTTCCTTTAGCAAATAAAATTGCTGAGGATTTATGCAGTAGTAATATTCCTGCTTGTGTTGCAAATATTGTACGAATGGATTCAAAAATCAATACGAAATCAGTTCAAACTTCTGGTTCTCGTGGCAGATCTCGCAGAGCTTCGAATGCTTTCAAAGTAGATTTAAAAATGCTAGAAAAACTTAACTGCGGTAGCAGCGAGTATCAAGCAATTATTGTAGATGATATTGTTACAACAGGTTCTACTATGAGCAGTTGCGTTGCAGCATTGCGTAACGCAAATATTTGCACTATTGCAGCATTTTCGTTAGCTTGCGTAATAAACGTTGGGGATGACACTACAGACTACGAATAATAGTTTATTCTGCATTGTTATAGTCTATTGGAAGAGTAATTTCAAAATTTGGTCCGCGCTTGTCGTCCACAACTTTTACAGTTCCGTGATGTAATTGCGCAGCCCAACGTGCAATAGATAATCCTAAGCCTGTTCCGCCAGATTCAGTGCCAATTCGTTGATTCCCCTTAACAAATCTTCTGAAAATATCGGATCGCTTTTCTTGAGGTATTTGATCTCCAAAATTAACAACATTGCTTACTAAAGTATTTTGAATGTGGTTAATATGAGCGCTAATAAGCACGTTAGTTCCGTCGCCTGAATGTTTTAAAGCATTCGAAATAACATTAGTGAATAATTGCGAAAGACGGCCTTGGTCTCCAGTTAATTCAATATTGTTGTCAATATCAACGTTAATGTGGTGATTATGCCCAGCGTCCGCTATTTCAAGCGGCTCAATAATCTCATCAAGAAATTCTGCAAAATTAAATGAAGTAATATTAAGACTTTCGGCGCCTGCTTCTACGCGAGATAAATCAAGAAGAAAAGTAATAAGATCCGCAAGCCTATGAGTTTGGTTTAAAATAGCTTCCATATTTGATGGCGTTGGATCAACTACGCCGTCCGCAAGATTCTCAAGCATGGCTTGTAACGCAGAAACTGGGGTTCTTAACTCATGGCTAACGTTTGCTATAAGCTCTCTGCGCATTTGATCCGCATGCTCTAATTCTCCTGCCATTTCGTTAAAAGCAAGAGTAAGCTTACCAACTTCGTCGCGACGATTTTCCACAGCTACTCTTACAGAATAATCACCGTCTGCCATTGCTTCTGCAGCATTTTTCATTTGACGAAGTGGTGCTGTAAGTCCTCGCGAAAATACGTAAGTAATTCCTAAAGCAACAACTAGTGTTAGTGGCATAGCAATCCAACCATTTAAGCCAGTTTTAAGCAGGAACCAAGCCATTACGAATGCAATAGCTGTTGCGAAAAGAATAATTGCAGAAAGCTCAATTTTTAACGAAGAGAAGAATCCTACAGGACGATTTGGGTAGTTGTGTTTTGAAGAAGAATTTACTTCGTTGGCGGAATCTGTTGTTTTAACGTTTGCTTTAGCGTTTGTTTTAGCGTTTGCTTTAGTATTCATATTACTAAACTTGCGATTGTAAAACTTGATCGTAATCGCTTGCTGGAGGCTCAAAAGCGTATCCTATGCCGTGAACTGTTCTAATCCACTCCGATCCAATTTTGTGTCGAAGTGATTTAACGTGAGAATCCACAGTTCTAGTTCCAGAAGCATCTGGCCAATCCCATACTTCTTCAAGTAATTCTTCGCGCTTGAATACTGTGTGAGGATGGCGAGCAAGTGTTGCGAGCAAGTCAAACTCTGTTGGAGTGAAATGTATCTCTTCGTCGTGCAATGTTACTAATCTTTGACGAGGCTTAATAATAAGATCTCCAAAATCAAGAGTTCTTTCATGTTCCATAGTTTTTGCTATTTGCGCAGCACGTTCAACTCGACGAAGAAGAGCTGCACAGCGAGCAATTAATTCTCTAGGGGAGAACGGCTTAGTCATGTAGTCATCTGCTCCCGCGCTTAATCCCGAAATTTTATCGGATTCTGCATCGCGAGCAGTAAGCATAAGAATAGGAACTGGTCTTTTGGCTATAATTCTGCGCGTTGCTTCTATGCCATCCATAATCGGCAGCATTATATCCATAATAATGAGATCAGGTTGCAATTGATCTGCTGCTTTAACAGCAGAAACTCCATCAGTAGCG
The DNA here is from genome assembly GCF_056754715.1 of Gardnerella sp. CCPDSM. Lineage (NCBI taxonomy): Bacteria > Bacillati > Actinomycetota > Actinomycetes > Bifidobacteriales > Bifidobacteriaceae > Gardnerella > Gardnerella sp. CCPDSM. Next base: position 74,941 of record NZ_JBQEQO010000006.1, read on the forward strand.
ACTCGTGCTCGCCATCCTTGCGCAGTAATGCGTTGAGCTATTGCTGTAGCAAGATCTGGCTCGTCTTCAACCACAAGAATGGTTCTACGAACGACGCTATCTGATGGAGTTTTTACCATAATTTTTTAGTTAAACCTTTCAGTGCTGCACTGGCCTCAAGAACACTGCTCCCAACGCTGGTACAGTAATTCTTGCGGAGTATGGGCGAGAATGATATTCTTCAGCGGCTGCAGTAAATGTGCCATTGTGAATATCGGATCCGCAATACTTTGCATCATCTGTAGTAAGTATTTCTTCCCACTTACCGCCCTTTGGCAATGCGACTTGATAGTCTTGCCAGGCTTGACCGGAGAAGTTTACTACCACAACGATTTCTTCGCCGTTATCGCCAATGCGCATGTAGCTTAAGGTGTTGTGATCTGAATCATCGCTTGTAAGCCACTGGAAGCCATCAGGAGTAAAGTCTTGGCTCCAGAAAGCTCTAGAACTCTTGTACAAAGCATTCAAATCAGCAACAAGCTTTTGTACACCTTGATGGAATGGCCATTGCAGCTCGTTCCAATTAAGCGAAGTATTGAAGTTCCATTCGCTGGACTGTCCAATTTCTCCGCCCATGAACAGAAGATTCTTGCCTGGATGAGACCACTGGTATGCAAGCAAAGCACGCAATCCTGCGAACTGCTGCCATTCATCGCCTGGCATCTTTCCAAGTAATGAACCCTTGCCGTACACAACTTCATCGTGGCTTAATGGAAGCACATAATGCTCGGAGTATGCATAAACCATTGAGAACGTAATTTCGTTATGATGCCAACGACGGTTAATTGGTTCTTCCTTAAGGTATTGCAGAGTATCGTGCATCCAGCCCATATTCCACTTCAAGCCGAAGCCTAAACCGCCCATATCTGTTGGTGCAGTTACGCCTTGGTATGCAGTGGATTCCTCAGCAATCATCATAATGCCAGGATTATTCTTGTATGCAGTAGCGTTTGCTTCCTTAATGAAGTCAATAGCTTCAAGGTTTTCACGTCCACCGTAAATATTTGGCCTCCACTGACCATTTTCGCGGCTGTAATCCAAGTAAAGCATTGAGGAGACTGCGTCAACGCGCAAAGCGTCAACATGGTACTCATCCAACCAGAAGCAAGCGTTAGCAACAAGGAAGTTACGAACTTCGTGACGTCCAAAGTTGAAGATGTAAGTTCCCCAATCTGGATGTTCGCCACGCATCGGATCTGGATCTTCATAAAGCGCTGTACCATCAAAGCGTCCAAGTGCAAAATCATCCTTAGGGAAGTGGGCTGGAACCCAATCCATAATTACGCCGATGCCTGCCTTATGGAGCTTATCAACCAAATACTTGAAATCATCAGGGGAGCCGAGTCGAGAATCTACAGCATAGTAACCTGTAACTTGGTAACCCCAAGATCCAGAGAATGGATATTGCGTAAGTGGCATAAACTCAACGTGAGTGAAGCCTTCTTTTTGCACATATTCAACAAGATGATCCGCAAGCTCGCGATAATTACCTAAATCGCGATTCCAGCTGTTTGCTTGCACTTCGTAAATACTTATTGGACCGTTATGAGCATCAGTCTTTGCTCGCTTATCCATCCAATCAGTGTCGTGCCACTTAAATTCAGAATCTACAACAACGGATCCAGTGTTTGGTGGAACTTCGTGCGAGCGCTCCATTGGATCGGCCTTCATAATCCAATTGCCGGATTGTGTAAGAATTTCGTACTTGTAGACTTCTCCAGCAGTAACGCCAGGAATAAAGAGTTCCCAAATACCAGAAGAGCCGAGCGAGCGCATTGCGTGACGACGGCCATTCCAATAGTTGAAGTTACCAACTACTCGAACTGCGCGAGCATTCGGTGCCCAAACAGAAAAAGCAGTGCCTGTTACTTTCTTTACCATCTTTCCTGTTTCTGGAGAAACAAGACCCCACGAATCAGTAATGGTTTTAACATGTGCACCAAGTGCTTCCCAAAGGCGTTCATGACGTCCTTCGCCAAACAGATACATATCGAGTTCGCCAATTTGCGGCAAGTAACGATACGGATCGTCGTCAGTAGATTCAGAGCCATCAATCTCAACAGTGTGAATTCGATAGCTTGGCACAGACCAAGACTTAGTTTTAGTATGCTTTACTGCAGGAATAACAGCAGTAAAAATACCGTTATATTCGTGTTCGGCTTCGTATTCACCACTCTTTGTAAGAATGACTACTTTCTTGGCCATAGGGCGTAATACGCGGACGGTTACAGTGTCGGCACCTTTACCAGTTCCAAGGTGACCGCCGAGAACCTCATGTGGATTGTAATATTCTGCATTGCTCACCGCAGCTAGTACGTCCTGACGGACTGGAACTGCGACTGCATCTTCATTGATGTTAGTAACTGTACTCATGTTGCCTATCATACATGGTTTATTGCTGTAAGTCGCGTGTGTTTCGCAGTATTGTGAAAAAATTATGAAAGTTTTTTCAAGTCGTGCCCTTATGGGAAACTGATATGAGTTTTTCTGTGCATACGGAGGGTTCTGTGGAATATCAAGTCGGCGATATGGTCGTCTATCCTCGTCATGGTGCGGCGCGTGTTGAAGAAATTAGTGAGCGCACCGTAAAAGGTGTAACTCGTCAATATTTGAGATTAGTAGTGTTGTCGTCTGACGGCTTGGAAATTAATGTACCTGTAGATAACGTGAAAAAGGTTGGCGTTCGCGATATTGTTGGCGCTCAAGAAGTAGCAAAAGTTTTTGAAATTTTACGTACGCCAATTATTGAAAAAGAAATGAATTGGTCTAGGCGTTATAAGCTTAATGTAGAAAAAATTGCTACTGGTGACGTAAATAATATTGCCGAAGTTGTGCGTGATTTGTCGCAGCGAGATGTTGACGAGCACGGTTTATCTGCTGGCGAAAAACGTATGCTTGCTCGCGCTCGTAGCATTTTAATTTCTGAAATTGCTTTGTCTGAAAAGATTGATGAGCAGGAAGCAGAGCGTCTTCTTGATGTGAATCTTGGCTATAAGGAGCCTCAGGAAGGTGACGATAAGCATCATACGATTGCTCCAGAAGAGCCAGCTGCTATGACTTTAGCTTTGCTGGAAGAGCGTAGTAGGAAGTCAAAGAAGAAGTAGTAAGTTAATTCTTCAAAAATAAAATAAATTTATTTTGCTTTGTTCTATTTTTAATAAAAAATAGTTGAAGTAAAAATGTTTAAAATAAAAAATCCTTGCACCGCTAGATGCAAGGATTTTTTGTATTGTACTGAATTAAATTTTACTTTCCTGGATCCTGCTGACCCTTGTTAGAATTCTTAGGATCAGTATTTTTAGCTACATTCGGCTTTTCTGTAATAGGTTTCTTTTGCGATTCTTGACTGTCGATATCTTTTCGCATATCTTTCGTTGCTTGTAAAGCATTATTTAAATCATCGCAAATCTTCATAATCCACTGGTCGAGCTGATTTGCGTACTTTGGCATAAGTTCGCTTACTCGTACTGTAGAAGTGTAGCTTCTTCCTGCAGTGCCGTTAAGCAAATTAAGTACGTCATTTCCTTGCTGACTATCGCTAATCAACACATCAATTTTTCTGTCTTCAATAAGCTTTTGGAATTCTTCAATGCTTGAACGTTGAGGATCGTTGTTATTGCTTATTGCATCGGCATACTCTTTAGGAGTGTTGTCTTTTGCATTCATATCTGCCATAAGCCAGAAAAGAATAGGCGAAGTTGAAGCATATTTAGCATCACTATGCTCTTTTGCAAAATCACTGATTGCGGAAGTAAGCTTCTTTTCGCGCTCTTGCCATTCGCTTAATCTTTGAGCAAAATTGTGTTTTTTAGCTGGCATTACTCTTGAGAAAGTATCTGCAATAGAAGAAGCCATTGCGTCTCTTGCATCATGCGAGAACCAAAGATATGGATTATCGCCATTTAATGCACCGACTGTTGCGGCAGCGCTAATAATTTCTGCTTTCTTTGGATGAACTTTAGTAGCCCAATCGTCGTATCCAGCTCCGTTGGTTATAACAACTTGTGCATCTTGAATACTTGTCAAATCTTTCGCACGTGGCTTGAAAGTAGAAATATCAGTGTTTGCTCCAGCCATAATGGAATTAACTTTAACGTCTTTTCCACCAATTTCTTTAGCCAAGCTGCCCCAAGTGTCAACAGTGGATACAACAGCAATACGAGCAGCAGACTTAGGTTTTTCTTTAGGCTTTTCTACATTTTGACCGCACGCAGCAAATCCAAGCAGTATTGCAGACGCAACAACGCATGTTGCGATAGTTTTGCCAAATCTTTTTGCGCAATTAATAATGGTATGCATCACTGTTGCCCTCCTGAGTTAATGGTGCGTCGGCGCACTAATGCAGTTGCTAGTCGACTCATACACTTCTATACCTCACGATAGCCTATCCTTACGAATTGTGCGAGTTGGGAGGAATAATTCATGGTTATTGTGCTTGATGGAAAGGCATTGGCCGGAAAAATTAAAGAAAACTTGGCAGTGCGCGTTGAAGCATTGCGAAAACGTGGAATTGAAACCGGTTTGGGTACGCTGCTAGTTGGCAATGATCCAGGCTCATTAAAATATGTTGCTGGAAAACACAAAGATTGTGAAGAAGTTGGGATTCAATCTATTCGTTGTGATTTGCCAGAAGATGCAAGCGAGAGTGAGATTCTTGCAGCTGTGGAGAATTTGAATAGTAATCCGCTTTGTACAGGTTTTATTGTGCAATTACCTTTGCCAAAAGGTATTGATTCTAAAAAAGTTATTGCGTCAATTGATCCTAAAAAAGATTGCGATGGTATGCATCCTTATAATTTAGGTGAGCTTGTTACGCATATTTCTGGTGATATTACAACTCCATTGCCTTGTACTCCTAGGGGAATTCTCGCTTTGCTTGACGAATATAACATCGATCTTTCTGGCAAAGAAGTTTGCGTTTTAGGACGTGGAATAACAGTTGGTCGTACTATTGGTCTTCTTTTAACAAGAAGGGGAGTAGATGCTACTGTTACGCTGTGTCATACTCGCACTAAAAATGTGCAAGAAATCATGCGTCGCTCCGATGTAATAATTGCTGCAATGGGATGCGCTGGCTTTGTTAAGCCAGAGGATGTTAAACCTGGTGCTGTTCTTGTTGATGTTGGCGTATCTCGAGTATTTGATGAAGAAGCCGGAAGATATCGCGTAAAAGGTGATGTGGATCCATCTTGCCGTGAGATTGCTGGAGCGTATTCCCCAAATCCTGGTGGAGTAGGTCCTATGACTAGAGCAATGTTACTAGCTAATGTTGTTGATATGGCTGAGCATTCTGCTGGCAATCTATAAACAATCTTTAGATGCCGACACGCCCGAAGTAAAACGGCTATTTTGGCTATACCTGTATATAACATTGACAAAGCGTGTGCACATAGCATACGCATAACATAAACATATAATTTAATATCGAGTAATATCCACCCCAAGAAGAAACCACTAATAAATAATGGCAGAGAATAATAACGAAGTCGCCAAGGTTGCGATTAATGATATTGGCACCGAAGAAGACTTCATCAAGGCAGTCGATTCAACCATCAAGAATTTTGATGATGGTGATTTAGTTGAAGGTACAGTCGTAAAGATTGATCACGACGAAGTATTGTTGGACATCGGCTACAAGACTGAAGGTGTAATTCCTTCCCGTGAACTTTCCATCAAGAAAGACGTTGATCCAGATGACGTTGTCGAAGTTGGCGACACCATCGAAGCCCTTGTTGTTACTAAGGAAGACAAGGAAGGACGTCTTATTCTCTCCAAGAAGCGTGCACAGTATGAGCGTGCTTGGGGTGACATCGAGAAGATTAAGGACGCAGACGGCATCGTTGAAGGTACCGTTATTGAGGCTGTTAAGGGCGGCTTGATTGTTGACATCGGTCTTCGTGGCTTCCTCCCAGCTTCCTTGGTTGAGATGCGTCGCGTGCGCGATCTTTCCCCATACATTGGTCAGAAGATCAAGGCTAAGATTCTTGAGCTCGATAAGAACCGCAACAACGTTGTGCTTTCTCGTCGTCAGTTCCTTGAGGAAACCCAGTCTGAAGTTCGTGAGACCTTCCTCTCTCAGCTTAAGAAGGGTCAGATTCGTGAAGGCGTTGTGTCTTCTATCGTGAACTTCGGCGCATTCGTCGATCTCGGCGGTGTTGACGGCCTCATTCACGTTTCCGAGCTTTCCTGGAAGCACATCGATCACCCATCTGAGGTTGTTAAGGTTGGCGATAAGGTTACCGTTGAAGTTCTCGACGTTGATCTCGATCGCGAACGTATTTCCCTTTCCCTTAAGGCAACTCAGGAAGATCCATGGCAGCGCTTCGCTCGCACCCATGTTCCTGGACAGGTTGTTAAGGGCAAGGTCACCAAGATCGTTCAGTTCGGTGTGTTCATCTCCGTTGAAGACGGCATTGAGGGCTTGGTTCACATTTCTGAGCTTGCAAACCGTCACGTAGAGAACCCAGAAACTGTTGTTAAGGCTGGCGAAGAGGTATTCGTGAAGGTTATCGACGTTGATCTTGATCGTCGTCGCATCTCCCTCTCCTTGAAGCAAGCTACTGAAGCTGTTGATCCAAATTCTGAAGATTTCGATCCAGCTCTCTACGGCATGCCAGCTGAATATGATGCTGAAGGCAACTACAAGTACCCAGAAGGCTTCGATCCAAACACTAACGAATGGATGGCCGGCTATGAGCAGCAGCGTGAAGAGTGGGAAGCTCAGTATGCTGCAGCCCATGATCTTTGGGAAGAGCACAAGGCATTCGCTGCTAAGGAACTTGCAGCTGCAGCTGAATCTGCTGCCGCTGACGGCCAGAGCGAAGAAGCTGAAAAGAAGCCAGCTAAGGAAGAAAAGAAGGAAGAAGTTGCTTCCAACTATTCTTCTGAAGCAGCTAGCGAAGGTGCTTTAGCTGATTCCGATCAGCTCGCAGCATTGCGCGAACAGCTTTTGAGCGAAAAGAAGTAGTTTTCTATTTTCTACTAGACGCTTGTAAATAAAAAAGTAGGATGCCCTCGGTGAGTAATCGTCGGGGGCATCTTGCGTATTGTTGTTCATAATGCTTAACGTCTATTTTGAGTACATTTGACAAGTATTTTATAACTCAAGTTTTGTAATTAAATATGGGTACAATCAATTTTCTTTTAAGAATCGTGATTATATGATGCTTTTAAACATTAATCATAATTATTAAAAGGATTGGTGAAGATTATGAGCACGTTTGATAACAATCAGAAAAATGCTCAGTTCCCTTCGTACGATGGGAATAGTGAGGAGAACACTAAAGCAACTTTAGTAAGCTCGCGCAATAAAATTGTTGCAGGTTTGCTAGCGATTTTCTTAGGCACATTAGGTATTCACAATTTTTATCTTGGTTTTAAAGGAAAGGCGATTGCACAGCTGCTTATTTCTGTTCTTTCCTTTGGTTTCCTGTTGATCATTACAGCAATATGGGCATTGGTTGAGGGTATTTTGATTCTCTGCTCAAAGCCTGGAACTAAGTGGCACAAAGATGCTGATGGTGCTGAGTTAAAGGATTAGTGTTTTATAATTATTGTTAATAAACAATGCCCCGGTAATTAGTTACTGGGGCATTACTTATAATTTATATATGACAATAATGCGTATTGCGGTAACAGGCGGAATTGCAGCTGGAAAATCTACTGTAGTAAACCATTTGCGTTCGCTTGGCGCGTTTGTTATTGATTACGATGTTTTAGCGCGTAAAGTAGTAGAACCAGGAAGCGCAGTATTGCAGAAAATCGTGAGCATTTTTGGGGAAGATGCTGTTTTAAAAGATGGTTCTTTGAATCGCGCGTTTATTGCTGAGCATATTTTTGGTGACGACGATGAGCATAAGCAAGCGTTAAGTAAGATTGAGTCGCTTATTCATCCTGCTATTTACAATCGTGCGGAGCTTTTAGAAAGCGAATATAAAAGTAAATATAAAAGCGAATATTCTAGTAAAATTTCTAAAGAAAATCTCAATGAAATAAGCAGCATAAGCTCAGTTATTGTGCACGATATTCCGCTTCTTGCGCAAGTAATTGACAGCATTCCATTTAGTTTTGACCATATTATTACTGTTGAAGCGCCTAAAGAAATTCGCGTTAAGCGAATGATAAGCGAGCGAAATATGACGGAGAGACAAGCTTTAGCGCGCATAAATAGTCAGCTTCCTAGTAAAGTTCGAAAAGACATGGCAGATTTTGTAGTTGATTCAACAAAACCAATGGAATCTATGCTTAACAGCGTTGACAATATGCTGAAAACATGGCTGCGAGAAATAAACAATCAAAGCGCTGAAATAGCGAAACTGGGGAAGTAAATACATGTCGAATAAAATTCAGCGCACAAACAAGCCTTTTGTAGTAAAAGCACCATACAAGCCTTCTGGCGACCAGCCGCAAGCAATCGACGAGCTGGCAAATCGCATTGAAAACGGCGAAAACGACGTTGTTTTAATGGGTGCTACGGGAACTGGCAAAACCGCCACAACCGCTTGGCTTATTGAGCGTTTGCAACGCCCAACGCTTATTATTGAGCCGAATAAAACTTTGGCGGCTCAGCTTTGCGCGGAGTTTCGCGAGCTTATGCCGGATAATGCTGTGAGCTATTTTGTGTCATACTACGACTACTATCAGCCGGAAGCGTATATTCCGCAAACAGACACGTATATTGAAAAAGACTCGAATATTAACGACGATGTTGAGCGTCTTCGTCACGCTGCTACAGCGAATTTGCTTACGCGCAGAGATTGCGTTGTTGTAGCTACGGTTTCTTGTATTTATGGACTTGGTACTCCGGAAGAGTATGCTGAGCGAATGCTTATGCTGAGTGTTGGCCAGCAGCTTGAGAGAGACGATTTGTTGCGTCAATTCGTGAGCATGCAATACAAGCGCAACGACATTGCGTTTACGCGCGGAACTTTTAGAGTGCGCGGTGACACTGTTGAGATTATTCCAGTTTACGAAGAATTGGCTGTGCGAATTGAGTTCTTTGGTGACGAAATCGACAGAATTACAATGTTGCATCCGCTTACGGGAGAAGTGATTCGTAAGGAGAGTAGCGTTCATATTTTCCCAGCTTCGCATTATATTGCGGGACCGGAGCGAATGGAGCGTGCGTTAGAGGCGATTGAAAAAGAGCGAGACGAGCGCGTTGCTGCGTTTAAGAAGCAGAATAAATTGCTGGAAGCTCAGCGCTTGGAAATGCGAACCACGTACGATTTGGAAATGTTGCGCCAGGTTGGAGTTTGCCCAGGAGTGGAAAATTATTCTAGGCATTTTGACGGACGCGATGCAGGCACGCCTCCGCATACGCTGCTTGACTTTTTCCCAGACGACTTTTTGCTAGTTTTAGACGAGTCGCACGTAACTGTGCCACAAATTGGAGCTATGTACGAGGGAGATGCTTCGCGCAAAAGAACGCTTGTGGAGCATGGTTTTAGGCTGCCTTCGGCAATGGATAATCGCCCGTTAAAGTGGAAGGAATTTTTGGAGCGCGTTGGTCAAACCGTGTATCTTTCTGCAACTCCTGGAGATTATGAGCTGGGACTTTCGGACGGCGTAGTTGAGCAGATTATTCGTCCAACTGGCTTGCTTGACCCTAAGATTGAGGTTCGCCCTGTGGAAGGCCAGGTTGACGATTTGTTGGCGGAAATAAAAGCGCGTGTGGCAAAAGATGAGCGCGTACTTGTTACTACGCTTACGAAGAAAATGGCTGAAGATTTAACCGAGTACTTTTTGGAGCTTGGTATTAAAGTTGAGTATTTGCATTCGGATGTTGATACTTTGCGCAGAGTGGAGCTTTTGCGCGAGCTTCGCGAAGGCAAAATTGATGTGATTATTGGCATTAATTTGCTTCGTGAGGGTTTGGATTTGCCGGAAGTTTCGCTCGTGGCGATTTTGGATGCAGATAAGGAAGGCTTCTTAAGATCTTACCGTTCGCTTATTCAGACGATTGGCCGCGCTGCTCGTAACGTTTCTGGAACTGTGCTTATGTATGCGGATACTGTTACGGATGCTATGAGCAAGGCGATTAGCGAGACGGAGCGTCGACGCGAAAAGCAAATCGCGTATAACAAGGCGCATGGAATTGATCCTAAACCTTTGCGAAAGAAGATTAGTGACGTTAACGACATGCTTGCTAAAGAGGATGTTGATACTCAAACTTTGCTAGCAGGTGGTTACAGGAATGCTAATAAGGCTGGGAATTCGCATTATGGCGTGCCAAAAGAGCCGAATCTTGGGCAGCAAAGCAAAGAAAAGCGTATGGCGAATGTTTCTGAGTTGCCGCAAGACGACATTATGTCGCTTATTAAAAATTTGAGTGAGCAGATGCATGTTGCTGCAGAGCAGTTGCAATTCGAGCTTGCAGCGCGATTGCGCGACGAAATCCGCGATCTAAAGAAAGAGTTGCGGCAGATGGACGATGCTCAAAATTAGCAAATAACTATTATTTAAGTATTGTCCAAGCGTTCTATGCGATTTTCTGTGAGCGTTCACAAAACGCCGTATAAATACAATATGCGGTCACAATACGTTGATACACTAGAAAGCGGAATTGGGCGTTTTATGGTTTTTATCATTAAATCGCTCATAAAAAATAAACAGAAATAGAAAATAGGTAGGCATTATGCGTAAAGCCAAAATCGTTGATACTATTGGTCCAGCTACCGAATCCTTGGAAGGTATTACCAAGCTTGTTGAAGCCGGTATGGATGTTGCTCGTTTGAACCGTTCTCACGGCACTCCTGAAGATCATTTGCGCGTTTACAACAACGTTCGTGCAGCTTCCAAGTCCACTGGCCGCAATGTTGCTGCTCTTGTTGATTTGCAAGGTCCAAAGATTCGCTGCGGTTGGTTCAAGAAGAACGCTGATGGTGAAGATAAGGTTTATTTGGAAGAAGGTCAGGAGTTCATCATCACTACTGATGATGTTGAAGGTGACGAGCACCGCACTTCTACAACCTTTAAGGGCTTGCCAGGAGATTGCCATGCAGGCGATCCAATCCTTATCGATGACGGTAAGGTTCGCCTTGAGGTAACTAAGGTAGAAGGCAACGACGTTCACACTAAGGTTATTGTTGCTGGCCCAGTTTCCAGCCACAAGGGTATTAATCTTCCAGGCGTTGCTGTTTCGCTTCCAGCTTTGACCGAAAAGGATGAGGCTGATCTTCGTTGGGCTATTCGCACCGGCGCTGACATTATTGCTATGTCCTTCGTGCGTTTCGCTACCGATATTGATCGCGCTCACGAAATCATGGACGAAGAAGGTCGTCGTATTCCAATCGTCGCCAAGATTGAAAAGCCACAGGCTGTTGAAAACTTGGAAGAGATTGTTAAGACCTTCGATGGCATCATGGTTGCACGTGGTGATATGGCTGTGGAAATGCCTCTCGAAGAGGTTCCACTTGTTACCAAGCGCTGCATCGAGCTTTCTCGCCGCTATGCAAAGCCAGTTATCGTTGCTACTGAAGTTCTTGGCACAATGGTTAACTCCCCAGTTCCAACCCGTGCAGAAGCTTCTGACTGCGCTAACGCTGTTCTTGACGGTGCTGACGCAACAATGACTTCTAACGAAACCGCTGTTGGTAAGTATCCAGATGTTACCGTAAAGACCATGTCCCGTATTTCTCAGTACGCAACTGAGCACGGCTATGATCGTATTCCTGCTGTTGAGCTTGATATGTCTAGCACCGGCGCTGTTTCTTCTGCAGCTGTTGACTTGGCAGATAAGCTTAACGCTAAGGCTATTGTGGCCTACACTCAGACTGGTCGCACGGTTCATCGCATTTCTCGCGAACGCCCAACCGCTCCAATCTACGGCTTGACCAACAATGAGCACACTTATCGTTGGTTGGCTTTGAGCTGGGGCACTGAAGGCTTCTTGATTAGTGAAGATTACCATGACATGAACCGTCATGATTTGATGATCTTCACCGACAAGGTTCTTCGCGAAGCTGGTAAGGTTTCCGACGGTGATCAGATTGTTATCTTGAGCACTGCTCAGGGTGAACGTCAAGCTGGTCGTACGGATTCCATCTACGTACACACCGTTGGTGCTTGCGATTAATGCCATACAGCGTTGCGCATAGGTTGCATATGATTGAGTCATAAGCACCTTACAGCGTATACGCAAAAGCACATATTTTACATAATGCGCGCTTTCTGTTTTGCAGATTGCGCGCATTACTATTATTGAGTACCTATCTAGCGCCCTATTTGCGACACGCCAAAATGTGTGAGGTATTTGCATACGGCTAAAAGTGTGCTATAGTCAACAAGTCGCGCAAAAACGCGTAAAAATTAAAAATGCCCCTGTATCCCAATTGGTAGAGGAAACAGCCTCAAAATCTGTGCAGTGTGAGTTCGAGTCTCACCGGGGGCACGTGCACAACGTCACTTAGCTTGCTAGGTGACGTTTTTATTTCTTTTAATATTCATACTTAATATTCATACTTAATATTCTCACTTTTTTAATATTCATACTTAAATAATAAAGCGTATAATAATAAGAGCATTTTCGCGCAACTAAACAACTAAACAAATAAACAAATAAACAATGAATGTGCTGTACGTATGTGAAAGGAACAAAGATGATCCACAGTGCACAATTGCAAGTAAGTGAGCGTAAAAAAAGTAATTATGCTAGCGAATTAATCAATAATTACAAGCGTAATTTAATGCTTGTGTCATGTGCTGCAATTGCTGCTGTGGCAACAGTGTTAATGTGTGTTTTCACTATTGCTCCTTGCCATTCGGCGTTTGCTTCAACTAAATCAACAAACGGCCTTCCACCAAAAGGCGTTATTGTTACAGCTTTTCAGCAAAACTGGAGGAGTATTGCAAAGGAGTGCAAGCAAACTTATGGCCCTGAAGGCGTGAGTTATGTGCAGGTTTCTCCTCCGGAAGATCATATTAAAGGCAAAGCTTGGTGGACTTCTTACCAGCCAGTTAGTTACAATCTAAATTCAAAACTTGGTACTGAAGACGAGTTTAAGAATATGATTACTACGTGTAAAGCTGCGAAGGTTGGAATTATTGTTGACGCTGTGATTAACCACATGACTGGTGCCGACAATAAAGATACTGTTGGCGTTGGCGGTAGTAAGTATGATGCGGCAAATCAGAGTTATCCAGATGCTGGCTACACGAAAGATGATTTTCATCAAATAGATAAAGATATTTACACGTATAGTGATGCTCAAGTAGTTTGGAATTATCGTTTAGTTGGTTTGCTTGATTTGGATACTTCTAAGCCGCATGTGCAGCAAACTATTGGTAATTATTTTGCAAAATTGCTAAAAATGGGTGTAGCTGGCTTTCGCGTGGACGCTGTAAAGCATATTGCGCCAAACGAGATGAAGGCTATTAAGAAGGCTGCTGCAGAGGCGAGTGGAATTAAGCCTGAAAACATTTGGTGGATGCAGGAAACAATTGGGGACAGCAATGGTGCGAAAGAAAATCAGCCAGATAAGTATGTTGGAACGGGTGAAGTAGACGAATTTGAGTATTCGTACCGTTTGCGCAATTATTTCTCTGGATCAATTGACAATTTGAAGCATATTACAGATAGCCTTATTCCTAATAAGAGTGCCGCTATTTTTGTTACAAATTGGGATACTGAGCGAGATAATGCCACAAGCGTTCTTACTTACAAAGATGGCAAATTGTATGAGCTTGCGAACGCTTTTATGCTTAGTTATCCGTATGGTACGCCAAATATTTATTCCGGATACAAGTTTAGTGAGCGTGACGAAGGTGCTCCTGGCGCAACTGAAACGTCTGTTCCGGATGCAAGCTGCGGCAAGGATTCAAAGTGGCAGTGTACTCAACGCTGGACTTCAATTCGAGGCATGATTGGTTTCTATAATGCAGCTAAAGGCACGAAAGTAACTAACTGGCAGGATGATGAAAGCAATAATATTGCTTTTAGCCGCGGAAATAAGGGTTTCTTCGCTATTAATAATGACGATAAGCAAAATGATGTTAGTTACAATACTGATTTGCCAGATGGCGAGTATTGCAATGTTTACGCGTCAAAGAATTGCGAAAAAACTGTAACTGTTAGCGGTGGGAAGGTTGAAACAACTATTCCTGCGCATTCTGCAGTAGCTTTGCATATTAAGGCTGTGAAGCACTTTGGTAACAATGGATTTGTTAATAAAATATTGCTAGTATTGGTTGCTATTTTTATAGCTTTGGTTGTTACTTTGGCTTTGCGATTTAAAAAAGACAAAGCTGATGTGGAAAGTGCAGCTAAGTAGTACCAACACAACTGCAGTTTTTAATTGTTTATTGCAATATTGTCAATATGTCGGTGATATAATTACCTCCGCTTATATTGTGCATTTATGAGATGGCTAGCAACATGGTTGTGCTAGCCATCGTTTGCGTATTTAAGCTATTAGTGCGTCCAAAGAAGAAACGCGCTAATACCAACGGAGGAAAGGATACCGATGAGTCATCGTCGACACTTTGCATCGAAGATGGTTGCTGTTGTTGCGTCTGTTGCAATGCTTGTAACTGGTTTTGCTGTTACAATTAGCGCAAACGCTGTGACTAACGGGGAGTCTAGCAATAGCAAAGAAACTTCTTCGAATGTAACTCTTAAAGGTAAGGGTGTTATTGTTACTGCATTCCAGCAAAATTGGAAGAGTATTGCTCAAGAGTGCACTAACACTTACGGTCCTGAAGGTGTGAAGTATGTGCAAATTTCGCCTTCTCAGGATCATATTAAAGGTAAAGCTTGGTGGACTTCTTACCAGCCTGTGAGCTATAAGCTTGATTCTAAACTTGGCACTGAAGCTGAGTTTAAAGATATGATTAAAACTTGCAAAGCAGCAAAGGTTGGGATTATTGCGGATGCTGTAATTAATCACATGGCTGGTGCTGATAATAAAGATAAAGTCGGTGTTGGTGGAAGTAAGTATGATGTGTCTACTCAGACTTTTGAAGATGCTGGATACACTAAGGGTGATTTCCATCAGAGCACCGAAAACATTAAAGACTACACTAAAGCTGAGGATGTGTGGAATAACAGACTTGTAGGCTTACTTGATTTGGATACTTCAAAGCCGCATGTTCAGCAAGTTTTAGGTAAGTATTTTGCAGATTTGTTGAAGCTTGGTGTTGCTGGTTTCCGTGTGGATGCTGTAAAGCATATTTCGCAAGCGGATATGAAAGCGATTAAAGCTGAAGCAGCAAAGCAAGCAAATACTACTCCTGACAAGATCTGGTGGATGCAGGAAACTATTGGCAATCCTTCAGAAGCTGCACAAATTCAGCCAGCTGCGCATTTGAATGAAGGCGAAGTTAACGAGTTTGGCTACTCTTACCAGCTTAGGCAAAGTTTCAAAGGCTCGTTGATGAAGGCAAGCAAGCCTCTGAACAAAATTCAAGACGGAATGGTTAATAGCTATAAAGCTGCTATTTTCGTTACGAATTGGGATACTGAGCGCGGTAACAGCGTGCTTACGTATAAGGATGGTCGTCGTTACGCTTTAGCAAACGCGTTCATGCTTGCGTGGCCATACGGCACTCCAAACGTGTATTCCGGATACAAGTTCGATAAGAATGATGATGGTGCGCCTAATGCAACTGAAACGTCTGTTCCAGAAGTAACTTGTGGTGCTAATTCAAAGTGGCAGTGCACTCAGCGTTGGACTTCTATTCGCGGAATGATTGGATTCTACAATGCTGTCCAAGGTGCGAAAGTCACAAATTGGCAGGATGATGGTGATAACAACATTGCTTTTAGCCGCGAAAATAAGGGCTTTTTAGCAATCAACAATTCGCTTGACGAAAAAGAAGTTTCTTATAAGACTGATTTGCCTGATGGTGAGTACTGCAATGTGTACGCTGCAGGTGACTGCTCTAAGACTGTTAAAGTTGCAAAAGGTGAAGTTAAAACCAAGATTGGCGCTCGCGAAGCAGTAGCATTGCACGTTAATGCCACAAAATCTAATCATCCAAAAGGCTATGCTGCAGACGCATCTGATCCTCAATATGGTGTAGAAAAGCCTGATGCAGGCATGCCAGAAGATCCTACAACAACTATTTACTTTAAGCCAAATGAAAAGTTTAACGGTAAAAAAGTATATGTTCACTATGGTATAGGCTCAAGCTGGACTCAAGCTCCTGGCGATGAGATGAGCAAGGCTTGCGATGGTTGGTATAAGAAGACAATTAGAACCAATGGCAAAGCTTATGAAGCAGTGTTTAATAATGGTGAAAATTACTGGTATCACGAAGGAGATAATGACAAGAATAACTTTAAGATTCCAGCTCACACTGATTCGTATGTAGCTCAAGATCACAAGGGTAGTGTTGGAGTAAATCCTTGCCCAGTAGCGTATAATCCAAAGACTACTGTTCGCATCCACTACGCACAAAAAGCGGGTGATACTCGCAATATTAGCATTTGGTTGTGGGGCAAAGACAAAGATGGTAAAGATTTACCTGGAGCTTGGCATGAGTTCAATGGCAGTGATAAATTCGGCAAAGTTTTTGAAACTAAAGTTGATGGTGCCTTTGAAAACAAGTCACTTTCCTTTATTACTGCTACAAAAGATTGGAATAAAGACGGTGGCGATCGTGCTATTGAAAACTGTGCAAGTGGTCTTGCTGAAGCTTGGGTAACAGGCGGATCGGATACTACGCAGTTTACTGCTCCAGACAACCTTAAGAATAAGCCAAAAGAGCTAAAGGTAACAGTTCATTATCGCAGGAATGCTGGCGATTATGAAGGCTGGAACATGTGGACTTGGAACGACGGAACCGGTGGTACTGCTCGTTACTTTACTTCGCATGATGATTATGGCAAAGTTGCAACCTTTACTGCTAAGAATGATGGTGGTATTGACAGTGTTGGCTTCAAAGTTAGAAAGTCTACGCCAAATAATGCTTGGGATAAACAAGATCCTAGCGATCGCAGTATTCCAAACAATGCGATTAAGCTAGATTCAAACGATCCAAGCAAAGGTAGTGTTGAAGTCTGGTTAATGCAAGATGACATGAAAGTATACTTAAACGCTACTATGCCACAACTTACAGCTCACGTAATGTCTGCTGATATTGCTGGCTTAAAGAAGTTAGCTGTAAAAGTATCTGGTGACGTGTCTTCTGTAAAAGACTCTGACGTAACACTTTTGGATGATAGTGAAAATCCTGACAAGACTGTTGAGCTTAATTCTGTTAAAGCTAGTGGTTCAGAGATTACTATTGAAACCAAGAATGACCTTAATATTAAGCATAAGTATGAATTGAGTATTAAGGGATTAGCTACAGGTATTAAGCTTTCTGCTTCCTCGAAAACTGGTGCTAGCGTAATTCGTACCGATGAATTCGATAAGAAATATGCGTACACTGGCGATGATTTAGGTGCTGTGTATTCTGCTTCTTCAACAACTTTCAAGCTTTGGGCTCCAACAGCAACTGAAGTAAAGTTGATTACTTATAAGTCGACTGCTGAAAAAGCTGAAAAAGACAAAGAAACAGCTATGAAAGCAGAAGATCATGGTGTATGGTCTGCAAAGCTCGATGGTGATAAAGCTAATACAGCTTACGCATACGAAGTTCATTTTGCTGATGGCACAGTGAATGTTTCTGCTGATCCTTATGCGAAAGCTGCAGTAGTAAACGGTGAACGTTCTGTTGTATTAGCAGATAAAGACGCAGGTAGCGCTGGAAATCGTATGCCAAGTTTTACGAATCCAAGTGACGCAACAATTGCAGAAATGGATGTTCGCGACTTCTCAATCAATCCAAACTCTGGTATTAGCGATGCTCATCGTGGTAAGTATCTTGGCGTAATAGAAGAAGGTACTAAGACTACAGATAAGCATAATGTTTCTGGCTTGGATTATTTGAAGTCTCTTGGTGTCACTCACGTGCAAATCATGCCAATGTATGATTTTGGTTCTGTGAATGAAACTGGTGACTTGAGCTATGGAAAGCAAGGAGCTCAAAACTGGGGTTATGATCCGCAAAATTACAATGTTCCTGAAGGGTCTTACTCTACGAATCCTGCTAATCCAACAGCGCGAGTTAAGGAAGCTAAGCAAATGATTGCTGGCCTTCATAAGGCTGGTTTGCGCGTGATTATGGATGTTGTTTACAACCATGTTTATGACGTACAAAAGCATTCGTTTAACAAGACAGTTCCTGGATACTACTTCCGTTATAAGGATGGCGCTCTGAATGGTAATTCTGGATGCGGTAACGATACTGCTTCTGAGCGTCAAATGATGCGCAAGTATATTTTGGATTCTGTAAAGTATTGGGCTACGCATTACAACCTTGACGGCTTCCGATTTGATTTGATGGGCTTAATTGACCTGAAGACTATGCAGGAAGTGCGTGCTGAGCTTAATAAGATTGATCCGTCAATTATTGTGCTCGGTGAAGGCTGGGATATGAATAAGATGCTCCCTAAGAGTGATTCTACTATTCAGCCAAATGGTTATAAGATTCCAGGAGTAGCATTCTTTAACGATTCATTACGTGATTCTATAAAGGGTTATGTGCTTGACGATAAAAGTACTGGCTTTGTCAACGGCAATATTAGTAAAGATGTTAAGGCTTTGCTTGAGCATAATTTGCTTGGTTGCCAATTTGGTACAAGTACTGTTAAGTGCTGGAATGGTAATGCTGAAACGCGTTTTGCTGATGCAGGTCAAGTAGTTCAGTATGTTGAAGCTCACGATAACTTGTCGTTGTACGATAAGTTAAAGTTTTCTGTTCCTAACGACACTGAAGACGTACGCATGAAGCGAGTAAAGCTTGCAAATTCAATGATTTTGCTTTCGCGTGGCATGCCGTTTATTCAGCTTGGTCAGGAATTCTTACGAAGCAAGAACGGAGAAGGTAACAGCTACAATAAGGGCGATGTAGTCAATTCTCTTGATTGGAATCGTGCTGCTGACAAGTCTGATTCTGTGAACTATTTCAAGGGATTGTTGAAGCTACGCAAGAGCATTAAATCTCTTCGTGATTTTGATTATGCAACAATTAACAAGAACATGAAGATGATTGATGGCACTCCTGATGGTGTAATTGCTTACACGCTTAAAGATGCAGATAAGCAATACGTTGTAGTGTTCAATGTTAATAATGCTGAAACTCAAGTAAAGATTCCAGCAGGAAAGTATTCTGCTCTTGTTGCTAATGGCAAAGTCAATGACGCTGCTCAAGAGGCTGCTGTTTCTGCTGACGGAACATACAAGGTTGCTGCTCTTTCGAGTGCTGTGTTGCTTAATACTGAAAAGAAGACTGAGCCTGTGACGCCTGTGACACCTACACCTCAGCCGCCTGCTCCTAGCCCACAGCCTCAGCCTCATCCAGCTCCTGGCCCTGTTAATCCAACTCCAACGCCACAGCCTCAACCAGCTCCTGGACCTGTGAATCCTCAGCCTGCTCCGGTGAATCCTCAGTCTGGTTCTGGAACTCAACATGGATCGCAGCAACCTTCTGTAGAAACTCATAATCCTCAGCAAGGTAATCCTCAGACGGAGAATACTCAGCCGGAGAATCCTCAGCAAGGAAATACACAGCCTTCAGTTAAAAATAAGCCTGAGTCTGCTCCTGCTAATAAGACTCCAGAGCATGTTAATTCTGAAGATACTGCTAAATCCGAAAACACTGGAAAGACTGGAAAAACTGAGAATGCTGAAACGCATGAAAATGTTGGAAAGTCTAACAATTCCACGAATACTGGAAAAGCTGAAAACACTGAAAACGCTGAAAACACTGAGAAGCCTGCTCAGGTTGAGAATCATACTCAAAAGGCTGAGACTTCCACTTCAGCACCAGCTCCATCTGCTCCAGCTCCTGAAGCTCCTGTAACTGTTAAGCAGCTTAAGCCAGAATTAAAGGGCACGCTTACTGTAGGTAGCAATGATGTTGCAACAGCCGGTGTTGTGAACAATGTGAGTATTCATGTTGTAAACAGTGAATTTACCGAACGATTGAAGAAAGACGGTGTAGTTTATGCATACGCATACATTTACTCCTCGCCTCGCTTACTTAAGAGCGCAAATGGTTCTAAGTATGTAACTGTTCGAATGGTAAATGGTGTTCCTCAGTTTGACGCAATCTTCCCATCTGGATATTCCGGAAAGCATACGGTTGTGTTGGTTGATGAACAAGGTAAGCAACTCGCTTGGACTGAAATAACAGTAGTAAATAATGCTGTTAATAAGAATGTTCATGCGTTAAGTTCAACAGGCAGTAATGTAGCACAAATCGCATTTATTATTGCAATATTGTTGCCTGTTGCAGGTGCTTTCTCGATTAAAGTAAGGCGTTCTAAGCATCTGTCTTGCAATTATTAAAATACAAAGTGCTTTTCGCATAAATTTTGTGTTTTGCGATTAAGTGCTGAGATTTTAATAAAAAATGAGGGTAGTAGCAATTGCTAAGCTATTGCCCTCATTTTTTATTTTTTGCTTGCGTGTTGCGTTTATTTTTAGAAATTTTTTACTTTGAATAATTTCGGGCGTTTTTTAAAATTAAAGCGGCTGTTTTTCCTTATATAAGAAGGGTTTATAGGAGATTTCTAAAAATTAATATTTTGCTTATATTTTTGAAAATATGAGCATATTTTACGAATCAATATTTGCATTTGTACTTTTGCAGTGTTAGCATCATTCACAACACAAACGAATATCGAATATTTCGGTTGAGGTTTGTGCGTGAACCACAGTCAGCTAATGAGCTTAAGGAGGGCAGTTATCATGCGTAACATGAACATGAATGCTGAATCTCACAATGCTCTTAACGCTGCTCGTATGTGGTGGTGGCAGTCTTCTCTTTGGTGTGAGTTTACTCTGAAGTTTTAGAAGCTGCGTATAAAAGCTTATGTAAGACCTCCGGGGTAAACCCGGGGGTCTTTTTGTATATAAGCTTAAATTTTAAAAAATAACCAAATCACAAAATCACAAATCACAACAAAATATTCGATAGCTTTATATGAACAATATAAAGCCCAAACAAGGAGAGAAATCATGGCTCAAGAAATTAACGAAACCGTTAAGGAAGCTTATAACAACGGTGCAAACGCAACTACAGATGCTGCAGCTGCGATGATGCAAAATGTGAAAGTTAAGAATCATGCATTAGATATTACTTCGTTAGTGTTAGTTGCAGTACTTTTTGCGGCTGGATGCATTCTTGACTTTACAGTTGCAAAGTCTCTTTCTATTGGAAATATTCAGCCTGAGTTTGTTATTGCTTCATTCTGCTTGTCAATTTTGCTTGTTAGGCCGAAGATTTACCAGGGCGCTATTATTGGTGCTCTTGCTGCAACGTTAATTCAATTTAATACTTCGATTCCGTTCCTTGAGTATGCTTGCGATATTCCAGCTGCAATCATTATGACTGCAATGTTAATTGGCTATATTCGCGTATTTCCAAAGGATGCAGCTCGTAAAATAAGCGTATTCCCATTTATTGCTACTTTCATTACTACAGTAATTTCTGGTTGCATTTTTGCTCTTATTGCCGCCTTCTTCATTCTTCACTCTCCAAATATGGTAATGGTTATGTTGCCAATTATTTTGGGCACTGCAGTATTTAATGCAGTTGTTGTTGAAGTGCTTTACACTCCAATTCGACTCGTTTTGCATAAGTAGCACAGTTTGTGTTTGCAATATGTGTTACGCAATATGTGTTAGGAATGTTTGGTAAATTATATAATCGTTAGATAATAATCAATAATCAGTAATCAATTTATTGGTTTTAAGAGTTAGGAATTATTGTGCCTTTGCTTGAGTTAAAAGATGTGTCTTTTAAGTATGTGAATCGGAATAAAGATGATTCTTTAGACTCTTCAAAGGCACAAGATTCCACTTTTGCATTAAAAGATGTAAGTCTTAGCGTAGAATCTGGCGAATTTGTTGGTATTATTGGTCCTTCTGGGTCTGGAAAAACAACGCTTGCTTCGCTTTTTTCTGGCGCGATTCCGCATCATTATTCTGGCGAACTTTTAGGAAGCGTTAAGATTGCGGGTCAAGACACTAACAATCTTGCTTTAACTAACATTGCTTGCTTGATTGGATCTGTTATTCAAGATATTGATGCGCAAATGGTTGCTGCAAATGTTGAAGACGAGATTCTTTTTGGCCTAGAAAATTTTGGCGTTGATCATAGCGAAATACCAAGTCGAATAGATGAAGCTTTGCAAATTGTTGGCATTAGTGATTTGCGTAACCGTGATTTAGACACTTTGTCTGGAGGCCAAAAGCAGAAGGTTGCAATTGCTGCTATTCTTGCGCTAAAGCCTAAAGTTATGGTGTTAGATGAGCCGACGTGCGCTTTAGATCCTGTTTCTTCTAAAATGATTTTTTCGATTCTTAAAGATTTGAATAAGAATTTTGGAATAACGGTTATTGTAATTGAGCAAAAAGTGGCGCTTTTAAGTGAGTATTGCAAGCGTTTAGTTGTGCTTTCGAATGGCACTTTGTCGCTTGATTTGCCTTTGCCACAAGCGTTGAAAAACATGGATTTGCTTTATTCTATTGGAATAAATTATCCGCGTACTACGCATTTGGTTAATGATTTACAGCGTGAGAATATTTGCTCTAAAAGCGATTTGCCTGTGTCTGTAGAAGATACAGTAAATACTATTGTTAATACGATTAATAGTGAAAAATCTTTGACTTCACATGTTGATTCACATAGTGAATTTGATAATCGTGAATGCGATTCAAATAAATCGGTGCTTGCTTGCGACTTTTCCCACGAATCGCAAGTCTCTACACAATCTTCCGCACAAAATAAATCGAAAAACGATTCACCATGTCTTTCGCTTAAAAACGTCAGTTTTTTGTATCAAAGTGGCGTTAGCGCGCTAAAAAACGTCTCTTTTGAAGCTTACGCTGGAGAGCTCGTAACTCTTGTTGGTAGAAATGGTGCTGGCAAAACAACTATTACCAAAATTATTAATGGTTTATTAAAACCAACAGAAGGCAACGTAACAATTGATGGCATTGACACTAAGTCTCTTCGCATTAGTCAAATAGCAAAATATGTTTCTACGCTATTTCAAAATCCTGACCGACAATTATGCAAAGAAACAGTACTTGAAGAAGTTGCTTTAAGCTGCACTTTAATCGGTCAGAACGAGGATGAAGCTAAAGTTCACGCAATGGAAATTATTGATGAGCTGGAGCTTGATCCTAAAGCTAGCCCGTTTATGCTTTCGCGCGGTCAACGTCAAATGGTTGCTTTAGCTGCAACAGTTGTAACAAATCCTAAGATTCTTCTTCTTGACGAGCCAACTTGCGGTCTTGATTACAAGGAATGCATGAGAATTATGCAAGTTGTAGAGCGTTTAAGAAAAAACGGTTGCTGCGTGATTATGGTTTGTCACGATATGGAAGTTGTGCTTGATTATGCAACTCGACTTATAACAATTAATGATGGAAGGCTTATTATTGATGGTTCAGCATACGATGTGTTTGAAAAGCCGGAAGTGTGCTCTGCTGCAGCATTGTATCCACCATTATTGTGTTCCGTTTCTCAAGGCTTGGTCGTGCATGGATTTAATAAGTGCAATGGCTTGTATGTGCGCGAAGAATTAGTAGAAGCGTTGCGCGGCGAAAAAATCACAAAACAGACTGTACATAATCAGCAGAATTAACAGAAGCAATAGCAAATAAAAGTAGCAAATAAAAGTAGAAGTAAAGGCGTCTGATATTTATGAAAACGAGATTATTAACTTACCAACCAGGTAACACTTTTCTTCATCGCACTAATCCTATTGCAAAACTAATTCTTGCTACGAGTGTTGTAATAAGCGTGTTTATTGCTAAACAGTATTCCGCGCTTATTGCGATTGCAGCTATTATTTTTATTGGCATGGCTTTTACTCGTGTTGTTAAAACATTATCTGGTCTTATTAAAGCTATGCTAATAATTTCTTGCGTAATGTTTTTGCTACAGACTGTTATTGCTCAAAGTGGCAACTATATTTTCTTGTGGTTCACATTGCACGGCATTGATATTGGTGCAAAAGCTGCTTTGAGATTGTTCTGCTTTGCTTTTCCTCTTGTAACAGTTCTAACGGTAACTAAATTAAACGATCTTGCAAATGCTGTAGTGCAATATTTGCATGTGCCATACTGCTACGCTTTTACTATTACAACGGCAGTGCGTTTCGTGCCAATTTTTGCTTACGAAATGTCTCAAATCACAGAAGCTCAAATGGCTCGTGGCGTTGAATATGATACTAAAAATCCGTTTAAAAAAATAAAGCTTATGATGCCGCTTATTGTGCCTCTTTTAGTTTCTTCAGTTCGAAAAGCAGACAGTTCTGCACTTGCTGCCGAAGAGCGCGGTTTTTATTTGCGCACGCGCAAGTCATCGTATTATAAGTATCCATTCGGATGGCGCGGGTTCTTATCTGTGTTTATTTCTGCGCTTATTATTGCTTTACCAATATGCGTATCAATCTTTTTGCCAAATCTCGTATAAATTATTTGTGCGATGCTTAAATAATCAAATAATCAAATAATCAAATACTAAAATACTAAAATAATCAAATAATCTACGAGGCTATTAATGAAAAGTCTAAGGATTTGGATTAAAGGTGCAAGAATTTACACGCTGCCAATAGGTTTGGTGCCTGTTGCTATGGCATTTGCGATTTCTCTTAGAATGATGCGTTTTTCGCATTTTGAGAAAGCAAGTATTAGTTTTGGGCAGTATTTTATACAATTTTTGCTTTGCTGTGCTGTTGCAGTATTTATGCAGATTTCCGTTAATTATGCGAATGATTACTGTGACGGTTTGAATGGTTTAGATGAGGATCGTAAGTTTCGTTCTGTAGCTAACAGCAATAATTCCAAGCCTTTGTGCGATGTATCTTGGCGTCTTGCAGACGCTGGTATTAAGCCAAAATCAGTTCTTAGAGCAGTAATAGTTTCTGCGTTTATTTCTTGCGTTTTTGGTTTGATTATTGTTTTTATAACTGGCATTTGGTGGTTTATTCCTCTTGGAATTGTGTGCGTTGCTGCAGCATGGTTTTATGCAGGAGGAAAGCACCCTTATGGTTATAAGGGTTGGGGAGAAGTAAGCGCTTTTGTGTTCTTTGGACCCGTGCCTTTTATTGGAAGCTTGTGCGCAATCACATACGGAATTGGCGTACAAGCGAACAGTATTTTTATTAATAATCCGTTAAGAATTTTTTATTGTGTACTAATTTCATTCATTCCTGGAGCTTATTCTGCATGCTTAATGATGGTGAACAATCTTCGAGATATTAAAAGCGATACCGCAAATGGCAAAATAACTGCAATGATACGCTTCGGTGAGATAAATGGCAGACGCTTATGCTCTGCTACTAGCATTGTTGCATTGCTTTTGTTATTAGCTTATTCGATTTCAATAATTGCTTTTCCTTCCGAAGTGCCTTCAATATGGCGTTTTTATGATCATGAGGTTTTCTTCACTTTTAGCATGCTTATGCGTAATGCTGGATGGCATTTAATTTTCGTTGCTTTTCAATGGCTTATATTGGTAGATCTCGTAATAAAAGCGTATAAATTTGCTAAATGCGTGCTTAATGGTGATTATAAAAATGCTTTTCCTCTGTGCGTTATTCAAGCGATACTTGCGTCGGTAGCTATGTTATTGTCAGTTATTATATAAAATAAGCAAAATAGCGCTAATTATATGTATTTTTTCGCGCGTCTTGTAAATCTTATGATATCATTGATTGACGCAAACATGGTGCTCGTGCGACTGTTTAAAAATATGCAGAATCACGCTATGAGGCGTGATGTTTACTAATGTTTGAATGTCGAGCGTGCACGCCGTGTTAATGATGCATGGCGATGTTGCCCTGTGTACGTGGCAAAGAAATGAGGTTTTTAGAACATGCCAGTTACGGATAAGAATGAAGGGACAGAGTCAACAATGCCTGAAGTACTTAGCGACGATGAACTTCGTAAAGCGGCAGATGAAGAAGCTGCTCAGCGTGAACTACAAAGCAAAAAAGCTCGTCACGTTCGTACTGTTGTTGTTGCAGAAGATGAAGCAGTTAACCGTATGGATTTGGTAGCAATGCTGGAAGATAACGGCTATCAGGTTGTAGGCCAGGCAGCTAACGGCCAGGAAGCTATTGAGTTGACGCGTGACAATCATCCAGATGTTGTATGCATGGATGTCAAGATGCCTGTTATGGACGGAATTACTGCTGCTGCTACGATTTGCGATGAAAATATTGCTCCAGTTGTTATGCTTACTGCTTTTTCGCAGGCAGATTTAGTTAAGCAAGCAACTGGCGCTGGCGCAATGGCGTACGTAACTAAGCCGTATGAGGAATCCAAGCTCCTTCCTGCTTTGGAAGTTGCTATGGGTCGCTTTAGTGAGATTAATGATTTGCTTGACAGCGTAGAGCGTGCAGAAAACAAATTGCATGATGCTGAAGATCAACTTAAGAAGACTGAAGAAAAACTGAAGAAAGCTGAAGATACTTTAGAGGAACGTAAGCTTGTTGATCGCGCTAAGGGCTTGTTAATGGACAAGGCTGGCTTCTCTGAGCAGGGTGCTTTCCGTTGGATTCAAAAAACTTCTATGGATCAGCGTATTCCTAAGAAGCGTCTTGCTTTGGCTATTATTGCTAAGTATAGCGATGATAAAGTAGAGTCTTCGGAAGATTAGTAAATATTATTTTTAATTTTAGAATATTTAAAATAATAACAGCATAGTTATTGATTTACGGAACGTGGGTGAATAGTCAACAGTGAATACCAACTTCGTTGAAGAACATTCTTCTGAATTTGAGAATGAGAAAGGAACGTTGTTGGTCGTTGATGGCCATTCCCTCGCGTTCCGCGCTTTTTTTGCAGTATCCGCAGATAATTTTTCTACTCGCTCTGGGCAGGCCACGAATTCTGTTTGGGGTTTTATTACAATGCTTTCGCAGGTTGTGAAAAAAGAACAGCCTGATTGTTTAGCAATTGCTTTTGACGTAAAAGGTGGCACTTTTAGAAATAAGATGCTTCCTCAATATAAGGGTACGCGTGAAGCTGCTCCTCAAGAGTTGCTTTCGCAACTTCCTCTTATTCAACAAATGCTTCAAGCTCTTGGCGTTAAGTACATTGAAAAGCCTGGTTATGAGGGTGACGATGTTATTGGTACGCTTGCAACAATGGGAGCAAAAGCAGGGTATAGAACTTTAGTTCTTTCTGGCGATCGTGATGCTTTCCAGCTTATTGATGATGATATTACAGTACTGTATCCAGGTCAGCATTTTAAAGATTTAAAAGAAATGGATCCTAATGCTGTATTTGAAAAGTATCATGTAACTCCTAAACAGTATCCGGATTTGGCAGCTTTAAGAGGCGAAACAGCAGATAATATTCCCGGAGTACCAGGAGTTGGTGATGGATACGCTGCTAAGTGGATTAACCAGTTCGGTAGCTTGGAAGATATTATTGCTCACGCTGACGAAATTACTGGTAAAAAAGGTGAAGCTTTACGAGAAAATATTGACCAGGTTCGTTTGAATCGTCGAGTTAATGCTTTGGTTCGTGATTTGGATCTTGGAGTAAGCGTAGAGGATTTGCATTTTGGTAATGTGGATGCTGCTAAGTTGGGTACGTTATTGTCTCAACTTGAGTTTGGTGAATTAAAGAAGCGTAAAATTCTTAAAACTTTTAGCCGTGGTACTCAGCAATCTATTGAAAATAATATGCACATTATGCTTTCTTCAACTTATGAAGAAAATGATGAAACTGAGGTTTCGAACAACACTGAGCAATCAACTTCTGATTCTGAAAATCTTCAAAACGTATTAGAAAATACTAAAGTAAGTCATATTAAAAATTTAGAAGATTTGCGCAAGTGGGAAAATAGCGTATCTACTTTTATAGAAGTAGAAAATAATAGTAGCGCAGAAAAAAATAGTAGCGCAGAAAAGCCTATTGACAATAATCGCAAATGCGCAGATTTAATATTAAATAATCGTGAATTAGTTATGTACGCGCATGAAAGCAGCCGTCAGTCAAAGCATCATTTTGGATTGAAAGCAGACTGCTTATTAATGCTTGTTAGGGGGAATGCGGCACTAATTTATGCTTCCGACTTGAGTTTGGAAGAAAAAACTTTATTGCCGTCTTTGCGCGAGTTTTTGCAAAAATATGCTTCTTCAATAGTTTTGCACGACTATAAAAAGCATTTGGGGTTGCTGTCGTCTCTAAAATTAATTGATGCTGAAAATTCCAGCATTATGCCTCTTCTTGACACGCGATTAGCTTCTTATTTGCTTGAGCCTGATTTTCGAGCTGAAACGCTTGAAAACATGTCGGAACATTATTTGGATATTTCAATTGATGAAGAAGACGCAAATAATGAGGAAGTTAAGCAAGGCGAGCTTGATCTTTTACTTGACGATTTAGAAAATTCTTCTAATGCTAAACAAGATATTGAAGAAACTAAGCGCAATGAAGAAAAGATTTTAAGAAGTGCAGTTCTAACTAAATTGTTAGCTCAACAATTTGCTCCAAAATTGGATGCGCGCAAGCAAACAGGCTTAATGGTTGATTTGGAAATGCCTATTTCTCGCGTGCTTAGAGGTTTGGAAGATGTTGGTGCTGCAGTTGATATGCAACGTTTGAACAATATGCTTAGCCAATTTTCTTCCGACGCTGAGTTTGCGCAAAATATGGCTTGGCAAGTAGCTGGAAAGAGCATTAATTTACAAAGTCCTAAGCAATTGCAGCAAATACTTTTTGAACATTTTGGTCTTAAGTCAACTCGTAGAACAAAAAATGGCTCCTACACTACTAATGCTGAAGCCTTGCAATCAATGTATGCAAAGCTTGATCCAGAAGAGCCTGCAAGCCAGTTTTTAGGCGCTTTGCTTAAGCATCGCGAAACTAACAAATTGAAGCAGATTGTTCAAAGTTTAATCGATGCAGCACATTACGACGATTTGCGTATTCACACAACTTTTGAACAAACTATTGCTGCAACTGGTCGACTAAGCTCTACGGATCCTAATTTGCAAAATATTCCTAACCGAAATGCTGCAGGTCGCGAAATTCGTGCGGCTTTTGTTCCTGGTGAAGGATTTGAATCTTTAATGAGCTGTGATTATTCACAAGTCGAATTGCGCATAATGGCACATGCTTCGCATGATAAAACTCTTATAGAAGCTTTCTGCTCAGGCGCAGATTTTCACAAATATGTGGCAAGTCTTGTGTATCAAATTCCTGTTGATGAAGTAACAAGCGATCAACGTTCGCACGTAAAAGCTATGAGCTACGGTTTAGCTTATGGTTTGAGTACTTATGGTTTAGCTAAGCAGCTTTCGATTAGTACAGCTGATGCTGGAATTCTTAAAAATAAGTATTTTGATACGTTTGGAAACGTTCATGACTATTTGGAATCTTTGGTTTCTAAAGCAAGAAAACTTGGTTATACCGAAACAATGTTTGGTAGACGCAGGTATTTCCCGCAACTTTCGTCAACAAATCGTGTAGCTAGAGAAGCTGCGGAACGCGGTGCTTTAAACGCACCAATTCAAGGAACTGCAGCAGATATTATGAAACTTGCTATGCTTCGCGTAGACGCTGGTTTGCGAAACGCTAAATTGCTAAGTCGCGTAATTTTGCAAATTCACGATGAATTGATTTTGGAAATTGCACACGGCGAGCAAGAGCAGGTAGAAAGCATAGTTCGTCAAGCAATGGAGAATGCTGTTAAATTAGATGTTCCGCTTAACGTATCAACTGGAGTTGGTGCAGATTGGCAGTTAGCAGCACACTAAATCTTTCGTAATTTTGCGTAAAATTGCTTAAATTTTTATGAATTTGAATAAATTTCCAACTTTTTTCAAATAAAAGCAACATAACGTGAAAAGTGCGCAAATATATGAGATACTTATAAGTATGCATATAAGACCAGGTTCCATGTATCCGCTTGGTGCCACTTATGATGGTGCCGGCGTTAATTTTGCGCTGTTTTCCGAAGTTGCAAAGCGCGTTGAATTATGCTTGTTCGACGAAAACGACAACGAGACTCGTATTGATATGACCGAGCAGAACTCATACGTGTGGCACAACTATGTGTCAGGCATTCAGCCTGGTCAACGTTATGGTTACCGAGTACACGGTCCTTACGATCCATCTCATGGATTGTGGTGCAACCCTCACAAGCTGCTACTGGATCCTTACGCTAAAGCAATTGAAGGAAATATCGATGGAGATGAAAGCCTTTTTACATATTGGTTTGCTAATCCAGATGATATTTCTGCTATGAATACTTTGGATTCTGCAGCTCATACGATGAAAGCAGCAGTTATTAATCCATACTTTGACTGGGGTAACGACCAGCATCCTATGATTCCATATCATGATTCTGTTATTTATGAGGCTCATGTTCGTGGTATGACAAATCTTGATAGTCGCGTTCCTGCGGATATTCGCGGAACGTACGCAGGTCTTGCGCACCCAAGTGTTATTTCATATTTGAAAAAGCTTGGAGTTACTGCAATCGAATTGATGCCAATTCACCAATTTGTAAACGATTCTTTCTTGCAAAATAAAGGATTGAGCAACTACTGGGGCTACAACACAATTGGTTTCTTTGCTCCTAATAATTCTTACTCAAGTTCTGGCCAGCGCGGCGAACAAGTAAACGAATTCAAGTCTATGGTAAAGGCTTATCATGCGGCTGGAATGGAAGTTATTCTTGACGTTGTTTACAACCACACAGCAGAAGGAAACGATAGGGGACCAACTTTAAGCTTCCGCGGTATTGATAACCGAGCATACTACCGTTTGGTCGACAACGACCAGCGTCATTATTTTGACACTACTGGTACTGGTAATTCTCTTCTTATGCGCTCGCCAAAGGCATTGCGTTTAATTACTGATAGCTTGCGTTATTGGGTAACTGAAATGCATGTTGATGGTTTCCGTTTTGACTTGGCTGCAACTCTTGCTCGTCAATTCCAGGAAGTTGATAAACTTTCTGCGTTCTTTGACATTATCGAGCAGGATCCTATTATTTCAAGCGTAAAGCTTATTGCAGAACCTTGGGATATTGGCGTTGGTGGTTATCAAGTTGGTGGATTCCCTCCAAGCTGGTCTGAATGGAATGGTAGATATCGCGATTGCGTACGCGATTTCTGGCGTTCTCAACCTTCAACTTTGCCTGAATTTGCAAGTCGACTTATGGGTAGTTCTGATTTATACGAGCAGAACGGACGTAAGCCAGTTGCTTCCGTAAACTTTATTACAGCTCACGACGGTTTTACCATGAATGATTTGGTAAGCTACAACGAAAAGCATAATGAAGCAAATAAAGAAGGCAATTGTGACGGCGCAAATGACAATCGCTCGTGGAATTGCGGCGTAGAAGGCCCTACTAGTATTCACGATGTTAACGAATTGCGCGAAAGGCAAATGCGCAACCTGTTCTCAACGTTACTTATGAGCCAAGGTATTCCTATGCTGTGCGCAGGCGACGAAGTTATGCGCACTCAGAACGGCAATAATAATGCCTACTGCCAGGATAATCCTATTTCTTGGATGAGCTGGGATTATAACGAAACGCAACGAGACATGTTTGATTTCGTTTCCAAGCTTATTCACTTGCGTTTGAATCATCCTGTTTTGCATCGTCGCCGCTTCTTTACTGGTCGTTCTGCTGGAGATGACGTAAGTGATATTCCACAAGTAGAATGGCTTGATCATAGCGGAACTGTTATGGATATGGAAGACTGGTCAAATACTCATGCTTTGTCAGTTATGATTTATTTGAACGGTTCAGATATTCCAGAAACTGACTGGTATGGAACAAGAATGGTTGATAATGACTTCATTCTTATATTTAATGCGCATTATGAGCCGATTACGTTCACTTTGCCAGATAAGCGCTACGGAGAAAAATGGAAGCTGATTGTTGATACGTATAATCCAAAAGGTCCTGAATTGCTGTATGAAGCAGGATTTAATATCGTAGCGCAATCTCGTAGCTTCTTGTTACTTATGAGCGAGCATAAGCCTGAGCATTAAAAATAACAAATAAATATAAAGTACCGTATAAATATAAAAGCAGCGTAGGTTGTTATCTATGCTGCTTTTATTATTTTATTAATTATTATTTATTATTATTAATTAGCAATTATTTTGCTGTGTTTACATTATTTGTGATACTTGCATTGCTTGTATTGCTTGTGATATTTCTGCTATTTGACACAATTGCTTGATTAATTCTTGATTGAAGACGATCGCTTTGCATTGCAGCAACTTGCCTAGAAAATACAATAATCCATCCAAGAAATAGTAGGCACGACAATGCTTCAACATTTGTAAGAGTATTTTGACCGTGAATCCACTGGTTTCCCGCCCAAGAAGTAAGAATAACCGCCAAATAAGAAGACACATAAAATGTGCGAGACAATCTAGGAGCCAACCATGGAAGGCAAATAAGCATAGTACAAATTAATCCCGTTACGCCTCTTGCACACAAATCGTGCATAAAAGGATGAGGCGTATAACGAAAAGTGCCAATTCCAATAAAAGCAATTCCGCCAAGAATAAGCAAAGTAGCCATAATAGTTGTGCGAATTTTAAAATGATGAGTACGCTCGCTATTGTTACGTTGCAAGATTTCTCGCTGTGTTGCAACAAACTCTGTAACAGCAAAGTAGCTTGTAATAATAATACAAATTCCAGCTAGTATTAAAGTTGCGTTAAACATGCTTGCCGCAAAAGTAGTTCTGTCTCCAAGTTGAGAAAAATTATTGTTATACCAATAAGGATCGTCTGTAGTAAGACCTGCAGTTGCAGCTCCAGAAATAACAAATAATGGAAGTAATGATGCAACCGTTTTTGCTTCAAGAAGTTCAGCTTGAATAAGAGTTGCGTAACCAACAATTCCCGACAAAGCTGAGCATAATACAGGCAGGTAGCTGTTCATTGCAGATCTGCCAATAATGCTGTTAATAATAGAAAGCAAAGCAAAAGACATAAGAAACATTGTTGCACCGTATATTGTTGAAAGTGCAGTAATTTCAAAAGTATGTTTTGCAATGCGAATTAAGTGATGGCCAGTAAATTTTTTATTTGTACGCAAGTATCCAACAATAAAAGCGCCAACGCTACACAAAGCAACTATTCCCGAAGCAGTAAGAAACAAGCGTTGACTTATTTGCCAAAATGCAGGCATTATCAACATATATGTTTTCATAACAATTATTCCACAGACGGCGCATGTGAGAAATGCTATTAATCCAACTGCTTCTGTCCGCTGAAAACGTCCCATACATTAGCCCCTTTGTGTGTGTCAAACTATTACTATTGTAGCGTCAGGCAGAAATACAATTATTTTAGAAAAAATATTTATTTAACGTGTGTCGTAATTTGCATTTGTCGGCAAAGTGCGCTATTGTAGTTGATTGTGCTTGGAGCTGGTAATCAGTTCAAAAGCCTCGGGGTGTAGCGCAGTTTGGTAGCGCGCCTGCTTTGGGAGCAGGATGTCGCAGGTTCGAATCCTGTCACCCCGACTTTTTATATCTAGCGCAATATGCAAATTTTAATTTACTTTTCTTAACTTTAACCGTACATGTCAATCGATAGTATTCATAGTATGAGTGATATTAACGGTACTGTAGATTGCGTTACTTCTTGGGAAGCGTCGTATGCTAATCATAAATTAAAAGCTTGTGTTGAGGTTCCTGGTAGCAAATCTTTGTCAAATCGTTATTTAATATTGGCAGCTTTAGGCACAAAACCTGTAGTTTTACAAGGATTGTTGCGCTCTAGAGACACAGAGCTTATGATTAACGCTTTATCTACATTCGGCGTTGAATGTGAATCACTTAACCAAGATGGCACTAAACTTCGCGTAATTCCTCCAGAGGACGGAATTTTTAGAGTTCCAGATAATGCTGAAGTATATTGCGGATTAGCAGGAACTGTAATGCGTTTTGTTGCAGCTTTAGCTTTATTCGCGAATAAAGCTGTGCGATTTGATGGAGATAAGCAAGCTTATGCTCGTCCTATGAAGCCGGTTCTTGACGGTTTACAGCAGCTTGGTGCAAGCGTGGAATATCACGGAGAAGTTGGTTTCTTGCCTTTTACTATCACTCCTTATGAAGTTGAATCTAAAGTAAATAATTCTTCTGAAAAAGTTGTGCGAATCGATTCTTCTTCATCGTCACAATTTATTTCTGCTCTTCTATTAGTTGGCTCACGAATTCCTGGTGGATTAAGGCTTGAACATATTGGTGAAAAATTGCCAAGTATGCCGCATATTCGTATGACTATGGACGATATTTGCAAAGCTGGCGGAACTGTAAATATGACTAGCAACGCAATTTGGCATGTTAAAGAGAGCAAAATAACTTTAGCTAATGCTGTTACTGTAGAGCCTGATCTTTCTAATGCTGCGCCATTTTTAGGAGCGGCATTGATTGCTGGAGGAAGTGTTAGTACGCCTAACTGGCCGCTTTCAACAACTCAGCCTGGAGGATTGCTTCCAGAAATATTAAAGAAAATGGGTGCAAAAGTTAGTTTTGAAAAAACAAGTGATGATGCTGGAATAATGCACGTAGAAAGCAATGGTGTGATTAAAGCAATTCCGCATCTTGATTTGAGTGCAGCAGGGGAGATTGCTCCGAGTATTGCAGCTATTCTTGCTTTTGCGAGCGGTCCAAGTGAACTCCATGGTATTGCGCATTTGCGCGGTCATGAAACTAACCGTTTGCAAGCTTTAGTTGAAGAATTAAATCGAGTTGGGATCGGTGCTAAAGAGCTTGAAGATGGCATTCGTATTGAGCCAAGTAACAATATGCATGGGGAAGTGATGGAAACTTATGCAGATCATCGCATGGCAACGTTTGCTGCAATGCTTGGATTGCGTATAGAAAACATTCTCGTTAAAAACATTGCTACGACTCGAAAGACGATTCCAGATTTTCCAGGCATGTGGCATAAAATGCTTGAATAACAAATAATCCCGAGCCTTGTTGACTCGGGATTATTTATGTCTATTTATATTTTTATTTATTTAAAACACTAACGGTTTAGTGATTAAACTTGTTGCCGTAGGTATCTTCGCCAGCTTCAGCAATAGCTGCAGCCTTGCGTGCAATTGCCAACTCTTCGTTCGTTGGAATTACAGCAATAATCACAGAGCTATCTGGAGTGGAAATAACGCGTGGCTCCTTAGAACGAACGAGGTTCTTTTCCTTGTCGAGCTTAACGCCGAATGGCTCAAGCTTTTCGCATACGCGAGCGCGCACGATTTCGTCGTTTTCGCCAACGCCTGCTGTAAAGGTAATGACGTCAACGCCACCCATTTGGGCAGTGTAGTTGCCAATGTAACCAACAATGCGGTGTACGTATACGCCGAGAGCAAGCTCAGCGTTTTCGTCGCCTTCAGCAATAAGCTTATGAATATCGCGCAAATCGCCGTGGCCAGTCATACCCATCATGCCGGAACGCTTGTTGAAGAGAGTGTCAAGCTCATCCACGTTCATGTGAGCGTTACGAATAAGGTGGAACACTACTGCAGGATCGATATCGCCAGTACGGCCGCCCATCATCAAACCTTCGAGTGGGGTTAAGCCCATGGAAGTTTCAACTGGCTTACCAGAAATCTGAGCAGAAGCAGAAGCGCCGTTACCAATGTGCAAAACAATCTGCTTCAAACCTTCTGCAGGCTTACCAACAACGCTTGGAACAACAGAACCAATGTATTCGTGAGAAGTGCCGTGAGCACCGTAGCGACGAATATGATAACGGTCTGCAATTTCCTTATTCAAAGCATAAGTTGCAGCAACCTGTGGCAAATCATGGAAGAATGAAGAATCAAATACCATAATCTGTGGAACGTCTGGCAAAAGTTCAGTCATGACTTCAGCGCCAACAGCCTCTGGGCCGTTGTGAAGTGGAGCCAAAACTGCCAAATCCTTAACCTTATTAATTGTCTTAGCGTTTACTAATGCAGGCTTAGGGAATGTTAAACCACCCTGAACAACGCGGTGGCCTACGGCTACAATGCCAGATTCCGAAAGCTTTGGACCATATTCTTCGAAGAATCCAAGAACTCGCTTTAAGCCCTGCTCGTGGTCGTGAACTGGCTCATCGAACTCATGCTTTTCGCCATTGAATACGTGCTTGTAGTGTCCGTCAACCGGCTCACCAATCTTCTCAACGATGCCGGAAGCGATACCTTCACCGCTTTCCAAGTCAACGAGCTGATACTTAATCGAACTGGAACCAGAATTGATAACAAGAACGGTCTTTGCCATGTGGGCATCCTCCATAAAGTATTGATAAGGCTTGTAAATTGCCACGCTCTAGTTTAGCGTTAAGTTCCTACAAACCTGTGTTTATTTACTACTGTAATAAACCTTATCGCTATGGAGAATGCCACAACGATAAGGTTTAGTTGAATTTAGTTGAATTTAGTTGAATTTAGTTGAATTATTCGGATTGTGCTTCCAAAGCAGTTAAAGCAACAGTATTGATAATATCTTGCACCAACGCGCCACGAGATAAATCATTAACAGGCTTATTTAATCCTTGCAAAATAGGACCAACTGCTAATGCTCCACTGGAACGTTGAACAGCTTTGTATGCAATATTTCCAGCGCATAAATCAGGGAACACGAATACGTTTACGTGACCTGCAATAGGATTATCTTTTGCTTTTGCTGCAGCAACTGTAGGAGACCAAGCGGCATCAAATTGAATAGATCCAACAACAGCTAATTCAGGTGCTTTTTCTTTTACTATTTGCGTTGCTTCTTCTACAGTGTCAACATCTGGGCCTTTTCCGGAACCAAGAGTTGAGTAAGAAAGCATACCAATTTTAGGATCAAGTCCAAATGTTGCAGCTGTATGAGCAGACTGAATTGCAATATCTGCTAGTTGCTCTGCATTCGGGTTTGTATTAATAGCGCAATCTGCAAAAACTGCTACGTGATCTTTAAAGCACATAAGAAATGCGCCAGAAACAAGCTTTGAGCCAGGCTTCGTTTTTATTACTTGTAATGCTGGGCGCACAGTATTTGCAGTGGAATTAACTGATCCGGATACAAGACCGTCCGCTTGTCCAAGCACAACTAGCATAGTTCCAAAATAGCTTGCATCACTAAGCTGTTCTCTAGCTTGTGACTCGGTCATTCCTTTCTTTGCTCTTAATTCGCAAAGTTTTGTAATCATGTGGCTAAGCATTGCTTCATCGTGCATAGATTGGAAGCTAGCTTTGCACACTGAATTAAGATTTAGTTCTTCAGCACGCTGCAAAATCGATTCGCGTTCGCCAACGATAATAAGATTCACAATATCTCGTTCAAGCAAATAATCTGCAGCTTTTAATATGCGATCTTCTTCTCCTTCTGGAAGAACAATAGTTTTCTTTTGTTCTTTTGCTTTTCCTAGAAGGCTGTATTGAAAAGCGTATGGGGTAGTTGGGGCATTAAATGGCTGATGAAGAGCATTAAGAACATCGTTTTCTCTAACGCAATGTACGAATATTTCTAATGCACTATTTTTATTTTCTTCATTTATTTGAGGTAATACCCATAATGGAGTTTGGCTTACTCTAGTTTCTTTTTCATTAGAATTTGCGTAATTTCTAGCAGTGTAATCCCTCATAACTTCAGCGCCAAGTTCTTCATGACAGTCAGTAACAAAAACGCCTAAAATTTGTGTGCAAGCCTTCATAATACAAGCGTTTGCTGTATTAATAGTTTGTAAGATTTGCTCTGCGTTTCGTCCTTTAGCTGAAACTGTAAGAAAAACAGGTGAAGCTAAGTCTGCTGCAACAGTTGCGTCGAAAGCAAATAAATCTGGATCATATACAGGACTTGCGTCGCTTGAAACAATAACGGAAGCTTGAGCGGATGTTGCTTGTAATACTTCATTGTAACGTGCAACAATATCTCCGCGAACTGTTTCTTTATTCGTTCTGATTATTTCTGGAGTTGATGCAATAACTTGATCTACTGTAGCTGAAGTATTTGCAATACCTATAAGTTGCCTAGTAAAAGTGTCATTGGGCTGAGCGCATGGACGAAAAACAGTAGTGTTGTAGTTGTTAGATAGAATATGTGCTACTCCAAGTGCTACAGCGTTTCTGCCGTACATATCTTCGTTGCCAATAATTGTTACATTAATATGTGACACGATGCGTTCTCCTTTGATACTGTTCGTGCTTGTTGCAAGGTTTCATATTGTAAGAATTTAAATTATTTAAGTTCTTACAATACGACCAAACTTGTTCTATTGTACGGCTTTTTGATTTTATACACGCACATAGTAACAATTCTGCAATATAAATTTAATTTGTTATTTGTTATTTGTTATTTATTTTTATATACAAAACGGGAGCCAATCTTTCGATTGACTCCCGAAATGTTTAGCTAACCAGTTTTAGCTTTAATAGCTTAAAACTACTCGTTATCGCCAGCGGTTGCGGCGGTAGCGGTGACAGCGCCTGGCTTGTCGGTCTTAACGCCTGGCCATACCCAATCGGTGTAGTCTGGGTGATCAAGACCCTTGTCGACTGCATACTGGAAGGCTTCGAGGCGGAAGTCCTCGAGCTTCTTGATTTCGTCGGCATACTTAGCGGCGTCAACCATGCGCAAAGCTTCAGCGGTAAGCTCGTAACGATCCATGTCGTTCACGCGAACCATATCGTATGGCGTGGTGGTGGAACCCTGCTCCTTGTAGCCATGAACGTTGAAGTTGTCGTGGTTTGGACGATCGTAGATCAAGCCGCGAACGTCATGTGCATAGGAGTGGTAAGCGAGAAGGACTGGCTTGTCAGCGGTGAAGAGCTCAGTGAACTCTTCGTCAGTCAAAGCCTCGTTGTTTTCCTTAGCGGACTGCAACTTGAGCAAGTCAACAATGTTAACGACCTTGAACTTAACGCCAAGCTTGTTCAACTTGTCTGCAGCGGCCATCAATTCCTGCTGTGGAACATCGCCAACACCAGCGAGAACAACCTGAACTTCGTCATTGTTCTTAGCGTTGGAAGCCCACTTCCACTCTGCAGCACCCTTCTCGAGCTCTTCGCGAGCTTCGTCGAGAGTCAACCAAGTGGCGGCTGGCTGCTTGCCAGCGAAGATGGCGTTAATCATGTTGGTGGACTTGTAAGCCTTCTCAGCAACAGCAAGCAACATGTTGGAATCTACTGGGAAGTAAATGCCAATTACGTGATCGTTGTTGAAGGTCTTGTTCAAGAGCACGGAGGTTACGCCTGGATCCTGGTGCGAGAAGCCGTTGTGATCCTGACGCCATACGTGAGAGGATACCAACAAGTTCACGGAGGAGATTGGCTTACGCCATGGAATCTCGCGAACGGTAGCTTCGAGCCACTTTGCGTGCTGGTTCAACATGGAGTCGATAACGTGTACGAAGGACTCGTAAGAGCTCCAAATGCCGTGACGACCGGTGAGCAAGTAGCCCTCGAGGAAGCCTTCCATCTGATGCTCGGAAAGCTGCTCGGTAACCTGGCCGGTTACAGCCATGTGCTCATCAACCAAGCCGGAAAGGTAGCCTGCGTCCCACTGCTTGTTGGTTACTTCGTAAGCAGCCTGCAAACGGTTGGAAGCGGTCTCATCTGGGCCGAAGATACGGAAGGAATCTGGGTTGTTCTTGATGATGTCACGAGTGTAAACACCAAGACGACGGGTAGCTTCGAGCTGACCCCAGCCGTGACCGAATTCCTTAACTTCCTTGACTTCGTAATCTTCGAGCTTTGGAAGCTTCAAATCTTCACGAATACGACCACCGTTGGCGTTTGGATTTTCGCCAATACGGAGTTCGCCCTTTGGCATGAAGGAAAGAACGTCTTCCTTCACAGCACCCTTTTCGTCGAAGAGCTCTTCAGGCTTGTAGGACTTCATCCAGTTCTTCAAAACCTCGAAGTGAGCTTCGGTATCGCGAGCGGAAGCCAGTGGAACCTGGTGTGCACGCCAAGAACCTTCGGTCTTCTTGCCGTCGATGAACTTCGGGCAGGTCCAACCCTTTGGAGTGCGGAAGATAATCATTGGGTAGTAAGGGCGAGTGACATCGTTGGTCTGAGCCTCGGCCTTAATATCGCAAATCTCGTCGAAGATGGTTTCGAACATGTCGGCGAAGCGACGGTGGATGGACATATGATCCTCATCGTCGAAGCCAGCAACGAACTCGTATGGTTCGTAGCCCATGCCGTGGAAGAACTCATGAAGCTCTTCGTCGGAAATGCGGGAAAGAATAGTTGGGTTAGCAATCTTGTAACCATTCAAGTGCAAGATTGGAAGAACGATACCATCGGTACGTGGGTTTACAAGCTTGTTGGACTGCCAGCCGGTAGCCAATGGGCCAGTTTCAGCTTCGCCATCGCCGACGATTGCTGGAACGAACAAGCTTGGGTTGTTCATAACAGCGCCGTAAGCGTGGGAGAGAGCGTAACCAAGCTCGCCACCTTCGTGGATGGAGCCTGGGGTCTCAGGAGCGAAGTGAGAAGGAATGCCGCCTGGGTAAGAGAACTGGCGGAAGAACTTCTGCAAACCAGCTTCGTCCTTTGTAATCTTTGGATAGTACTCAGTGTAAGTACCGTCGAGGTAGGACTGAGCAGTACCAGCTGGGCCGCCGTGGCCTGGACCCATGATGATCACAGTGTTCTGCTGGTGATCAGCGATGAAGCGGTTAATGTGGCCAATGAGGAAGTTAAGACCTGGAGTGGTGCCCCAGTGGCCAACCAGACGATGCTTAACGTCTTCGCGGGTGAACGGCTCCTTCATTAGAGGGTTGCTGCGAAGATAAATTTGGCCGATTGCAAGGTAGTTGGCAACACGCCAGTACTTGTCTACGCCTTCGATAGCTGCCTCGGAAACTGGAGCGTTGAGCTTCTTCCAAGGTGTGCCAATAACAGGACTCGTCATGTGTACTCCTGTACTCAAGCACTTTTCAGTGCAATTTGATCATTACCATTTGGTTATAGAGACTGGAAAACAAATGTATTACAGCTCTTTTTCCATCCGTTTCAGTATAGTGCCAGCGTCTGACTTTTGTTCGTTTGGTTACTTCTTCGTGCATTTATGTTGAGAAAATGTGTGATTATGTGCGCAAAAAATTAGCCATTTGTATAGATTATGTTATCTTTGATGTTCGTTTTTTGCTTTGTTATTCAGCGTTTCGCACAAAAATCTATCAAAGCTATCTATTGGCTTATAATTATCAATGTAACTTTTATATGCAATTTTGGCGTTTTGCAATTACGCAACGTCGCAAAGCTTCACTATTATAAATTGAATCGTGTTAGAACCTATATATAAGGAGAATCATGGCAAAAGGACCGGTGCTTGTCGTTGATTTTGGTGCACAGTATGCTCAGCTTATTGCTCGTCGTGTTCGAGAAGCTAATGTGTATTCAGAACTTGTTCCTCACTCAATGCCAGTCGACGAAATGCTTGCTAAAGATCCTCAAGCCATCATTCTTTCTGGCGGTCCTGCTTCTGTTTATGAACCAGGCGCTCCAGATATTGATCCAAAGATCTTTGAAGCTGGTGTTCCTGTTCTTGGCATTTGCTACGGATTCCAGGTTATGGCTCATGAGTTAGGTGGAGATGTAGATAAAGCTGCTCTTGGTGAGTATGGCAAAACTTCAGCAACTATTGACGACTCTGAAGGTTTGCTCGCTAATTCTCCTGTTGAGCAAAATACTTGGATGAGCCATGGTGTTGCTGTTAAGCGCGCTCCAGAAGGTTTTACAGTTCTTGCTCATACCGAAGGTGCTCCAGTTGCTGCAATGCAAGACGAAAGTCGCAAGCTTTACGGAGTGCAATGGCATCCGGAAGTGAAGCACACTCCGTTAGGACAGGAACTTATTTCTACTTTCTTGCACGAATGTGCAGGTCTTGGAAATAATTGGAATCCTTCAAATATTATTGAAGATCAAGTTGCGAAGATTCGCGCCGAAGTCGGGGATGCTCAAGTTATTTGTGGTCTTTCGGGCGGTGTTGATTCCGCTGTTGCTGCAGCGTTGGTACATAAGGCAATTGGAGATCAGCTTACTTGCGTATTTGTTGACCACGGTTTGCTTCGTAAAGGCGAAGTTGAGCAGGTTAAGCATGATTTTGTTGAAGCTACTGGCATTAAGCTTATTGCGGTAGATGCTGAAGATGATTTTTTGGATGCGCTTAAAGGCGTAAGCGAGCCAGAGCGTAAGCGCAAGATTATTGGCGAAAAGTTTATTCGCACTTTTGAAAAAGCTCAGCGTCAGGTTATTGAAGAAGCTGGTAAAACTGGAGCAGAAGTTAAGTTCCTAGTACAGGGCACTCTTTACCCGGATGTCGTAGAATCTGGCGGCGGTGACGGTGCTGCAAATATTAAGTCGCATCACAATGTTGGCGGTTTGCCAAAGGATTTGAAGTTTAAGCTTATTGAGCCTTTGCGCACGCTGTTTAAGGATGAAGTTCGTGCTATCGGTACTGAGCTTGGTCTCCCAGACGAAATTGTATGGCGTCAGCCTTTCCCTGGCCCAGGCTTAGGTATTCGTATTGTTGGTGAGATTACGCGCGAACGCTTGGCTGTGCTTCGAGAAGCAGATGCCATTGCGCGCGAAGAGCTTTCTAAAGCTGGTCTTGACCGCGATATTTGGCAATGCCCAGTCGTGCTTTTGGCAGATGTTCATTCTGTTGGAGTTCAAGGCGATGAGCGCACATATGGTTCGCCGATTGTGCTTCGTCCAGTA
Source organism: Gardnerella sp. CCPDSM (assembly GCF_056754715.1). Taxonomy (NCBI): domain Bacteria; kingdom Bacillati; phylum Actinomycetota; class Actinomycetes; order Bifidobacteriales; family Bifidobacteriaceae; genus Gardnerella; species Gardnerella sp. CCPDSM. Next base: position 117,691 of record NZ_JBQEQO010000006.1, read on the forward strand.
AGCTCTGAGGATGCTATGACTGCTGATTGGTCTCGCGTTCCTTACGACGTGTTGGCAAAGATTTCCACTCGCATCACAAACGAGTGCCGTCAAATCAATCGCGTTGTACTCGACGTAACTTCTAAGCCGCCTGCCACTATTGAATGGGAATAATTAATCACAAATTATTTCGATTTGTGTTAAAACGGCTGATTTGCAAAAATTGCGTATTTTTTGCTACTCTAAATCGCCGGGGGTATTGCTTTATGCATAACTGCGATACCCCCGGCGTGTATATTATGCAATTGAACTGATATAATAAATGCATTGTGTAAGTTGTTGTTTTAATATGTTTGCTATATGTTATGCGATGGCTTGTGTGTAATAAATAAAGTTTTGGAGTATTGGTATGGCTGATGGTGTGCCTAAATACATTGCTGTGCGAGATAATCTTCGCGCTCGCATTGATTCTATGGAAGCAAACGAACAATTGCCTCCAGAAATTGAATTGTGCAAGCAGTACAACGTTAGTCGCATTACGTTGAGGCATGCTGTAGACACACTTATTGCAGAAGGTTTGTTGGTGCGTGAGCAGGGTAGGGGAACATTTCGCGCTCCTGAAATTATCAATAGTCGTAATAAAGTGTTTATTTCGGATCGTGCGCAAGGTTTTTACGAGCAAAGGTATTCAAGCGATTCTGTTATTACAATAAAAGTTTTAGAAAATGACGTTGTTCATGATGAAGATGCTGCTGTGCGCTTAGGCTTAAAGCCAACGGATGAGCTTATTTGCTTAAAGCGTTTGCGATACGTAGATGGCGTGTTGTCGCGCTACAGCGTGCTGTATTTATCTGCTTCGCGTTTTCCTAAAGTTCTAACTCATGATTTTTCAGATGAATCTTTATCTGATTTCTTGAATAAAGCATATGCTGTTGAGCTTGCTGAAAGCGAAGTGTCAGTTTATGTTGAAACACTGTGTGACAGACTTGCTATACTGCTTGATCTTGAAGATGGAACTCCTGCAATTGCAGCTAAATCAATCGTAAAAGATAGGTTTGGTGCGATTATTGCTTTTGGTGCTGCTATATATACGCCAAATTCTGGTGAGATTACTTTCCACTTGCACGCTAACGATTAATGAATAATTATTAATAATTTAGCAAGTCATAATAATTAATTTACAATCCGTGCAAGTTGTGCATGATTTGTAGCGCTTGATTTGTGATATAGCGTAGCTTCTTGCTACGCTATATTTTTTTACGCTATATTTTGCGATTTTTTAAGTTTTGTTTTCTTGCAACTTTGGTTTTACAAAACAAAAAAGTCTTGCTGATTTCTCAGCAAGACTTGTTCGTGTCCGGAGCGGGACTTGAACCCGCACGCCTGTACAAATAGGCACTAGCACCTCAAGCTAGCGCGTCTACCATTCCGCCACCCGGACGGGTGTTTTAAGCAACAGATAAGACTATAACATCTTTTTTGCGTCTTCGCTTCGGCGTGTTGAAAAATTTGCGTTTTTTTAAAAAAATAATGAGCTAAATATGTCTGTATAGTTTAAATTAAGCCATTTTTGTCATTAAAATTTTCTTTACCATCTGGCTGGAAATCAACAATATGCACAGGCATGTTCTCTGTATTTCCGCAAGAATCAATAAAAGAATGCTGTGGCAGTGACTCAGTACTATGATTTGGATAATCTCTTCTTGAAAATGATCCGCGAGACTCATGACGAGCTAACGATGCTTTTAGCACAGCTTCAGCAAGTGTTGTCATATTCTTAATTTCCCATATAGCGGTAAGTTCTTGGTTAAAAATCAAATTATTACTGTGGCAAGTAATATTTTCAATTCGCTCAGCTAAAGTGGTTTTTATATTATTTAATGCTGTTTTAATTGAATTTTCATCACACGATATTGCTACCGCGTTTTCCATAATTTGACCAAGTATTCCAAAAAGCGTATAAGGATTATCTTCTTTTTTAGAATTTTCTACAGTTTCTTCGCTATTTGAAGCATCGTCAGTATTTACAATATTTGATTTAGTTAGTTTATTAATTTCTGCAATGCGTTTTTGATACAGATTTTGTAATACCGTATTTGCTGAATTGTTCTCATCGCTTTCGTCGCAACTTTGCGCACTTACGCTTATATTTAATAGATTTTTTGCTATTGCAATTCCTGCTCGTTTTCCAAAAAGGCAAGCGTCTAGCAACGAGTTTCCGCCTAATCGATTAGCTCCATGAACTCCAACGCATGAGCATTCGCCTGCAGCATACAATCCACTAATAATGTGTTGCTTGTTATTGTGATATTGATACACTTCGCCGTTCAAAGTAATAGGTATTCCGCCCATAGAGTAGTGGGCAGTAGGGCGAATAGGAACCATATCTTTACTTGGGTCAAGATGAGAGTATTGTTCGATTGTTTCTGTGACTTGTGGCAAAACCTCTAGCATATGAGTTTTGTTGATTTTTGTCATGTCAAGCCATACGCAATCATTTTCTTTGCTACCTTTTTGCGCATTTGTTGAATCGCATACTCCACGACCTTCGCGTATTTCTTGCGCGATTGCTCTAGACACAATATCTCTTGGAGCTAAATCTGCGTGCACAGAATCATAATTTTTCATAAACGCTTCGCCGTTAGCGTTACGTAATACTCCGCCTTCTGCTCGTGCTGCTTCCGACAGTAATATTCCAGTATGTGCAAGACCAGTAGGGTGGAATTGAATGAACTCACAGTCTTCAAGCTGCAAGCCTGCATTTAGCGCTAACGCCATTCCGTCTCCGGTTAAATCCCATGAGTTAGAAGTTGTGGAGAATAATCTTCCTGCTCCGCCAGTTGCAAGAAGTACTGATTTTGCACGCATAGCGCGCACTTGACCCTTTGCAAGGTCAAAAACAACAATACCTTCAACTTGTTTCTCATTATTGATTGCAATATCTGTTACATAACAATCTTCATAAAAAGTAATATTTTCAGCAACGCATTGCTGCCACAAAGAGTATAAAATTTGATGGCCTATTCTGTCAGCTGCAAAAGCTGCGCGAGTAACTGGTTGCTTTCCAAAATTAGCTGTGTGCCCACCAAAGCGTCGCTGGTTAATATGACCATCTTTTGTGCGCGAAAAAGCAACTCCATCATGTTCGAGCTGAATAATTGTTTGCGTAGCTTCTTTTGCAAGAATTTTAGCCGCGTCTTGGTCGCTTAACCAATCTCCGCCATGAACAGTGTCGTAATAATGCCATTGCCAAGTGTCATTGTCAACGTTTCCTAAGCTTGCTGCAATACCGCCTTCAGCAGAGCCCGTGTGCGAGCGCAAAGCTGGTATTTTAGAAATAACCATAATTGACGGTTTTTTACCATTCTTTTTTACGCTCGCATATTCAGAAGATTTAACCAATCCAAGTGCTGCAGATAATCCTGCAGCTCCAGCGCCGACAATAATAACATCGTAGTATTCACTTGATTGCATGTTTTTATTTTCGCACACATATTGTATTGATGCTGTATTGAGTGAGTTATTTTACGCTACTTTTTTCTGTGAAACTGTTAAATTTTCTTTATTTCGTATAATAATTCCTTCTAATTCAAGCATTGCGATTTTTCCGGAAATTTCGGCGACTGACGGAATGCAATCTGATTGTTCTTTACTGTAAGAATCCTTTATTATTTCGTATATTCTGTCAATATTTGCAAGCTCTCGTTTGCGCTTGCATGTTGTAATAGCTTTAAGAATTAGTTTTTGCATATTGTCATAATTTTTGGATTCTATGATTTCGTTTACAGTATTTGGTTGAGCGTAAGCCAAGTAATGGTGAGATTGCGGGAAGAGTATGTCTATATCTTGCTTAGAGCACACCATTATTGCTTGTGAATCATGGATAATTTTATTGCATCCAGCATTATGCGGATGAGTAATATCTCCTGGTATTGCATACAGCTCTCTGTTTAAATCCGTTGCCCATGTGGCAGTGTTTAAAGCTCCGGACTGAAGTCGTGCTTGTGCAACTAAAACTTTTGAAGAAAGTGCCGCAATAATGCGATTTCTTAGCAGAAAACGGTGCCCAACCGGAGTAGTATCCGGGCATAGTTCACTAATGCAAGCTCCATCGTTTTCAATAATTTGATTAAAAAGCTGCTCGTTGCTTTTTGGCCCCATATGGTTTAGTCCTCCTGCAAAAACTGCAATAGTTCTACCAATAGGCTTATTTCCTTCACATGTTGTTGCAGCTGCGATTGCTCCCCAATGTGCAGCAGCATCGATTCCATAAGCTCCTCCAGAAATAACGGTGTGACCTTTTTCTGCGCAATGGTAAGCAAACTGGTATGCAAGTTCTCTTCCATAGTCAGTACAAAATCTAGATCCCACAATTGCAAGAGGATTATGGCATTGCGTTAGTGCATTCGGGTTCCCAATTCCCCATATGCATAATGGTGGTGCAAAATGGCTGTGATAAGCCAAGTCTTGCAATTGTTTTGGCCAATATTTGCTGTGCGGAGCAATAATCCACTGTTTTCCTGAGTCTGTGAACCAATTGCATAACTCATCTCTATCCCATGTTGGTAAGTGAGTTAGTCTAACGCACCATTTTGCAATAGTTTTATGCAATAGTTCTAGGGATTGATTAACGTTGTTATTTTTGTAACCCCAAGCTGTTAATCCTTTATTAAAATATTTTTCTAAAGTTGATATTTCTTTGTGTTTGCTTATGCAATGCCACATTGTGTCTACTAATTCTTGATTAGTATCGCGCTTAGCTGCGTATTTAGTTTTTGCACTATTGCTATTTTCTTGATCAGCTGATTCGCATGTAATTGGCAGTTGCATTTGCTGCGCTGAATAATCCGACTTGTATGCCATAAAATGCTGAGACATAGTTTTAAGCGATGTAACAATATCACTAGCATGACTGCTTCCTAAAAGTAGCGTGTACATAAGAGCGTCTGCGCCTTCAAGACAAAATGTGAGAATAGCGCGAGAAAGTGTTTCTTCATCAACATTTGTAAGCTCGTTGCTTGAGTTGCTTGAATTTACTAAATTGTTGCGCTGATTATTCGTGACGTTACTATTTGCGTTACTATTTGCATCATTATTTGCATCATTATTTGCGCTATTATTTTGGCTAATAGTGTTCATATTCTTGTCCTTAAACTAATAGCTTGAGCCATGTCTGTCATATCTGGAGAAGAATGCCCAGAAAGATCAGAAAGAGTCCATGCAAGTCGTAAAGCGCGATCAGCTCCGCGCAAACTTAGTTGATGTTTTTCTAATGCTTTATTAATAAGATCAACAGCCTGTTTAGAAGTGTATTTACGAAGCCACGTTCCGGATGCTTGCGCATTACAATCCCAGCCTTGTTTTTCAAAACGATCGCGCGCAATTTGACGTGCTGCTATTACGTTATTTCGCATCATTTTGCTTGTAAGAGGCGTGCTTGAGATTGTATTCTGAGAGCTATTTTGCTGCGGATTTGGCATAATAATTCGCTCTACAGGAGGAACATCCATTTGAATGTCAATCCTGTCTAAAATAGGTCCAGAAAGACGTGAAAAATATCTAGCTCTTTCGCGTTCTTTACAAGTGCAGCGCTCGCCATTTCCGTACGCGTATCCGCAAGGGCATGGATTTGCTGCAATAACAAGTTGGAATTTTGCAGGATAAAGTGTTGTTCCTTTTGAACGAGAAATAGCAATGTGTCCAGATTCCAAAGGTTCTCTAAGAGTTTGTAATACTCTAGGAGAAAATTCTGGAGCCTCATCCATAAACAGCACACCGCAATGTGCTCTAGTGATAATTCCAGGCTTTGCAACTCCCGTTCCGCCTCCAATAAGAGAAGCTGCAGAAGCAGTATGGTGAGGTGCTTCAAACGGCGGTATGTCACTAATTCCATAGTAGGGAAGTGTGCCACAAAGTGAACGAATTGAAGCAACTTCGAGCTGTTCTTGCTCGTTAAGAGGGCACATAATGCTTGGAATTCGTGAAGCTAGCATTGTTTTTCCAGATCCAGGAGGGCCAATCATCATCACGTGGTGTCCGCCGGCTGCAGCAACTTCTAAAGCCCACTTTGTGTGTTCTTGCCCAATAACTTCCGACATGTCGCCGATTTCGTATTTTGGATCAACTTGCAAAGGGGAAGCGCTTTCTTCGTGAATTGACGAATTATGTTCTTCTTCTCCGTTGCTGTAATTTCCATTTCGCTCAATAACTCGCATATGCTTATACGCAGGGTCTTCTTCAATAAGCTTTAGTGATTCTTCGCTTAAACTGCCGTGCAGTTGCGTCACCAAATCTAAAATATGGTGAATTCCAATAGCTTCAATTCCATCTACAAGTTGTGCTTCAGCAAGATTTTCTTGCGGAATAATTATTCGCTTAAAATTCCTCTTTTTTGCGTAAAGTGCAATAGGAAGAATACCTTGAATTGGTAATACTGTGCCGTCAAGGTTTAGTTCTCCCAAAATAACAGTGTTTTCCAGTTCGGAAAGTGGAATATATTTTTCTGCACTTAATATGCTTGCAGCGATTGCAAGATCGTATGACGATCCGCTTTTAGGCATTGAAGCAGGCGATAAGTTTACTGTTACTCTTCCTTCAGGCCATTTGCAATGTAAAGCGAAATGTGCTGATTTAACGCGCTCTCTAGCTTCACTTAATGAAGTGTCTGGTAAGCCAATAATAGAAAAGTTTGGCATGCTTCCAGATATAAAAGCTTGTAGCTTAATAGTAAAAGCTTTAAGACCAATAAGTCCTATTGATGTTGCGTTTCCAATATGCATTAGAAGGCTCCTTGAACATGAGTGAATTGGATTGGTGAATTATCTTTAATTTCTTCCAAAGCTTGCAATTCGTACGCAGAATCTGGGTAAGTGTATTTGCTAATAACAAGAATTGATACAGCGTCAAATCGAATACGGTAATGAGGTATGTCGCTGCCGAATTCTTCCAGCCATTTCATGCCAGCTGTTCGTAATTTGCTGCGTTTTTCTTGAGTAATTGCTTCAAGTGGAGTGCCGCAACGTACGCTTCGTCTAGTTTTTACTTCCACGAATACTAATTTCTGTTCTGGAGTAACCATTACTAAATCAAGCTCTCCATTGCGGCAATGCCAGTTTCGGTCAATAACATGCCAGCCTTTTTGCATAAGTCGCAAAGCGGTGTATTTTTCGCCCAGTTTTCCCAACTCTTTGCTTTCAAGAGAATCATCTTGAAGCTCTTTGGATACTTGTTCAAGTTTTTCTTGCAAAAATACTTGAGCAGTCTCAGCGTCGTCAATCTCGTCAAGCGAGATAATTTCATCATCAATAATGTGTTTTTGTGTAATCATGTTGCTATTTTCTGATGTTATTAAAATGCAATCTAGCTTTTTTGCTCATTGTGGATAAAAGCTATGTTCGGCGTGTTGCTTACGTAATTTCTTGTATTTGCAAAGTTTTTATATTAAAAATTTCCCTATTTTATGCAAATTGTGAATTCGTTATAGCTAATTCTGATAACTTAAGGTATGTACGAATGTTTGCAACTGTCATATTGTCGTTATCACTTGCAAAAGCAAAGCAGAAAGTAGAAACGAAATAAATTAATAAAACTATCTACTTTTGCAAAAATAAAACGCAGTCGCCTAACAGGAGGGGTATTATGAGCGCTACTGAAGAAACGCAAGGAAAGTATCATTTTGAAACCTTGCAGTTGCATGTTGGCCAGGAGCAGGCGGATCCGGCAACTGATTCTCGCGCAGTGCCAATTTATCAAACAACAAGCTACGTGTTCCATGATTTTGATCATGCTGCTGCTCGTTTTGATTTGCGCGACGCTGGAAATATTTATGGCCGTTTGACGAATTCTACTCAAGATGTTTTTGAGCGCAGAATTGCAGCTCTTGAAGGTGGTACTGCTGCTTTGGCTGTTGCTTCCGGTGCTGCGGCTGTCGATTATGCAGTTCGCAATATTACGCAGCAGGGCGATCACATTGTTTCTTCAAAGAATGTGTATGGCGGCACTTATAACCTGCTTCGTCATACTCTTCCTCGAGATGGTGTAACAACCACTTTTGTTGATCCTAAGAATCCTCAAAACTTTGAGGATGCTATTCAGTCAAATACGAAGCTAGTTTATTTTGAAACTTTTGGCAATCCTAACGCAGACTTGCCTGATTTTGAAGCTATTGCCGAAATTGCGCATCGTCATAATCTTCCTGTTTTTGTTGACAACACTTTTGCAACTGCCTACCTTTTCCGTCCTCTTGAGCATGGTGCAGATATTGTAGTTGAGTCTGCTACGAAGTTTATTGGCGGTCATGGCACAACTCTCGGTGGTGTTATTGTTGAAGGCGGCAATTTTGATTGGGCTAAAGTTCCTGGAAAATTCCCAACTCTTACGGAAGCTGACCCTAGCTACCATGGTTTGAATTTCTATGAAGCTCTTGGCTCTGTGGCTTTTGTGACGCGTATTCGTGCGATTATTTTGCGCGATACTGGCGCTTGCATTAGCCCGTTTGCAGCATTCTTGCTTTTGCAAGGCACGGAAACTTTGAGTTTGCGAGTTGAACGTCACGTTGAAAACGCGTTGAAGGTTGTGAAATATTTGCAAACTGTGCCAGAAGTTGAGTCGGTAAGTCATCCTTCTATTGAAGGTCGTTCTGATCACGAGCTGTATAAGCGTTACTTCCCGAACGGCGGAGGCTCTATTTTCACTTTTGATATTAAAGGTGGAAGGGATGCAGCTCGCGTATTTATTGACAATTTGAAGCTTTTCTCGCTTCTTGCAAATGTTGCTGACGTAAAATCCTTAGTTATTCACCCTGCTTCTACTACGCACTCTCAGGAAACTACTGAAGAGTTGGAAGATCAGGGCATTCATGAAGGAACTATTCGCTTGTCTATTGGAACTGAGCATATTGACGATATTCTTGCTGATTTGCAGCGTGGATTTGACGCAGTTCGTAAAGCAGGACTTGCTTAATAAGAGAAAGCGAAAGTAAAAGTAAAAATTATTAATTAAAAATATTCCTGAAGATCCATTACCATTTTATTCGGAGCGCATATTGTACTGCATGTTGTACTTGTATGCGCTCCGATTTTTTGTGCATATTCTGTAAATTTACGCATCATACTTTAGGATGAGATGCTAATTTTTTCTCAATAATTTCCGCCTTACGCACGATGTAACCAGCCGTCTTTTCTCGTAAATTTAAGTATTAGCAATAGATAACTATGCGATTACTACTTTTTAAGAAAAGGAGCAGGAATGAACAGTCCATACGAAACAAGCTCATACGATGGCGACGATGGCTTAGATTTCAAAGCAGATTCGAATCAAAATTTGATTGGTGAAACTGCGGTTGCAGCTTTACATGTTGTAAAAGATTTTGGCAAGGGTGCAGGCATTGTTCACGCTTTGCGAGATGTAAGCGTAAGTTTTGAGCGCGGCAAGTTTACTGCGATTATGGGTCCTTCTGGCTCTGGAAAGTCAACGTTAATGCATTCTTTGGCTGGTCTTGACAGTGTTAATTCTGGAAAAGTTTTGGTTGATGGATTAGATATTACAGGCATGAGCGATAAGCAGCTTACGCTTATGCGTCGCGAAATGGTTGGGTTTATTTTCCAAAGTTTTAATCTTCTTCCAATGTTTAGCGCTGAGCAAAATATTCTTATGCCTCTTACTTTGGCAGGTAAAAAGCCAGATAAGCAATGGTTTAATACTTTGGTTTTAACTCTTGGTTTGCAAGATCGCTTAAAGCATAGGCCTGCTGAGCTTTCTGGTGGTCAGCGACAACGAGTGGCAATTGCGCGAGCTTTAATCTCTAAGCCTTCCGTAGTTTTTGCAGACGAGCCTACCGGAAATCTTGACTCTGCTTCCAGCTCAGAAGTTTTGCATTTCTTGAAGAAGTCTGTAACTGAGCTTGGTCAAACTGTGATTATGGTTACGCATGATGCTGTTGCAGCCTCTTACGCGGATCGAGCAATCGTGTTTGCGGATGGCCAAATCGTTGAAGACGTGCAAAATCCTACTGCGGAAGGCATGAGCAAGATGCTTATGGAACGCAGCGAGGCTGGTATTAATAATCAGTCTGCTCAATTGCAATAAAAGGTGGTGAAGTTAGAATGTGGAAAATCGCGCTAAAACTTATGCGTAAAAGCGTGCGCATGCTAATCGCCTCTGGAATTGCAATTCTTATAGGCAGCATGTTTATGAGCGCTACTTTGCTTTTTGTAAACAGTGTTGACGACTTGATGGTTCGCAATGCAACGGAAGAATTCCATAGCGCAAATTATGCAATCTCATCTAAAAGCTCTAACAGCTCTCCGAGTAGTGAAATTCATTATAAAGACCTTCATTTAGACAAAATATCGAAGATGCCTGGTGTAAACGGTATTCGCAGTAACGATGCGACTGCGCTTGTAAGAGTAGAAAAAGGTGATAAATCAGTTACAAGTATTGCTTGGTCTAGTGGTTTGTATGGAAATCTTCCTGTGTATAAATCAACAGAAGGTAGAGATCCGCAAAAAATAGGCGAAATTACGCTTATTAAAAGTATTGCTAAATCCATACATGCAAATATTGGCGATACTATAACCTTGGTTAAAGTAGATGACACTGGCGGAAATAAAGAAAAATCATACGATGTTCGTGTGGTTGGTCTTGTTGACGATGGAGAACATTCTCAAATACCATTTTCAAATCGTGGCATATATCTTGGCGGCGTAACGAACGATTTTTGTGCAAAACTCAACAATCTTAAAAATTTTGACAATCAAGTTGTGCAAAGCAAAGTGTACATGAGTATTGATGAATCTAAAATAAACGATTTATCTCCTAAGATTAATGCTTTGCTTCCAGAGCAATTTTCGCTTATGTCTAGGCACGAAGTTGGTGTAAGAGCTGTTCGAAATATGTCCAACGGCACTAATTTTGTAACCATGTTCTTACTATCGTTTGGTGTTCTAGCATTGCTTATTTCTTCGCTTGTTATTGCAAACACATTCCAAGTTTTGGTTGCTCAACGCAGACGCACTCTTGCACTTTTGCGCGTAATTGGCGCACAGTCGCACCAGCTTTATGCTGCAGTTTTGCTTGAAGCTGCAATACTTGGAGTTATTTCTGCGGCTATTGGCGTGCTTTGCGCAATAGGATTTATGGGCGCAATTAGTAACTTGAATATTAATTCTGGACCATTATCTAAAATTCCTTTGATTGTTTCACTTCCGGCGATTGTGTGGCCAATAGTAATTGGTGCGATTGTAACAGTTCTTGCATCTATGGGTGCTGCTCGATCTGCTACAAAAGTAACGCCTATGGAAGCGTTGCGACCAATGGATTTGATTAAAGATAAGCGTGCAAGCATTCTTCGCTCTGTTTTTGGCGTTCTACTTATTGTTGTAGGTATTTTATTTACGGCTTTAAGTGCTACTTCTTTGGCAAGCATGATTGCTCAGCAGTCACCTAATGCTGGTGCTGACTCTTGGAGGACTTTGCTCGGGGCAGTTTTTGGATGCGCGCTTGTGTTTATTGGAATTATTATTACAGCAACATTCTGGATGCCGTTTGCTATGAAGGCAACTGGCGCAGTTATGGCACTTTGTGGGCCTGCATCTAAGGTTGCTAACGCAAACGTGCAACGAAACCCTAGAAGAGTTGCTGCAACTGGAACGGCTTTGCTTATTGGCGTAACGCTTGTTTCAACAGTAGTAACTGGCGCAATCTGCGGTAGAGCAACTGTTAAAGGTGTTGTTGATGACCGTTACAGTGTTGACATTATTATTCAAGGCAAGAATGTTGATGAGTCTTTAGCTGCCGATATTTCAAAGATTAGTGGAATAAAGCATACTGAGTTGCTTCCTGCAGTTCCTATGACTTTTAAGAACGCTAAGGGCAAAACTGAGTACGCTATGACAGCTGGAGTTGATAATGTAGATCAGCTTCGAAATGTAATGCACACTGACCTTGATGGCGTCAATATAACCAAAGATTCTGTGCTTTTGCCTAAGTTTAATGATGAAGGTGGAGAGCCTTTTGACCTTAAAAAAGGAAACCTTAATCTGCAAGCTTACGTAGAAAAGTACAGTTCTGGTGAAACAGACAGCAATAATATTACGCCATTTACCGGCATGAATACAGACCCGAGTAATAACGATAAAAGCATTACTGTAAAACAAGTTCAGTTTAAGACGTATCGAAATGTTGGTGTGTATTCAAATAATACTGCTTTTGTGAGCAAATCCTACTTCAATAACTACCTTAAGCCTACAACGCATATTTTGCTCATTTCGGTAGATTCTAGCAAGGCTAATCTTGTAGATATTGCTAAAAACATTCAAAATGTTAAATCTAGTTATGCGGAGGTTATGGCTACTGGAAGCGTGTTTGAGCGAGCAAAGTGGGAGAGTACTATTGACATAATGATGATGTTGCTTGTTGGCTTAATAGCAGTAGCTGTTGTGATTGCTTTAATAGGCGTTGCAAACACATTAAGCTTGTCTGTTATTGAGCGAACCAAAGAATCTGCAACTTTGCGCGCAATAGGCATGACAAGAGGCCAAGTTAGAAGGTCTCTTGCGTTGGAGGCAACGTTGATTTCCTTAACGAGTACTGTTTCTGGTTTGATTGTTGGAACAGCATTTGGTTGGATTGGATCCTACATGGTATTTAGCACAATTGGCAAAGTTCCGTTTGTAATTGATTGGACTATTTACGCGGTTCTTGCTCTAATCGCTTTACTTGCAGCTCTTCTTTCCAGCGTGCTTCCAGCTCGTAGAGCAGTAAAGTCTTCGCCAGTGGTTGCGCTCGCGGAGGACTAAATTTCGCAAAAACTATATGTGAAAGATAGTTTGTAGAAGTTAATTTGCAGAAAAATAAAGATAATGCTGGTGTGTAAATTTTACGTGCCGGCATTATCTTTTTTCTAAGCGTTTTCGACACGCAGAAAAAATTTGTATTATCGTTATTATTTTTTTATTAAAATGTACGCATAATTATGCGAAGACTGTAATTTTATGTATAAAAATAGCATTTTTTATTAGAGATATTTAAAAATAATACGATTATTATTCATAATAACAAATTTTGCCGGAAATTTTACGAATAAATAGCGTTGAAAATGTATTTATTTCTTTGTTATGCTCAAGAATGACTGCTGACATAAGTTAGACGTGAAGGCCGCTACGAGCAAGGAGTAGAAAATATGGTAACGGTCAAGAAAAAATCTGCCGCAGCAATTGCAGGAATCTTATTGTTGATGCAAAGCCCAATGCCAGCGTGGGCGCAAGAAGCGGCTAATGATGTTCAAACTAATATGCAACCAGCAGCAGAGGCGACTGTAAAAGCGCCTACTGCAAATGATGTGCGCCAGTCTGAAGAGCAAGTTGATAAGCTAAAATCCCAGGTCAATGATTACGAAACTAAGATAAAAGAAGCAAATATTAATTCTAGCGAACTTAATAATAAAATTACAGGCTTAAACAATCAAATACAACTTCTGCAAAAGGAATGGGAAACAATTCCAGGACACGGCAGCGAAGCAAATGAAATTCAACAAAAAATTAACTCTCTTAAAGAACAGCACACAAAAAGTAAAGAGGATATAGAAAAAACTAAGGAAAGAAAAAATACTCTTCAAAATGAGTACGATCAGGAGAGTGAAGCTCTCGCAAAATTGTCGAGTGAACAGTTAAGAAAAAAGCAAGCAGTTACTGATTTAGAAAACCAATTAGCCACATTGCAAGAATCTCTGACAAGCAATGGGAAGCAATATGACAATGAAATTGAAAAGTTAACTAAGGAAATTAAAACTGCAGAAGAATCAGTTAGCTCCCTTACGCAGCAACTCAATGAGCATAATACAAAAGCCGAATCGTTAGAAAAAGAATTAGCTGGAATCGGCGAAAAGCTCGTAGCAAAACAGATGGAGCAAAAACAGTTTAATAAAGAGCTGCTTAAGCGCAATATTAACGATGATGATACTGAGAAAATCATTAACCTACAAGATGCTATTGATTCATTAAGCAAGCAATTTAACAACAAGCAGAGTGAATCAGAAGCAGCTGATAATAAGTATATTGAAACAGAAAAGCAGCGTAATTTAGCATTACAGACAATTAAAAATTACCAGCAACAAAAGCAAACTGCTACTGACAGTAAGGAAGCATTGTCGCGAAATATAGCAGAAACTGAAGCGCAAAAGAAACAAGCTGAAAGTGAGCATAAAAGTATTTCTGCAGATTATGAAAAGAGGTTTAAAGAATTTAGTAATAAACATTATGCGATAGAAGAGCTTGGAAGCCAAATAACTCAGGCTGAAAGCGTACTTAGTAATTTAGAAAAACAAATTCAAGATGATACGCAAAAGCTAGAAACTATTAAGCAGAATACAGAAAAGAGTGCACAGTTTGATGCACGAATAGCGCAACTGAATGAGCGAAAGTCTACTTTGCAGCAGCAGCAAAATGATCTTGCAGATTCTATTGCTGAGTTGCAGTCTCATTTAGCGGAAAGTTCTAAACAGCATGAAAATGCCGTTAATGAATACAAAAGCTTGCGCGATAGCTATAACCGTAGGAATCCTAATGCTCCGTACGTATCGATGTACCAGCATTCTGGTTCAGCATCGCAAAATAGCAATGTTGTAGAACGCGTTAAGACGGAAAATAATAAAAATTCGTCGGCTGACGGTAAAGTGCCAGCTCCTTCCGAGGCGGAAAATTCAGCAAAAGAAACTACGCCAGCACAGGCGGAATCTTCGATAAAGCCTGAGTCTGCCCCTGCGCAGCCAAAAACTGGTAAGTTAGTTCCAGAATCCGTAGTGCCAGCTCAAGCCAAAGCCGAGTCTCCAGCTTCTTCCGCTCATGTTGCTGATATTCTGAATTTTGCCGCGTATAAAGCAGAAATTCAGAAAAATAATGCTATTCAAAAGCAATCGGTAAGAGAGCATACTTCTGAAGAACAGTCTGCGAATGAGTCTAATCAGCCAGCTCATTCTGCTGTAGCGAAAACCGCAGTTTCTCAATCTTCTTCAACTAAACAGTCTACTTCTGCAGGAAATAGGACTGAAAGTGAAGGCAAGTCAGCAGAAAAAGGCAAGTCAGCAGAAAAAGGCAAGTCAGCAGAAAAAGGCAAGTCAGCAGACTCTAAGGTTTCTGAAGATACGTCAGCAGATACCAACGCTAAAGAAGCAGACGAAAAGATTTCGGATACTGTAAACGAAAAGCCAAAAGCACAAGCAAGTGCCACGGCTGAAACTAAGCCTTCTGATAACGCGTTTACTACGCTTATATGGGGAGCGCTTGGAGCGTTAACAATTACGGGCGCAGCTGCTGCAGGCGTAACTGTTATGCGTCATCGCCGTGCTCCTAAAGCATAAATTAAAAAGCTACTAGGTGCGTTGACAATCTAAATTTGCGGCTATTTGTGCATTATGCATTAATAGCCGCATTTTTATATGTTTTGGGTATTTTACGGCTTAACTAAGCCATTTTCGTAAGCAAAAACTACAGCCTGCACGCGGTCTCGAGCATCTATTTTTCCTAAAATATGCGCAACATGCGTTTTAACTGTAGGCAAGCTAATAAATAGTTTGTTGGCAATTTCCTGATTTGAAAGTCCGTGAGCGATTTCAACAAGAACTTCGCGTTCTCTATCAGTAAGCTCTGGAATAGCAGAATTTTCGCTCGCGCAGCTTTGCGTTGCTTGCGTAGCTGAATTTGCTTGTGCGGTAGAACTTTCTTGCGCATTGTAATTTGCAGATCTATTTGCTGTAATATTTGTTGCTACTTTGCCTTGCTGAATCATACTTTCAATCAAACGCTTCGTAGCAGTCGGAGCAATAATTGCGTTTCCTTGATACACCGTTCGTATTGAATTAAGCAAAGTTTCAGGTTCAGTATCTTTCAAAAGGAACCCGGAAGCGCCCGCATGAATTGCGGCCATAACATATTCGTCTAAATCAAAAGTTGTTAAAATAATAATTCGAGTATTTGCGTTAGCTTTCTGCTGCAGAATCCTGCGAGTTGCCTCCAACCCGTCCATTACAGGCATGCGAACGTCCATAAGAATAATGTCTGGATGTTCACTTTCTGTAAGTTTTACTATCTGCTCGCCATTGGCTGCCTGAGCTACCACTTGCATGTCCTGCTGTGAGTTGATTACCATGGTGAACCCAACTCGAACCAACTCTTGATCGTCGGCTATTGCGACGCGAATTACTCCCTTGTTTTCCATATATTCCATAGTATCAAGTTACTCTTGCTTATTTATAGCGTTGTGTTGAATTTGCTCGTCAAGCGAAGGAGCAGGACGAACTGCGATTTCAGTTACATTCGCACCATTATTCGTTGAATTAACGCTGGAGCCGGTTTCTCGTAAGATCCCAAGCAGTTTTCGCATGTATTTAAGTGCCGAACGACCTTCGTCGCTAATATTTTTGAAAGATTTTCTAATTGCTTCACTTTGTTCAAGTGCTTGCTCTGGTTTTGCGCAGTTTTGATTTTCTATATTATTTCTTGCTTCTTCGTATTTGTTGAGCATATCGATACCGCTATTTGCGGCATCGATTACTTTATGTAGTGTAACGGCAACTTTTTGCTGAATATTTGCGCTAAGTCGTTGCCTTTCTGCATTTGCTGCAAGAATTGCTAGCTGTTTTTGTTCTTGCTCAAGTTCCGTTCTGCGTGATTTTAGAAGCAGCAAATTATTATCGTCGTTACGTCGGTAGTAAGCAAACGCAATAACTGTAAAACAAATTAACGCAACTACGAAACCAAAAACTAATCCAACGGACGCTATTTGCATAAGGTCATAAAAATTAGTTGTGTACGCATTAGTTGCAAGAAATTGTATTGGAGTTGCAGTTTGTGGAATATTTCTCGTGACAATACCAATTTTTACAGCAAAAATAGTAGATTCTGCGAGCACTACTGCGCTAACCCATTGCCATGCGTGCTTTTTGCCATAGAGCACAGCAGCATAAACAATGGCTGGTATGAATAAATTAGCAAATAAAATATTTGGTAGGAATATAAGCTGTATTGCAGAAAATACTGCTGCAACAATTGCGCACGTAGTTGGAGCTTTTCTGCGAAACATGAATGGCACCATGGTTGTAAGAGTAAATACCCTATAAAGTATTTGTAATGAAAGCGAGCTTGAATATTGTGAAGGTATTCCAGTTCCAAGAATAAAATCATAAGTCGGCACAAAAAGCATCAGAACAGTCCAAGGTGATGCGTAAATAATGTCTCCAATAAGCCAATGTTTTTCAAACCATTGCGATACTTTCTCAATCCTATTTCGTGAAGTATTGGCTTCTTGCAAACCGTCTGTCAAACCGTCTGCCAACACTTCTGATGATGTTTGATCGCTTGAATTTTCCGGTTTTTCTTGCGCTGCTGATTGATTATTAACTTTTGCATTCTTATAAGTAACGTTAGAAATACTATTTAATAGAGAAGCAGTACTGTTTGATTGATCCGTGCTGTAAGAATATGGAATAAAAGCAACAATACTAAACGTTCCATCTTTTGCTTTTCCATAATCCAGTGTTCCGTTAAGATTCTCAATGCGCTCTTTCATGCCGATTAAGCCGTAGCCATGCTTATGTGTTGCGCTGCTATCTTTCGTTTTCTGCGCTACGATTTTACGCATTTCGTTAGTAATTTTTAACGTTAGTCCTTGATTATCCCATTGTTCGTGAATATTTATTTTAATGCCGTCGCCTGCATGCTTTCGAATATTAGTGAGCGCTTCTTGAACGACTCGGTACGCTACTGTTTGTGCGTCTTTGTTGAGTTGATCCTGAGCATTTGTACCATCTACTGTGTGCCAAAAAATATTTTTAGGGGATGCAATCCTTGCTTGCTCAATAAGTGAAGGTATGTGATTGAAATCCAATTGGTTGGATGGGGAGTCTGTTAAAGCTTCTAGAAGTCGACGCATGTCGTGGACAGCACGTTCAGCTTCATTTTTAATAATGTGCATTGTTTTTTTGGCGAGCGAAATATCTTGAGTTGCAGCATAACGGCCGCCATCTGCTTGCACAATAATAATAGAAAGCGTGTGGGCAACAATATCGTGCATATCCCTAGCAATTCTCGCTCTTTCTGCTGTAACTGCAACATTTTGAGCTTTTTTGCGATATGCACGAATAGCGTTATTGCGCTCTTGCAAAAGTTGAATAGTATGCACATGAGTGCGCTGCCAGTAGCCAATAATAACTGTAATAGTAGTAATAATAATCGCAAAAATTATTGAAGGAATTGCAAAATTAAGTATATCTGAAACGCAACTTTTTATGTTACTACTATTTATATTTTGTACGCTGCAAGAATAACCGTTTTTTAAACGATTGCTGTAATATATTGCTCCCATTACAATATTCCACGATATTATTGCGCAAGATAATATGGTGGTTGCGTAAGCTGTAATAACGAATGCTTTTGAATGTTCTGGATTTCCTCGAGCAATAACGTTAACAAGTAGCACAAAACCAAAGAAATCAGCGAAAAGTCGAGTAGGGCCAAATAGTAATTGCATAATGCAAACAACAATAAAAATAATAGCCGCTTGTTCAGGCCATATTTTTCGTACCGAAAGTAGTAATGCAACAACAATATTTATAAGCGCTACTGTAATAAGAGAACCTTGAGTTAGAAAGCCGTCAATATTGCTTATAACATATCGATTGCTTGAAAGTATAAAAAGAATAAATGGAATAATACCCCATAATATGTCGTTTATCGTAAGCTCATTGCGTAAGCGTTTTATTGCACTGTTAAACATGTGGGGTAGTTTCATACTTACTAGGCTAGTGCATAGTACTTTATAGAACAATCAAACTTGAGTATGATTTATAAATAGAGTGTGTAATTGATAGTTGCAATGTAGCACGAAAATAAAGAAAGGGATAGCAAGATGGCATTGCTTACAAGCTATTATGTTCCGGGATTGCATGTTGAAGAGCGTGCGATTGATGTGCCGCTTGATTGGGAAGGAAACACTCCTGGCGGAGCTATTAAAGGCGAAACAATTCGATTGTTCTGTAGAGTAGTTTGCGCTCCTGAGCATGTGCATGACGATTTGCCGCTGCTTGTGTTCTTGCAAGGAGGCCCAGGCGGGCAGTGCCCACGTCCACTTTCACCTTCGAGCGATGGTTGGATTCAAGAGGCTATTAAGCATTTTCGCGTAGTTTTGCCAGATCAGCGTGGTGTTGGACGCTCTTCAAGAGTTGATGCTTCAACAATGAAACGTATGGCAGATGACGGCGTAAGTGTTGAGCGTCAAGCGTGGTATTTGAAGCGTTTCCTGGCTGATTCCATTATTCGTGATTTTGAGCATTTGCGTCTTACTGAGTTTAACGCTAAGCAGTGGGTTTCTTTAGGGCAAAGCTATGGCGGATTCTTAACGCTTACGTATTTGTCGCTTTTCCCACAAGGATTAATCGCAAGCTTTACAACAGGCGGTATTCCTCATGTTCCTGCAAATGCGCGTGAAGTTTATGAACATACTTTCCCACGCATGGCTCGAAAAACTGAGCAATTCTATGAGCGCTATCCGCAGGATGTTGCTCGTGCTGCTGCTATTGCAGACCGTATTGCTCAAGGAGACGTTACACTTCCAAATGGCGAGAAGCTCACGGTTGAGCGATTCCAAATGTTGGGCTCTTCCTTTGGTATGAAGCCAAGTTTTGAGCGTGTACATTGGCTTCTTGATTCCGCATTCGCAGATGGTGACGGCTCTTTGAAAGCGTTTAAGCACGGTGGTGGAGCTTCTGCAGGTAGCTTAAGTGACGAATTTGTGTACGGTGTCATGGATTCTACAGCTTCTAGTCCACTTTATTGGCCGCTGCAAGAATTTATTTATGCTGACGGCGAATTAGAGCACCCAATTTTGTGGGCTGCACAGCAAGTTAGGGAAACAATGCCAGAGTTTTCTGGTTCTGCTCGTCCTCTTCTTTTTACTGGCGAAGCGATGTTCCCTTGGATGTATGATCAAGAGCTTGCTTTGCAACCGTTCCTTCCAGCGGTTGACTGCTTAATGAAAGATAAGCAGTTTGGCAAGATTTACGATCAAGATCAGCTTGCTAATAACGAAGTTCCGTTGCAATCTGCAGTTTATTTTGACGATATGTACGTGGATTCTGGTCTTCAGCTTGACACTCTTTCTCGTATTTCCAATTCTCATTATTGGACCACAAACGAGTTCGAGCATGACGGTTTGCATGGAGACGTAGTATTTAGTCATCTATTTAATGAAGCGTTGAATCGTGGTGATTTAGAAGGAATTTACAAGCGTTAACGCAATATTATTCTTAACTGTTGCGTGCTTTAAGAGTTTAATAGGGCACTATTTGATATGCTATTAAATCTATTCGTGTAATAAATAGTGCTCTATTTATGAGTATTTATGAGTGCGCAAAAGGGGATTATGTATGAGTAGTAAAACATTTAGTACTGTTGGTTTTATTGGCTATGGCAACATGGCGCAAGCGATTGCTAAAGGTGCTTTGAAACAAGGAGTGCTACAAGGCGAAGATATTATTGCATGCGCTCATAATTTTGAAAAGCTTGAGCGAAATACTTCGCTTATTGGCGCTCGCGCTGTGCATACAGCGAAAGAAGTGTGCGAAGCAAGTGACGCAATCATTATTGCTGTAAAACCTCACCAGGTTGCTAATGTTTTAGAGCCTGTTTCTGATGTTATTGCTAAGCGCGGTATTGCTGTTATTTCTGTTGCAGCCGGTTGGTCGCTTAAGCGTTACCAGGAGATTCTTGGTAAAGATTGCCATGTGCAGTGCATTATTCCGAATACTCCTATTGCAGTCTGCCAAGGCGTGACTTTAGCTGAAACTTCTAATTCTCTTACGGATGCTCAACTTTCAATGTTTAACTCCTTATTTGAGCCAATCTCTTTAGTAGAGCGTGTGGATGCTGAACATATGAATATTGCAATGTGTATTTCCAGTTGTGCTCCAGCTTTTACAGCAATGTATATGGAAGCGTTGGGAGATGCTGGCGTAAAGTACGGTTTGCAAAGAGATTGCGCTTACCGCTTGGCTGCAAAAATGATTGAAGGCTTTGGTGCGCTTTATATGGATACTCGCACGCATCCAGGTCAAATGAAAGACGCCGTGTGCTCTCCAGGAGGAACAACTATTCGAGGCGTTGCGCAATTAGAATCTCGCGGATTTAGGGGAGATGTTATTTCTGCAGTTGATGCTATTGAAAATAGAAACTAAATAAACTAAACAAATTAAGTAAAGTAAGTAAACTAAATAAAGTAAGTTGTGTCGGCTTTCCCGACGCTGGTCTAAACTAGGTAAATATGTCTTTAACTATTGGAATTGTCGGCTTGCCAAATGTGGGCAAGTCCACTATGTTTAATGCTTTAACTCGTAATAACGTTTTGGCAGAAAATTATCCGTTCGCAACTATTGAGCCAAATACTGGTATTGTTCCTCTGCCGGATCGTCGTCTTCCAGTGCTCGCAAAGTTGGTTAATACCGAAAAGATTGTGCCAGCAACAGTTACTTTTGTTGATATTGCAGGCATTGTTAAGGGTGCTTCCGAGGGTGAAGGCTTAGGAAATAAGTTCCTTGCAAATATTCGAGAAGCAGACGCAATTTGTGAAGTTGTTCGCGCGTTTAATGATGACGATATTGTGCATGTGAATGGCAAAGTTGATCCTGCAGACGATATTGACACGATTAACACTGAGCTTATTCTTGCCGATATGCAAACTATTGATAATGCTTTGCCAAAGCTTGAAAAAGATTTGCGCGGCAAAAAAGTTACGCAAGAATACGTAGACGCTGTAAACAAAGCTAAAGAAATTCTTGAATCTGGCAAAACTATTGATCAAGCTCATAACGAAAAGCTTATTGATAAAAACGACGTGTATGATTTGCACTTGCTAACTGCTAAGCCATTTATTTACGTGTTTAACGTAGATGATTCTGAGCTTGCCGACGAAGATTTAAAGTCTAAGCTTTCTGCTTCCGTGGCACCTGCTAAAGCAATATTCTTGAATGCCCAATTTGAGTCCGAACTTACTGAGCTCGACGAAGCGGATGCTCGCGAAATGCTTGAAGATGCTGGTTTAAAGGAATCTGGTTTGGATCAGCTTGCGCGCGTAGGTTTCGACATTTTAGGCCTTCAAACTTACTTAACTGCTGGTGTTAAGGAAGTTCACGCTTGGCAAATTCATAAAGGTTGGACTGCTCCTCAAGCTGCTGGCGTAATTCACACTGATTTTGAGCGCGGCTTTATTAAAGCAGAAATCGTATCTTACGACGATTTTGTAGCAGCTGACGGCTCCATGGCAAAAATTAAGGAAGAAGGAAAACTTCGCCTTGAAGGCCGCGATTACGTCATGCAAGATGGAGATATTGTTGAGTTCAAATTCAACGTATGATATTTATTGCGCAGCTTTACTAATATTAAATATTTAATACGAAATTTATTTTATTAAATAATAAATTTTGTTTTTTTAGCGTTGTTTCCATAAGTCTGCTGGTAGACTAAAAGAAGCAACGCTTTTGCTTACGCAATGGAGATAATATGCAATTTATTCGTAATATGTTAAGCGACATACAAAAGTGCGCTCGCATTGTAAGAATTACGCGTAAATTGTGGAAATATGGTTCAAAATTTGTTCGAACTGTAATTGTTGTTGTGCTTGTTAGCGTATTATCTGCTCTTCTATGTTTTGTTGGATTCGAAATTTCTAATATGCTGTCTGCAAGATCTCGTAATTCGTTACGATTGCAACAAACAACGCTAAGCAGTAGTGGTGCAAAAAGAAGTGATTTAAATAAGTCTGATATTAAAAAAGAACTTTCTAATTCTAAAAATAAGCGTTCTAAAGCAGAATATAGTAAAAAACGCACTGCTAGTAACAGATTGTGGAAGAGCCCAACAGGAGGCGCGTACCCAAATATTTCTGGTATAAAAGCTGAAAATATTAAAGTAAATGTAAATCTAAAAAAGCAACGCGTTTATATTATTGCTGAAGGCAAAACTGTTTATTCGATGATTATGAGTTCGGGAGTAAATGATTCTACGCCTCATGGAGATTACCATATTAATATGCGCGGAAAGCATTTCTTTAATGAAAACGAGGGTATTGGAGCGGATTATTGGGTAGGCTTTATTGGCGCGCAATATTTGTTCCATTCTGTTCCAACAAGTTATAACTTTGGAGATTATATTCCTTCTGAAGGCAGAAAACTTGGTTCGCCTGCATCTCACGGTTGCGTGCGTTTAAGCGTTCCTGACGCAAAATGGTTTTACGATAATATTCCTGATGGAGCTAAAGTTCATATTGGTTAGATGAATTGTATAAGTGCAATTTAAGTAGTTTTATTTTTGATTGTTTGATTATTTGATTATTACAAATAAAAAAGAGGGCCTTCTGTTGAAGTTGAAGGTCCTCTTTTTATGCTTATAAGTTATTTAATTTAATTAAAAGAACAAAGTTGCAGCTACGCAAGCCAAGGCTACCAAAACAATAGAAGCCAAGAAGCTTGCTAAGAATGCCATACGTCCTTGCTTAAAAATAACTCGGAAGTTTACGTTAATTCCAAGAGCAGCCATAGCCATGCCAAGGAAAACGTATCCTGCATCAACCAAAGTTGCAGCGATTGCGCTTACGAAAGGAACGTAGGTTCCAATCACGGATGCTGCAATAAATCCAAGCATGAACCAAGGGAAGCTAATCTTATGCTTTCCACCATTTTCAACTTTGCTATGACGAGCATTCCACCAAATTGCAATGAAAATAGATGCTGGAACAAGCATAAGAACTCGAGCAAGTTTCATAATTGTTGCAACGTCGATGCTTCCAAAAGCGCCGCCAGCTGCTACAGCATGTGCGATTTCGTGAAGAGAAGCGCCAGAAGCAATGCCAAGCTGCTGCTTAGTCATGCCAAAGTGAGGAAGAATGAAGATTTCGGCAAGAGCATAAATTGTGCCCATAATTGCAACTGTTGCAACGGCCATAACTTCGTTTTGTTCTTTTTCGTCTTCTTCTTCAGGGAGAACTGGCATAGAACCGGAAAGGCCCATAACTGCAGCTGCGCCACAAATACTTGTGCCACCGGCAGTTAACATTGCAAGTTGAGGATTTACCTTCAAAAGTTTAGCAATGTTATAAGTTACGCAAACCATAACTGCAACTAATACAGCTGCAATAGGCAAGCACTTAATGCCTTTAGTGAACAAATCATGTAAATTCAGCTTAAAGCCGAGAAGAATAATGCCAAGACGAAGAAGCTTATTTGCAATCAAGCCAGCAGCGCTTTTAACCCCTGCTCTCCTTGAAGGATTATTCTTTTTGTATGCGTGCAATGGCAGCTGCAGAGCCATGCCAACAAGCAACGCAATAATAAGAGCGCCCAGAAGTTTTAAGCCTGGGTATTGCTTAAGCCAGCTACCAATGAAGGAAGCTAGAAGTGTCAATACGGCAATAAGAGCCATATCGATGGTGCAGATTTTCTTTTTCCATGTATCAAAGAAATTAACCATTTAGCTCATTATTCTCTCATAATCGGACAAAAACGAACATAAATTAATGATTTGGTCAAATGCTATAAATATCTTGCAAATTTTAATTAAATTTATAAACATAAGTGAGTAAGTGTAAACTTCGGTTGGTGCTTTTTGCGCTCTTTTCGACACACCGATTTTGCTTGAAATTTCAACAAAAATAAGAAGCTTATTTACGATTTTTTATTTATACTCGACACTTATCTTTTGCGTCATTAGAATGTCCATTTGGCATATGGGTCGGTGGCACAATGGAGACCTCCCAGAAGCTGCCATCCCAGCGCTTGACAAGTACCTGTTTTTTTTTTTAAGAGAACAACACTTGTACGCACAGTCTCTTGCAAAACTTGTTTTAACAAGGAGAAGAAATGAGTTCGTTATTTACATGGCAACTTCATGGCGATGGTAAAACCTTAAAGCCAGGTGAAGTAGTTGAGCCAGATGAGCGTTTAACCTGGACGCGTACTGCTGGTATTGGTGCTCAGCATGTTATTGCAATGTTTGGTGCCACGTTCTTAGTGCCTATTCTTACCGGCTTTGATCCATCAACTACTTTGATGTTCACTGCTCTTTCCACGGCACTGTTCTTATTGATTAACGCAAATAAGCTTCCTAGTTATCTGGGAAGCTCTTTTGGTCTTATAGCACCTGTTATGGCAGTAACAGCCGCACATAAGGGAATTGCTGTTGCAAGTTTCGGCATTATGTGCACTGGTTTGCTTCTTGCGATTATTGGTGTTCTTGTGCATTTTGCAGGCGCAAAGTGGATTGACGTTATTATGCCGCCAGTTGTTAATGGTGCAATCGTTGCAATTATCGGCTTTAATTTGGGTCCTGCTGTTTGGAGTAACTTCCAGAAAGCTCCAGATACAGCGTTGGTAACGTTGGTTGCGGTTATGCTTATTGCAGTAGTGTTCCGTGGTCTTCTTGGACGTTTGAATATTCTTCTTGGTGTTCTTGTTGGTTATGCTTACGCTTGCTTTAAAGGACAAGTTGATTTTGGCCAGATTGAGCATGCTTCATGGATTGGTTTCCCTAAGTTCCACACTCCACAAGTTGATTTCTCTGTGCTGCTTATGTTCTTGCCGGTTGTGCTTGTGCTTATTGCTGAAAACGTTGGCCACGTTAAGTCTGTAGCTCAGATGACTGGTCGAGATTACGATTCCAAGATTGGCACAGCTTTGTTTGCTGACGGTTTAGGTACTGCTATTGCTGGCTGCTTCGGCGGTTGCGGCACAACTACATATGGCGAAAATATTGGTGTTATGGCTGCAACTAAAGTTTACTCAACTGCAGCATACTGGTGCGCAGCAGCATTTGCGTTTATCTTAAGCCTTTGCCCTAAGTTTGGTGCAATTGTCAACTCCATTCCAGCTGGCGTATTGGGCGGCGTAACAACATTGCTTTACGGCATGATTGGCATGATTGGTGTGCGCATTTGGGTTGAAAATAAAGTGAACTTCGACAAGCCAGTGAATATTATGATTGCTGCAATCGTGATGATTATTGGTATTGCTAACTTCCAGTTTGCTATTTCTGGAATTCAATTCAACGGTATTGCTATCGGCACTGTTGTGGTGTTGGTTGTGTATCACGTTATGAAGGCTATTGGTAAGCTTACTGGCACAATCGCTAAAGACGATCCAGATGTTGCTTAAGCTTAATGCTTCAATCTGATTTAATTTAATCAATTTAATCAACTTAAGCGCGTTCGCATTAACTTTGCGGGCGCGCTTTTTGTAATTACTTTTGACTACACAAAATGTAGATTGTAAATAATCAATATAGTAATATTAACTTTATGTTGAAAATCATCATAGAAATAATCATTGGCATTGCATGGGTTGCTTTTGGCGCGTATATGGCTAAAAAACCTAAAAACACTAAAACGCATAAGCGTGCCGATTATACAAGTGACGGAAAGAAAAAGCGCAATCAAAATAATGATTCTACTGATGGTTCTATGGATGATTCCAGCGAACAAGATGTAATTGTAGAAAGCATTGATGAAGATAATAGCAGTGATGATGTTGTTACTAAAGATGCTTCTAAAGATGCTTCTGAAGATGAGTCTAATGGTGAAAACAAAGATAAGACTTCTTCAAAGTTTGCAAAAAAAATAAAAGATTTGGCAGACTATTATAGTGACGATGATGGCATTGGTGACCTCTTTAGTGATCTATTAGAAGCTAAGAAAAAACTAGAAGACGAAGGCGATTCGCCAAAAAATAGCGAAAGTAATAACACCAATAAAAACGATGATAAAGTCATCAAAAATAAGGAGCATAAGCGTTCTATGAGATTAGAGTTTAATGTAGGTAAATTTATTGGCGGTTCAAAAAAGTGGCGTTGGATTCTTGCAATTGTAGTTGTAATAATTGCCTTTGCTGTAGCTGCAACATTTGCACTAGCAAACTTTATAACTGATTGCATGTGGTACGCGCAACTCGGCTTTGAAAGCGTAATTTGGATTCAGTTAGCTGCAAAAATAGGTGTTTGGGTGCTATACGCTGTGCTGATGTCTGCTTTTGGATACTTGTCTGCAGCACTGGCAATTAAAGCTCGTCCAAGCAATGCAGACGGATCCTACATTCGCGTAAACGGAAATATCATAGACTTAAAACATGGCATTAGTTCTAAAGTTGCTTTACATGCTGCTGGTATTGTTTCACTAATTGTTGGCGCAATATTCGGTTTGCGATTCTACAGTCACTGGGTGCAAATTTTGCTCATGTTTAATGCTCAGTCTTTTGGAATTAAAGATCCACAATTTGGAATTGACAACGGGTTCTACGTATTCGTACTTCCTGGATTAAGACTGTTTGCAAGCGCTTTCGTGCTTTTACTAGTAATCTCTCTTATTTTCTCTGTTATTACGCATTTGCTTATGGGTGCTATTCGCCTTACTATGCCAATTCACGGAAAAGGAATATTAAGCGTTACAAAGCGCGCTCGCATGCAGATTGCTATATGGTTTATGCTTGTGATTTTGTCTTGGGCAGCTCAGCAAATTTTAGACATGTTTGCTGTTGTAACTCTTGACGGCCCGCGTATTACTGGTGGCTCATATACTGATATGAATGCTGGAGTGCCTGGAAGCATAGTACTTGCAATAGTAACTGTTGTGGTTGGTGCTGTTATTGCTTTCTGGATTATGAAATCTCACGCATTAGAGGGAGAAGCGCCGATTGCTGAGCGTTTTAAAACTGCTGTAAAAGCTTGGAAAACTCCGACTACTGCTATAGCTTTTATGATTGCATGCTCTATTGTTATATCGTTTGCTTGGCCAGCTCTTTTGCAACGTTTTAAGGTTGCTCCTAATGCGCAAGAGTTGGAAGCTCCTTATATTCAGCGAAATATTGATGCTACGAAGTTCGCGTATGGTTTGAATAATGTAAAGAAAGAATCGTATAACGCAACTTCTAAAGGCAAATCTGGCGCTCTTGCAAAAGAAGCAGAATCTACAGCGCAAATTCGTTTGCTCGATCCTCAAGTTACTTCTCCAACATTCCGCCAGCTTCAGCAATCAAAGCAATACTACACATTTGCAGATACTCTTTCTGTTGACAAATATGATATTGACGGAGTGAGCCAAGATACTGTTATTGCTGCTCGAGAACTAGATTTGGCTGGTAACGATAATCGCAACTGGGTGAACGATCACACTGTTTACACTCACGGATACGGCATGGTTGCAGCTTACGGAAATAAAGTAACTGCGGACGGTCAGCCTCAGTTTATGGAATACGGTATTCCTACTCAAGGCAAGCTTACGAAGTTGCAAAAGTATGAGCCTCGTATTTACTTCTCTCCAAACGCTCCAGAATATTCTATTGTTGGTGCGCCAAAGGGTAGGGCTCCATGGGAGTTTGATTACCCAACTGGATCTCAAGGTGCTTTAACTACTTTCAAAGGTAACGGTGGTCCAAGCGTAGGAAACTTCTTCTCGAGGTTGATGCACGCTATTCGTTTTGAGTCTGATCAGATTCTATTCTCGGATCGCGTGACTGAAAATTCGCAGATTTTGTACAATCGTGACCCTAAGACTCGCGTATCTAAAGTTGCTCCATACTTAACTTTGGATGGTCGCGTGTATCCTGCGGTTGTTGATGGCCGAGTTAAGTGGATTGTTGACGGATACACTACATCCGATGCATATCCTTATTCGCAGATGACTGATTTTGGTAGCATAACCCAAGATTCCACAACAACAACTTCTCGTTCGATTAAGGGCTTAACTAATCAGCGTGCAAATTATATTCGCAATTCTGTGAAAGCTACGGTTGACGCTTACGATGGTTCGGTTGACTTGTACGTGTGGGATAAAAATGATCCTGTGATTAAGGCTTGGAAATCAATATTCCCAGGGCATTATCACGATATTTCTAAAATTTCCGGCGATTTAATGAAGCATTTGCGCTATCCGGAAAGCCTGTTTAAGGTTCAGCGTTATTTGCTCGCAAAGTATCATGTAGATACCGCAAGTCAATTCTTCTCTGGTGAAGATTTTTGGCAGGTTCCTGTAGATCCTACCGAATCTCAAAGTCTTCAGCGTGAGGATATTTTGCAACCGCCTTACTATTTGACTTTGCAAACTGGAGATGCAAAGAAGCCGGTATTTTCGCTTGTTTCTACATATATTCCTGCAGGTAAGATTACTCGCGAAATTTTAACTGGTTTCTTGTCTGTTGATTCAGATGCTGGAGATACTCCAGGAAAGATTGGGCCAAACTATGGTAAGCTTCGCTTGCAAGAATTACCGAAGGTTTCTAACGTTCCAGGTCCTGGTCAAGCTCAAAACAACTTCAACGCAAATGCGAACGTGTCTAAAGAGTTGAATTTGCTTGAATCTGGATCTACAAAAGTTAAGCGCGGTAATTTGCTTACCTTGCCATTGGGTGGTGGCTTAGTTTACGTTGAGCCTGTTTACGTGCAGTCGAGCGGATCAACTAGCTATCCGTTGCTTAAGAAGGTTTTGGTTGCGTTTGGCGATCAAGTTGGATTTGCTGACACGTTAGATGAAGCTCTTGATCAAGTATTTGGCGGAGATTCCGGAGCTTTGGCAGGAGACGCATCTAATAATCCTGTTGATAAAGCAGATAAGCCTCAAATAAGCGAAGGTAGTAAAGATAACAAGCAGAATTCTAATCAAGCTTCCTCTACTAATCCATCTTCGCTAAATCCTCAAGTAAAAGCTGCTCTTAAGCGTGCAGCTCAAGCGTTAAAGGATTCCGATGCTGCTATGCGTGAGGGTAATTGGGAAGCGTATGGCAAAGCTCAAAAGGAGCTAAGCGATGCTATTGGCGAGGCTATGAAAGAAGAATCTGCAAAGTAGTAGAATCGCCGCTATTAATCCGTTATTATCTCAGTTTTGTAGCTGAGATAATAACGGATATTGCTATATATGCGTTATTTTCTCAGTTTGTTAGCTGAGTTAGTAACGGTGTTTTAAAGCTGACTATCTGGATCTTCGTCGTCGCTTACAGGGCCGAGCAATAATCGCTCGCTTATGTTGACTGCGCTCATCAATATTGCAGTAAACGCAATAATTACGAAAGTTGCAGAAAAAATAAGCGGAGTGCGGAAAGAATTATATGCAGCTTGTAGCCAAATACCTAAGCCTTGACGAGCGCCAAGATATTCTGCAGTAGTAGCTGCGCCAAAAACGTAGGCTGCACTAATGCGAATACCGCCAAAAATTTGGCGGGCTGCAACTCGTAATTTCACATGCCAAAGCGTCCAAACTCGTCCAGCTCCGCACGTTAAAGCTACATCGCTATAAAAAGTTGGCACAGCATCAAGACCTCTAATTGTTTGAACAGCAATAGGGAACATGCTAAAAATAGTTACGATAACAATTTTTCCGGATGTTTCAAAGCCGAACCAAATCAAAAACAGTGGTGCAATCGAAATAAGCGGCAATGTTTGCGCAGCGCAAAGCAGCGGAAATAGTGCAGAATTGATTACTCTACAAACGTGGAATAAAACTCCTAAAAGAATTCCGCTTAAAATAGCTATTGCAAAACCAATAACTGTTTCTTCAATAGTTGCAAGAGTTGCAGGCCATAATTGCGGCCATACGTCACATGTTGCTTTAGCAATATCTGTAGGAGTTGGAATAGAATTTTCTGGAATTTTATAGAACTTGCAAGAAAGCTGCCAAAAAATTAGTAGTGTAATAATAGAAATTACTGTTGGCAGATAATTGTGCAGTAGAGATTTCCAACGCGCGCGCGTCATGGAATATTGTTCCTTTCAATATACAAGCAATAATGCTTGTTGTAGCTGTTTGACTGCTGCCCCAATCAAACAACGTAAAAATTTTAAAACTTTCTTTTATGAAAATATCACATAGCTAGTATGTAGTTAGTAAGCGTGTATTTTAAGCATGTTTGTCTTTCGATTAGTGCATAATCGAGTCGTTTCGTGAGTCAATGTGTGGCAAACCGAAAGTTATATTTCGGGGGCATTGAACGGCGCGGGCTAGGCCCTTGATACCGTTTTCTGCCAAGTTCGTGTCACATTCCCAGAAAGCGGATTTTTAAGAAAGTTAGGGAACTCATGATATGTCAATTATGGCGCAATACGCGTGCTTTTTGTTTGCAATTTAATAAAAATATTATGCGTGCAATAGCAGTTTTTATAAGCTCATGCTGCATTCTGTCTTTGTGCGCGTGTGGATCAAACAATAGTCAGCAAAATAGTAAAACTGGTCTTCAAAACGTATCTTTTATGCTTTCTTGGATACCAGATACTAATCATATTGGCGTATACGTGGCAAAGCATATGGGCTGGTTTAAGCAAGCTGGTTTACACGTAAATATTTTGGCTGTGTCTCAAACTGGTGCCGAGCATGCTGTTGATTCTGGAGCTGCTGATTTTGCTTTAAGCAATACTACTAATCTTGCAGATTTCAGCACAAAGGGTGCTAAATTGAAGGAAGTTTTGCAAGTTCAGCAAAAGCCTAGCGCAATTTGGTGCTCTCTTTATAAAAACAATAAAATTCATTCTCCTAAAGACTTTGATGGTAGAACTTTCGCAACCTTTGGATCAGCAGAAGGCGATGCTGTTATTCGCAGAATGATTCAGCATGATGGTGGCGAAGGTAAGTTTGATAAGGTTACTGTTGGTACTTCCACTTTCCGCACGCTAGAATCCGGAAAAGCTGATTTTGGTGGTTTTTATGGCACTTGGGAAGGCGTACAAGCGCAAATGTATGGTCCAAAGTTGCGTTGCTTTAAAGAAGCAGACTATGGCGTGCCAGGCCAGCAGGACACTATTGGCATTATTACTCACGCAAACACGGTTAAGCGAAATCCGAAGCTTGTTCGCGCTTTTGTTAAAGCAGTTAAGCGCGGTTACGAATACGCTTACAATCACCCAGATGAAGCTGCGAATATTTTAGTAAAAGAAGCTCCTGAAGCTAATCTTGATGTGAAATTCGTTAAGCGAAGCATGAAGATGATTGTTGATGGACAATATTGGGGCAATCGTGCAGACATAAAAAGCGGCAAGTTTGTGTTTGGTACGAATGATGTTAAGGGTGCTCAGGAATACTTCAACTTCCTAAGTAAGGAAGGCGCGTATACGGATTCTAAAGGCAAAGTAACATATAAAACTCCTCAAGCAAAAGAATTAACTACGGACGAATTTTTGAAGTAGTTTACGCAATGACTTGAGTCTTGCTAAAATAGATTACAGTATATGAGGGCGTATCGGGTAGTTGGAAATCCAGCTTCAATCGATGCGCCCGTTTTGTTGTTGGCACCTATGCGAATTGGGGTGGGGATGTATGGCATCTGATTTTTGGCTTATTGCAGGTTTAGGAAATCCTGGAACAAAGTATGAAGGTACGCGTCACAACATGGGTTTTATGGTAGCGGATGTGCTTGCAGAGCGCTGGTCGGTGTCGCTTTCTGATCACAAAGGCTTAGCAAAACTTGGTAAAGGCGTGATGAATCTGGATGGAAAAATGGCTAAGTTTTTCCTTGCAAAGCCGTTAACTTTTATGAATAATTCTGGAGCTGCAGTTGCTTCAATAAGCTCTTATTACCAGATTGATCCGGATCACATTGTTATAATCCACGACGACATGGATTTAGATTTTGGCAGAATTAAAGTAAAAGCTGGCGGTTCCGCAGGCGGCCATAATGGCATTAAGTCTATTGACCGCTCTCTTGGAACTCAAGAATATGCTCGCGTCCGCATGGGTGTAGGTCATGCTCAGCGTGGTGCTCATGCGCACGACAATACTGTAAATTGGGTGCTTGGCTGCTTTGGCGGAACTCAAAAATCTGAACTTCCTAACTTCTTAGCAGACGGTGCCGATGCTGCAGAAAGCGTGATTTTCCGCGGTCTTGCAGCAACTCAGGAGCATTTTAATGGCCGCTGATATTGAGGCAAAGAAAGTAGCTAATAAAAACGCTAATAAAAACGCTAATAAAAACGCAGAAAGTGATGAAATATCTGTAATAAGTTTGCAAGATATTTTGCTGGATTTGCGTAGCGAAGATAAATTATTTTGCGCATTATCTAAAAATAATATTGACGAAATAATCGCAAAAAATACTCAAGCTGAAGCAAACGAAACTGAAATTGCTGAAGTTAATAACGCGTCTGGAATTAGCGAGATTACTATTTCAGCTCCAGTTGGCATACGACCTGCTCTTGCTGCATCTGTAGCTGAAAATATGCCTGTTGTTGTAATTGTTCCTTCAAGTAGAGATGCTGAGGATTTTACTGAGTCAATTCGTGACTGGTACAAGGGCAATCCGCAAGATATTGCTCAACTTGAATCTTGGGAAACTTTACCACATGAGCGACTTTCGCCTAGAGCAGATACTGTTGCAAGTAGAATTGCAGTATTTCGTAGGCTTAAGCATCCAGAAGAGGGTAGTTCTTTATTTGGGCCGATTCGAGCGCTTGTTCTTCCTGTTCGCTCTCTTATTCAGCCTGTTGTTTCGGGTCTTGGAGATATTCAGCCGCTTATATTCGAGTGCGGAAAAGAGCTTCCTCTTGAGGAGGCTACGAAACGTCTTGTTGAGAATGCTTATAATCGCGTTGATTTAGTGATGGAGCGCGGTGAGTTTGCAGTTCGAGGTGGAATTATTGACGTATTTGCGCCAACAATGACACATCCTGTGCGCATTGAATTTTTTGGTGACGAAATTGACACAATGAAGCAATTCCATGCTTCCGATCAGCGCACGTATGGTAACAATATTGAAAAAATTTGGGCAACTCCTTGCAGAGAAATTCAGCTTACTGAAGAAATTCGCAATCGTGCGCGTTCGCTTATTGGCAAGATTCCGAACGCTGAAGATATGCTTGAATCCATCGCAAATTCTATACCTGTGGAAGGTATGGAATCTTTGATTCCTGCGCTAGTAGACAACATGGAATCGGTACAAAGCATGTTGCCAAAGAATGCTGTTATTATGCTTTCTGATCCGGAAAAATGTCGCCGAGCAGCAGCAGATGTTACAGCTACAGCAAACGAATTTTTGGCAGCCAGCTGGCATGTTGCAGCTTCGGGTCTTGGATCTGGAGCTCCAATCACTTTTGATCAAGCAAACTTTTTAGATTTCGACGAAACGCTTTCTTCATTTGAATTTTCAAATCATGACGTTTGGAAATTAACTTCATTTGGAGTTGACGAAAATGTTTACGGGAATATTGATCTGCCTGTTTGCGAGCCTCAAGAGTTTCGCGGAGATGAATCGAAAGTTGCAGGCGGAATCGCTTCACTTATTGACAATGGTTTTAATGTAACTATTACTTCTGCAGCATCTGGCACTCTCGCTAGATTAAGACGAGCAATATACGCAACAGGTGTGCATAATTTTACAACGTTAAAATCGAGTATTTCAGACGGTTTTATTGATAAAGATGCAAAAATTGCGCTGCTTAGCGAACGTGATTTAACCGGCAAATCTTCAGCTGCAACTCAATTAAAAACGCCAAAACGTAGGCGTAAAGCAATCGACTTAATGGAATTAAAGCCTGGAGATTTCGTAGTACACGAGCAGCATGGAATTGGCCGTTTTATTGGCATGAAACAGCGCAATATTGCAGTAACTGGTGGAACTGCAACTCGTGAATATTTAGTAATCGAATACGCTCCAAGTAAACGTAACGCTCCTGCAGATAAATTATTTATTCCAACAGATCAGCTTGATTTAGTTAGTAAATATATTGGTGCCGAAATACCAAAGCTTAATAAGCTTGGAGGCTCTGATTGGGCTCAAACTAAAGCAAAAGCTAAAAAGCATGTTCACGAAATTGCGGAAAATCTTATTAAACTTTACTCCGCGCGCCAGCAGTCTCGCGGTTTTGCTTTTAGTAAAGATACGCCTTGGCAAAAAGAGTTGGAAGACGCTTTTCCTTACCAAGAAACTGCAGATCAGCTTACTACAATTGACGAAGTAAAAGCAGATATGGAAAAACCAATGCCGATGGATCGCTTGATTTGCGGAGATGTTGGTTTTGGGAAAACTGAGATTGCGTTGCGAGCTGCTTTCAAAGCTGTGCAGGATTCTAAGCAAGTTGTTGTATTGGTGCCAACTACGTTGCTAGTTCAGCAACATTACGAAACTTTTACCAACCGTTTTGAAGGATTCCCAGTAAAAGTTGCTGCAATGAGCAGGTTCCAAACAGCTAAAGAAATTGAAGAAACTTTAAGCGGTCTTCAAGACGGAAGCGTGGATGTTGTTATTGGAACTCATAAGCTTTTAAACCCTAGCATAAAATTCAAAGATTTAGGTTTAGTCATAATCGACGAAGAGCAGCGTTTTGGCGTTGAGCATAAGGAAACGTTAAAAGCTTTGCGCACAAACGTTGACGTATTAAGTCTTTCCGCAACGCCAATTCCAAGAACGCTTGAAATGGCTGTAACTGGTATTCGTGAAATGTCGACTCTTGCTACGCCTCCAGAAGACCGTCTTCCAGTTCTTACTTTTGTTGGCGCGTATGAAGACGCGCAAGTTGCAGCATGCATAAAACGTGAGCTTCTTCGCGGAGGACAAGTTTTTTACGTGCATAATCGCGTAGAAGATATTAGTTCTGTTGCAAATAAAATTCACGAGCTTGTGTCGGATGCGCGCGTTGCTATTGCGCATGGAAAAATGGGTGAAAAGCAGCTTGATGCTGTAATTCGTGATTTTTGGCATAGAGATATTGACGTTCTTGTGTGCACTACGATTATTGAAACCGGTCTTGATATTTCTAATGCGAATACGCTTATTGTTGATCATGCAGACAGATTTGGTTTAAGTCAATTGCATCAGCTTCGCGGGCGAGTTGGGCGAGGACGTGAGCGTGCTTACGCTTATTTCTTGTATGACCCTTCAAAGCCAATGACTCAGCAGTCTCACGACAGACTTGCAACTATTGCTCAACATACTGCTTTAGGTTCCGGATTTGACGTTGCTATGAAAGATTTGGAGCTTCGCGGAACCGGTAATTTGCTTGGAGATGAGCAAAGTGGGCATATTGATGGAGTCGGCTTTGATCTATACGTGCGCATGGTTTCAGAAGCTGTTGAGCAGTATAAGGAGCCGGAACGCGTTGAGTCTGTGGCTGTGAGTATTGATTTGCCTGTTGAAGCGTCTCTTCCGGTTGATTATATTTCTTCGGACAAGCTTCGTTTGGAAGCGTATCGTAAGCTTGCTTCAGCTCACGATAATAATGATTTGCAAGAGTTGCACGATGAGTTGCTTGATCGTTTTGGTGAGCCGCCTGAATCGTTTGATGTGTTGTGTGATGTTGCTCGCCTGCGTTTTAAAGCTCGCGAACTTGGTATTACACAAATTAGCTCCCAAGGTAAATCAGTTCGCGTTATTGGTTTAGATCCAAAAGACTCGTTGTGGATGCGTTTGCAAAGAATTTACCGCGGAGCAAAGTATCGTCCGCTTACGCATATGCTTGTTATTCCAGCGCCTTTTGAATCTTCGCTTGGAACTAGCGCAATGAGCGAGCATAAGATACTTTCATGGGTGCGTCAACTTCTTGAAGATTTAGCTTGGTAAATTTGCTTGTGTTTATTTTATAAATAAAGGCGGCCGCTTATTTTGCAGTCGCCTTTATTTATTATTTTTTGCGTTATTACTGTAACGCTTCTCTAAGCTCATCTTCTATTTCACTATGATTTACAGGACGATTTTGAGCGTCAAGATGTTCGCGATTAATATGCCATTGCTTAGCAATCTCACCATTTTTTATCATAAGAATCCGGTTAGAAAGTCTCACAGCTTCCGCAATATCGTGCGTAACCATAAGCGTGCTCCAGCCGTATTTTGCTTGAAGCTTATTAAGCAAATCTTGCATATCGAATCTAGTAAGAGCATCCAAAGCACCAAAAGGTTCGTCAAGCAACAATAATTCAGGATTTCTAACTAAAGCTCTTGCTAAAGATACGCGCTGCGCTTGGCCGCCTGAAAGCTGAGATGGCCACTTATTGTCGTAGCCTTCAAGCTGCATTTGGCAAAGCGCTAAATGCGCAATATCCTTAAGCTCTTGCTTACTTGCTTCCATACCAAAAACAACATTTTTGCTTACAGAAAGCCAAGGTATTAATCTCGCGTCCTGAAAACCAATAGCCTGACGGCTTGTGGCGTGAATGCTGCCTTCGGTAGGAGTAAGAAGTCCTGAAATTATTTTCAAAAGCGTCGTTTTTCCGCAACCGGATCTACCAATAAGCGACACAAACTCGCCTTTTTTAATTCTCATCGTAATGTTTTTCAATACGAAAGAAGAATTAGCTGCAGAATTATTTTCTGTATTCTTACTTTCTGAAGTCTTGAAAGAAATACCAAGATTCTCCATACTAACGCAGTAATCACTATCGTTAATATTTGATTCGTAAGTAGATTCTTCCGAAACTTCCGCATCGTGACGCTTATGAAAAATGCTCTTAAACATAGTCGTATTTTAGTTAGTTAATAATTCTTACTTGCTGCAGTCCATTACAGAATCATCCAAATTCTTTGGAGCCTGCTTAATCAAACCATACTTAACGTATTCTTTGGCTTGAACCTTCATCATTTCCAAGCCCTTAGCGTCGATTGGTCGAATTGTTGGATTATCAAACTTTTCAATCTGCTTAATAATCGTGTCAGATGCACCAAGCTGCTTATAAGCGTTGCCAATAACATTCTTTTCCTTGTGAGACTTCTTTGCTTCGCGCACAAGAGCCTTGTACATTTTCTTCACAAGTTCAGGATGCTTCTTAGCAAAGCTCCTAGAAACAATATGAATAGTAACGTTCATATTGCCATACTTCTTAGCGTTTACAAGCAACTTAGAACCAGGAGTTGTCATAGCCGCAGCAAGATTCTGGTCGAACGAAGAAATTGCGTCAATCTGTCCAGAAGAGAAAGCAGCCTGGAAGTTTCGAGGATTCATCTCAACTTTTTGAACTTTAGATACGTCTAAACCGCTTTTATCGAAAGCGCGATGAAGCATGTAGTCGCCGGTGTCGCCATTGTGAATAATAGCAACTTTCTTTCCGTACAAGTCTTTTAATGTTTTTACGCCGCTTTTTGCGGAAGCTACAATTCCTTGAGAATCGCCATTATAATATTCGAGTGCAAAAGCAACCCAAGGCTGTCCTTCTGCAATAAGATCAATAAAACGTCCGGTTCCTGTAGTTGTTGCGTCTGCGCTACCGCTCATTACTGCAGTAAGACCATCAACTGGAGTGTAAGGACCAGTATAAGTAACCTTAGATTTTCCAAACTCTTCTTGAAGGAACTTTTCATTTTTCAAAGTAGTTAAATAATTTGCTGTAGAAAGGTAAGCAACACGCATTGTGCCAGTATCTTCCTTTGCAGAAGATGCGCTACCTTGAGATTTTTGAGCACTGCCGCACGAAGCGAGCGCAACAGCCGTGCAAAGCACACATAATGAAGCAATTACGCGCTTAGTTGCACTTTTCATTTTGAAATTAACCATAATTGGCTCCTTTGTTTTGTGTTTATTTTTAGGAGATTCTTCGTTCCGGCATTAGTAAGTATTCAAATATGTTTGCCGTAATTTCTGATCCGAGGCCGGCAATTGCGTACATAATTATGCAAGCCATCATTTGATCTGGTCTAAAGAATTGTTGAGCTCTAGAAAGAATGTATCCGATTCCAATAGAAGAATTAACTGTTTCGCAAGTAACTAACGCAACCCATGCAACGGAAATCGAAAAGCGTAATCCAGTCATAAAATTAGCAAGAGTTCCGCGCATAAAAATAGTTGTAAAAACAGTAGATTTTTTAATATGATACGCTTTCGCAAGTTCAATAAGACGAGTATCAATATTCCTTACGCCATCGCGAATATTGACATACATTGGACCAAAAACGCCTATTGCAATAAGCATAATCTTC
Organism: Gardnerella sp. CCPDSM; assembly: GCF_056754715.1. Taxonomy (NCBI): domain Bacteria; kingdom Bacillati; phylum Actinomycetota; class Actinomycetes; order Bifidobacteriales; family Bifidobacteriaceae; genus Gardnerella; species Gardnerella sp. CCPDSM. The sequence goes on from NZ_JBQEQO010000006.1 coordinate 156,572, forward strand.
ATAAGCTCATCAACGCCTAGGAAAATAATAAGAAGCGGAGCTAAAGCTGGGAATGGTATTGACCTAAGCATGTGGCTTGGCTTGTTTATTATTGTTTCGCCTATTGCGCTTCCGCCTGAAAGTATTCCTGCAGGAAGTGCGAACGCAATTCCTAAAACAAGTCCTGCAACAACTCTAAAAATGCTTATTGCAAGCGACGGCCACAATATGCCCTCATTATGCAAATCAACAAAAGCTTTTATAACTTCAAGCGGGGAAGGTAAAGCGCGGTCTTCAACAGGTCCAAGCGTAACAAGGAACCAAAGAAAGACTATAACTATCGTAGAAATCCAAGCTTTAAGAGATTTGAGCGATTTAAATGACTTCTTGTTAGCATTAGAGAATTTACGCTCGGTGCTTGGCGCCGTCTTATGCTCGCGAAAATGGCTATCCATACGACATCCCTTCGATAGTACTAGCTATATCAGGTTCGACGGGTATGTTCTCAGCAATATTCGCAATTTTTATGAATGCGCAAAGTTGCACCCCGTGTCAGTTCGCTATTATGTCTTATGGGCATGGACAAACATCTAAACTCGCGACACTGTGAACGTTCACGGCATAAATGCTGGTAAATACAATGTAACGTCCATAAAACGCACTAATCTTGGAAGAGTCATCACAACCCATAGGTATAAAGGAGTAGTTGTGGCAGCTATTGAAAGCGTATATGCACGCGAAATTTTGGATTCTCGTGGAAATCCTACTGTTCAGGTTTATTTGGAAACCGAAGATGGCGCTCAGGGCATTGGTTTAGTGCCTTCCGGTGCTTCTACTGGTGAAGCTGAAGCTTGGGAACGTCGCGATGGCGACAAGTCTCGTTATCAGGGCAAGGGTACTTTGGAAGCTGTTAAGGCTGTTAACGAAGTAATCGCTCCTAAGGTTATTGGCATGGATGCCACTGATCAGCGCGCTCTTGATGAGACCATGATTGAGCTTGATGGCACGCCAAATAAGGGCAAGCTTGGCGCAAACGCTATTCTTGGTGTTTCCCTTGCTGCTCTCTACGCAGCAGCTGAGTCCGCTCAGCTTCCTTTGTACCGCTACATTGGCGGCACAAATGGTCACATTCTTCCAGTTCCAAACATGAACATCATGAACGGTGGTGCTCACGCTGACTTCGCAACCGATATTCAGGAATACATGATTTCTCCTTACGGTTTTGCAACCTATAGCGATGCTTTGCGCGCTGGTGTTGAGGTTTATCACACCTTGAAGAATGTTTTGAAGAAGGAAGGCTTGGCAACTGGTCTTGGCGACGAAGGTGGCTTCGCTCCAAAGATGAAGTCCAATGAGGATTCCTTGAAGTACATCATGGATGCAATCGAAGCTGCAGGCTATGAGCCAGGCAAGCAGATTGGTATTTCTCTTGACGTTGCTTCTTCTGAGTTCTACAACAAGGAAACTGGTAAGTATCGTTTCGATGGCGAAGAGCGCGAATCTGCTTACATGCTTGATTACTATGAGAAGCTCATCAACGAGTATCCAATTGTTTCTATTGAAGATCCATTCCAGGAAGAAGGCTGGGACGATTGGGCAGAGATTACCAAGCGTCTTGGTGATCGCTTGCAGTTCGTTGGTGATGATTTGCTCGTCACCAATCCAAAGCGTTTGGCTAAGGGTATTGAGCTTGGTGCAGCTAACTCCTTGCTCGTGAAGTTGAACCAGATTGGTTCCGTAACTGAAACCCTCGATGCTATTGAGCTTGCAACCAAGAATGGCTTCACTTCCATGGTTTCTCACCGTTCTGGTGAAACCCCAGATACCACCATTTCTGATCTTGCTGTTGCTAAGAACACCGGCCAGATCAAGACTGGTGCTCCTGCTCGTGGCGAGCGTATTGCTAAGTACAACCGCTTGCTTGAGATTGAGGAAGAGCTTGGTTCTACCGCTCAGTATGCTGGTTACAGCGCATTTAAGGCTTGCAAGAAGTACATGAAGTAACTTTTTACGTAAAGTAATTTTTACGTAAAGTAACTTTTACGTAAAGTAACTTTTTATGTAAAGTTGACTTTTGTAATTTCTTAAGTCTGTAATATTTTACGGTCAGTCGCGTTTGCGGCTGGCCGTTTTTTATAAATAATTTTAAAAAATCAAAAAAATGCAGAAAATTTTCTTGAATTGACTTTTATTCTCATCTCAATAGTGCTATTTTTGTGAGAAACTCAAAACGGAAGGAGATATTTCATTATGAGAAAAGTAGCAGTTATCGGCATGGGAAATGTTGGAGCAGCAGTTGCTCATCAGATTGTTGTTGGCGGCCATGCTGACGAGTTGTACCTGTACGACGCGAACGAAGCCAAAGTTAAGGCTGATGCATTGGATTTTGAAGATTCAATGGATAATGTTCCTTTTAATGTAAATATCACAGTTAACGATTACGATGCTTTGAAAGATGTGGAAGTTATTGTAAGCGCTTTGGGTAATATTAAGATTCTAGACGTTCCAAATCCTGATCGCTTCGCAGAGCTTAATCATAACCGCGTTCAAGTTGCAGAAGTTGGCGCAAAAATCAAAGCTTCCGGCTTCCACGGTGTTTTAGTTGATATCACAAATCCTTGCGATGCTATTTGCCAGCTTTACAAGGAAGCTACCGGACTTCCTTACGAAAAGATTATTGGCACTGGTACTTTGCTTGATTCTGCGCGTTTGCATCGTGCAGTTGGTAAGTTCTTCGGCGTGCATCCAAAGGCAGTTAAGGGCTACAGCTTGGGTGAGCATGGCGATTCGCAGTTCGTTGCATGGTCTACAGTTAAGGTTCTTGAACAGCCTATTACAGAGCTTGCAAAAGAAAAGAATATTGATTTGGATGCTGTAGATGAAGAAACGCGTCAAGGCGGATTCACGGTGTTCTACGGAAAGAAGTACACAAATTACGGAATTGCTGCAGCTGCAGTTCGTCTTGTAGATGCTGTGCTTTCTGATTCTAAAGAGCAAATGCCTGTTTCTAACTATCGCGAAGAATATCATTCTTATCTTTCTTACCCAGCAATTGTTGGTCGCGAAGGTATTGTAAAGCAGTGCCAGCTTGATCTAACTGAAGAAGAGTTGCAAAAGTTGCAGCATTCTGCAGATACTATTTTGAGCAAAGCTCAAGCAAAATAGCTTAATCTAATAATTTAAAATAATTAGTTACGGAAAGTAATTAGTTAAGAAAGTAATTAATTAAAAAATAATTAGTTGCAAAAATAATTAGTTACTAAAATAATTAATTGCAAAAAAATAATGGTCATTTACTTTTATATGTATATTTACTTATATAAGTAGGTGACCATTATTATTGCGTTTTCACGTCGAATACATCAAGTAATTTAGAACGTATGGTTATGAAGAAGCGTCGTACAGCAGTAGCAGGTGAACCGGCGGAATCACCAATGCAACAACGCCGATTACTTTCAGGGCCAATCGTGTTCTTATTTATGGTTTGCGTAGTTACTTTTGGTTCAATAGAGTGTATTTCTACTGTGCGTAGTTATGCGTTGAGTTTGGCAGAATTGCACGCACTTCAGCGTGAAGAAAGTTCTTTGCGCGAACAGAAGCGTACGCTGAATAATAATATTGATCGTTGGAAAGATAAAGCGTACGTTACAGCACAAGCGCGCGACCGTCTTGGTTTTATTTTCCCAGGGGAGCAAGCGGTGCGTGTGGAACATCCAGAGGCAGTAACTGGTAAAGTGCCTAATGAATTTGCTGAAGAAAATATTGAAACAAAGAACCGTCCAGTTTTGCCATGGTATAGCGATTTAATGTATGCGCTGCATAAAGCAGACAAGCCAGACAATACACAGTTGCAGTAGAGCATTACTTGAAACTGCGGATATTCAAGAAAGTTCAAATAATATGCAGAAGAATGATAAAAACGAGTGCGCTAAGGATTGCGCTAACGAGTGCATTAACGAGTGCGCTAACGAGTGCGTTAACGAGTGCGCTAACGAGTGCGTTAACGATTGCAATCAAAATTTTGTTCCAAAAGATGCTGTTAAACACTTACTTGCAACTCCAGCAAGTTATGCTGAGCGCGCAATAGTTGAAAAGCAACTTGGAAGATTCCCTCGAGGAATGGTAGCTGTTGGTGCGTGTTGTGCGTGCGGAAGGCCACTTGCTGTTATAACTAGGCCGTGCTTGGAAGACGGAACGCCATTCCCAACAACTTGCTATTTAACTAGCCCGGAAGCAGTGAAAGCAATATCGCATGTTGAAGCAGACGGGCTTATGCGAGAATATAACGAATTATTGCAATCTAACGAAGATGTGAAGAAGCAATATGAGCGCGCGCATAAGTATTATTTGCAATTCAGGCATGAGTTGGCTGTAGCTTTGGGGGATAGTGAAGAGCATATTAGCGAAATGAGCGCAGGCGGTATGCCGGTGCGCGTGAAATGCTTGCACGCTTTGCTTGCTCAAACATTGGTGATGGGCAAAGGTGTGAATCCTATTGGAGACTTGGCGTTGGAACGAATTAAGGATGAGTTTGATCCGAGCGTGTGCCGATGCACTACACCTTGGAGCGATGACGCGGATGCTGCTGAAACGCAAGTGGTTGTTGAAGAGAAATCTGCTGGGGAAGATGATGGGGAAAAGTCGGCTCTAGAAAAATCTGTTACTGTAGCGGCAATTGACTGCGGCACCAATTCTATTCGACTAAAAATTGCGCAAGTTTCTGAGCACGGAATGAAAGATATTGTTCCTCGAATGCTTCGCGTAGTGCGATTAGGTCAGGGGATTGACGAGACTCATCGTTTTGCGGACGATGCTTTGGAACGCGTGCGGTCTGCAGCGCGTGAATTTGCAAAAGTGCTGAAGGAACATCCAGTTGATGCGATTCGATTCGTAGCAACTTCGGCTACTCGAGATGCTGAAAATCGTGAGATTTTTGAACAAATGATGATTGATGAGCTTGGAGTTTGCCCTGAAGTTATTAGCGGTACAGAAGAAGCAGCACTTAGTTTTTTGGGAGCAACAAGCGTAGTTTCGCGCGATGAATTGCGTCCGCCGTATCTTGTAGTCGACTTGGGAGGTGGATCAACTGAGCTTGTGCTTGGAGGGGATGGAGATAGCTTGCCGGCGCACAAGGTTGAGGCAGCTTACTCTATGAATGTTGGCTCAGTGCGCATGACGGAAAGGCATTTGCATACGGATCCGCCTACTGAAGAGGAAATTCAGAATGCAATTGATGACGTTGATAAGCATATTGATGAGGCCTTCAAAGTTGTACCAGCTGGGCGCGTTCGCACGATTATAGGCGTTTCTGGAACTGTGACGACTATGGCTGCGCTCGCAATGGGATTGCAACATTATGATCACACAGCTGTTGATGGTGTGCGAATTGGTTTAGAGCAAGCTTACGAGGTAAATAATCGATTTTTGCGCATGACCAGGGATCGTAGACGCACGTACGCAACAATTCATCCTGGACGCGTTGATGTTGTTGGCGGCGGCGCTGTGGTGTGGAGTCGCGTGCTTGAACGTTTGGCAAAAGCTGCGCATGAGGATCACGGTGAGGTGCTGGATACTTTCGTAGCAAGTGAGCATGGTTTGCTTGACGGAATTACGCTTGATTTGGGGAGAAGGTTGCTAGGATTAGAACGGTGAGTGGACTAGAGCGGTGAGGGCTCTTAGAGCGGTGAGGGCGCTGTGTTCTCGATTTCTGGTTGTCGATGAGTGCGCTGTGTTTGCTGTTTTGCTGCTGAGTGTGTTTGCTGCTTTGCTGTTTGCTGCTTGGTGAGAATGCGTATTTGTTGTTTCGCCACGCGCTGAGCTTGTTCTTTGCCGCGATATATGGCATAATAATTGTTTGCTGCCTCTGTGGCGGAATTGGCATACGCATCAGACTTAAAATCTGACGCCCTTACGGGCTTGTGGGTCCGAGTCCCACCGGAGGCACGAACAAAGCGCTACACAGTTTTTTAACCGTGTGGCGCTTTTTGCTTTTCTGAGTTTTTGGGTAGTCTATGCTTGGGTTGTTGCTTTAATATTATGGGTTAATATAATATGGGTCTGTTTGTTTTCCCGCATGCGCGGGGGTGATCCTTCTATGTTTTGCGATATATAGTTTTTCCCGCATAAGCGGGGTACAATGGTTGAGCTTCAGATTGCATTGTGTATTTGAAGCTCAACTAATTTTTAGTAAATAAATGTTCAACACAATCTTCCTTAAAGCTCTTATTGAGAGTATATTTGCCATTATTTAATAATCATTGTGGATTAAGAGGATGGTAGGTATGAGTTGTAATCACGTTGTTAATTCTGAATTATGGGGTAAAAAGAGAGAAGTTAATGGTACTATGCAATGGCTTCCTCTTGCTCAACACCTTGAAGATACTGGAAATGTTATTGGCCAATTATGGGATCATTGGCTTAGTGATGGTCAGCGAAAATTGATTGAATCCTCATTAAGTAAACATGTTGATGCAAAAAAATTATCTCAATTTTTAGGGTGTGTTCATGATATTGGTAAAGCTACTCCCGTTTTTCAGTTTCGCAAATCGTCTTCACCTTCAGAAGATTTAGATATTGCGTTAAAAAATAAGTTAGCTACTGTTGGTTTTACAAATATTGATTATTTTATTAAAAATGCAAAGGGTCGCTCGAGTAGCCATCACACTATAACTGGTCAAGCTATTCTTTCTAATGCTGGAGTTCCTGAAGGAATTTGTGCAATCGTTGGAGCTCATCATGGTAAACCTTTAGATAATGATTCTGTTTGTAAAAGTAACGAATCTGCGTATCCTGACCATTATTATCAAAGTGAAACTGAAAGTGAGAATAGTAAATTATGGAAAAAATTGCAGAATGATATTTTGGATTGGGCTTTAGAAAGAAATGATTTTTCTAATGTAGATGATCTTCCTGAAATAAGTGAGCCAGCACAAGTTTTATTGTGTGGATTAGTAATTATGGCTGATTGGATTGCTAGTAATGAACACTATTTTCCTCTTATTTCAATAGAGAAAGATTTGATTGAAAATCAGGAAGAAAGATATAGAAAAGGTTGGGAAAAGTGGTTGCAACATGGTTCTAAAGACGTAGGGGAATCATTAAATTGTTGTAAAAATGTTTCGCAAGTATACAAACATCGTTTTGGTTTCTTGCCAAATAATATTCAGATAGCGTTGTGCGATGCTATTTCTCAGTCTAAAGAGCCTGGAATTTTTATTCTTGAATCTGCAATGGGTTCAGGAAAAACAGAAGCTTCTTTAATTGCTGCTGAGCAATTAGCAAATCTAACCGGAAGAAGCGGAGTATTCTTCGGTCTTCCTACTCAAGCAACTTCTAATGGAATGTTTAGGCGAGTTGAGGATTGGCTTAAAAGCGTGAATAGTGATTTTCAGGGTGAGATTGGTTTACGTTTAGTTCATGGTAAAGCTGAATTGAATGCAGATTATGCGCATTTGCCGCATGGAATGCAAAATATGAATGATGGTTGTGAAAGTACTTCTAGTAGTAATGATGTAAATAATAATGGAGTAATACTTAATGATTGGTTTACTGGACGAAAAACCGCAATGTTGGATGACTTTGTTGTTAGTACAGTAGATCAATTTTTGTTAGCTTCGTTAAAGCAAAAACATCTTATGCTTCGTCATTTGGGATTAAGTAAAAAAGTTGTAATTATTGACGAAGTGCACGCTTATGACGCTTATATGAATAAGTATCTTGAAGAATCTCTTACTTGGATGGCAGCATACGGAGTTCCTGTTGTGTTGCTTTCTGCTACTTTACCTGCTAGGCGTAGAAAAGAACTTATAAAAGCCTATATGTGTGGGTTGTTTGGGTTTAATTGGAGAGAATGTGATAAATCTAATGTTGATTTTGAAACAAATAATTATCCTTTAATTACGTACAGTGATAAAAACTGTGTAAAACAAAAATTTATTGAAAATGATACTAGTGAGAATAAATCTATTTCTGTAAGAAAAATAACAGACGATAACTTACATGGATCACTTGTTAATGAGCTTAAATCTTTGTTGAATAATGGTGGTATTGCTGGAATTATAGTAAACACCGTTAAAAGAGCTCAGGAAATTTATAATGCGTGCGTTGATGAGTTTAGTGATGACGAAGTTATAGTTATTCATTCGCAATTTATTGCTACAGATAGAGTTAGAAAAGAACAACAGATTTGCAATATGATTGGAAAGAATGCTCATAGACCTGCTCGTGCAATAATTATCGGTACGCAAGTATTAGAGCAGTCGCTTGATATTGATTTTGATGTTTTGTTTACTGATCTTGCTCCTATAGATTTATTACTTCAGCGTGCTGGTAGATTACACAGGCATGCGATAGAACGCCCGGATTTTCTTAAAAAACCAATTTTATATGTGTTGGGAACCAATGAGTGTTATGAATTTGATAAAGGTTCAGAGTCTATTTACAGCAAATATTTACTTATGAGAACTCAATACTATTTGCCAGATGTTATAAATATGCCTCAAGATATTTCTCGATTAGTGCAAATAGTTTATGGAGATAATCCTTTAGAGTTACAAGAAGATTTGATATATGCGTATGTTTCTGCAAAAAGAGAACATGATTCATTAAGAAATAGTAATGAAGCTAAAGCTAAAAAGTATCGCGTTGAAAATCCTGTGACAAGAGTTGGTGAAAAGTCTATTGTTGGATTATTGTATAGTTCAATTACAAATGAATCTGATGAATTTGCATGTGCCCAAGTTCGCAATAGCGGTGAATCTATAGAAGTTATTGCTGTGAAAAAAGTTGGATCTGGTTATGGAACTTTCCATGATTGTGAAGATATATCGCAAAATATTGATGATTCAGAAGTTGCAATGAGACTTGCTCAAGAAACAGTAAGACTGCCTTGGATGTTTGTGTCGAACAGTAATCGCGTTGAAGAAACAATTAAAGAGTTAGAAAAAATACGCAAGCAAGAACAGTTCCAAAACTGGGATAATCATCCTTGGTTGCGAGGTTCTTTAGTACTTCTGTTTGATGAAAATAATAGTTGCATGATATCAAAATATAGAGTTCTATATTCTGAAAAAAGTGGTATTGTATGTATTAAGAGTTCGGAAGAAGATAGAGAGGAATCAAAAGGTGAGCAGATTTAATTTATTAGATGAGCCTTGGATTTCAGTCATTGTAGACAAAAAAGGCCACAATAAACTCGTATCAATTACAGATGTGTTTAAGCATGCATCTGAATATAAGGCTCTTGCAGGAGATATGAAAACACAGGATTTTGCATTGCTTCGCATTTTGCTTGCTGTTCTTCATACTGTTTTTTCTAGGTACGATATTCAGGGAAATTCTCGTGAATTTGATTCAGCTGAAGATAATGAATACGATTTCAATAAAGAAACAATGAATATTTGGCGCGAAGTTTGGAATTCAAAAAAGTTTCCAGACGTAGTTTTCAAATATTTAGAACAATGGCATGATCGTTTCTATCTTTTTGATGACAAGTATCCATTTTTCCAAGTACTTAAACAGGATATTTATAGCAAAAAGCTTAGTCATAAAAATCCTACTGAATTATTGGGCAAAAATATTAATCGCTTAATTTCTGAAAGTAAAAATAAAATAGCTATATTTTCTCCAAAATGCGGTGAAAATAAATCTATTCTTAATGAATCACAATTAGCTAGATGGCTTATCGCTTTTCAAGCACATTCCAGTGTTCCAGATAAAACTAAATTTGGTAGTGAAGAATATGATTCTTCTAAAGGATGGCTTTTTGATCTTGGTGGTATTTACATAGAAGGGGAAAATCTATTTGAAACTCTTATGCTCAACTGCGTGCTTGTTGGTGAAATGCAATCTCCTGAGAAGAGGCAAAAACCGTGTTGGGAGTATTCTGGAGCGGAAAATATTGAAAATTCGTTTTACGATACTTTTGTTGACAATGTTTCCCAGCTTTACACTCGTTGGAGTAGAGCAATATATATAAATCCTAGTATTAGGATGGATAAAGGAATATCTATTTATACGGTAATTCTTCTAAAGCTAAATAATGAAGATGCATTTATTGAGCCAATGACAGTATGGCAGTATAACAAGAAAGGTAAAAACAAGGACAAATACACTCCAAGGAAGCATAAAGTAGAAGAATCTATGTGGAGATCATTTGGACTCCTTACATCGCAAGAATCAGATGATGGAAGTGTAAAAAATCACAAACCAGGAATTATGGAATGGTTAAACAAAATTAGTAAAGATATTGCGGGTTCTTTTATTTCGTTACACGCTATAAGTATGAAAGGTGATAGTAGTTCATCTGATATTCCTATTGATGAAATATATGATAATTTGTATTTTCATGAGGTAGTTTTTACTGATAATACCAACGACGGTTGGGTATGCAGAATTAATAAAGAAGTTGAGTATACAAGATCTGCCATAGAATTTATTTACAGGCAATTTCTTCTCGACATATGTGAAATACGCAATAGAAATAAAGATGATGCAACTAAATATTCTGATAAGTGTATTAGTCATGTTTATTTTTTAGTCGATGAACCGTTTAGACAATGGTTAGCAAATATTAAACCAAAAGATTCAATGAATGAACGATGTACTCAATGGAGAAATACTTTGTATAACATACTAATCAACGAAGCAAAAGGAATGTTAGAAAATGCGACGTTACGTGATTTTACAGGTCTTGTTGGTGAAAAAAGTAAAAAAAGTCCTGCAAAAAATATAGTTATAGCTTACAGCATTTTTACTAGTCGATTGAAAAAATTATCAGAAAAATAAAATACGTGAGAAAGGAGGCTATTATGGTTGAAAATCAAAGCAAAACTGTTGAAGTATCAAGCGCTGTTAGCAAAATCATAAATCAATTATTGAACGGCTCAGATATTGCATCGAGACGAGCTATGCTTGCTCAACTGCGTCACACAATTGGTAAGCAATTAAGTCAGTCTGTAGAAATATGGCCATGGATATTAAGCAATGTTCCGGAAAGCTTCATCAATAAATATGGTGAAGTTAGCTACCAATTGCGAGCTGTTATAAACACTTTGCAAATATACGCATTGTACGAGCAAGGTGTTGTAGAAAAATCAAGTTATAAAGATTTGAACAAATCTGAAGATTCAGAAAATGAAAAATCTTATAACAATATGGGAACAGCTTTAAGAGCACTAAGAAGTGACGAAGGCGTACGTGGAGCTATGGATAGACGCTTTAGTGTTATGATTACTGCAAGCGATTATGAGAGTTTTTACTACTATCTTCGTCAACTAGTTCGACTACTAAAAAGCAGAACAAAAGAAAATCAACAAGCGATTGATTATTCTAAACTAGCGCGCGATTTGTATTTGCTTCAGTTTGAAGATTCAGAAAAAATAAGACTTTCCTGGGCGCAAGAATATTATCGCTTAAGCAAGCAGCAATAACTTTTTAGCAACTTCACATATTTTAAAAATTACATATTTCAAAAACAACGTTATTAAACAATTAACTAAAATTTAGAAAGGCAAAACAATGAACGCTCATTTATTCTTAGATATTCAAGCAATCCAAACTGTTCCACCATGCAATATTAATCGTGATGATGCAGGTAGCCCGAAAACTGCTCAATATGGCGGTGTAACTAGAACCAGAATAAGTTCTCAATGCTGGAAACACTCAATGCGTGAATACTTCAAGGAACACAGCGGTGACTCTAATGTTGGAATACGAAGCAAAAACATTGTTAAATACGTTGCAAATAAAATCATTACATTAAAACCAGAATTATCTGAACAAGAAGCATTAGATTTAGCAAAAAAAACGTTAAATACTGCTGGTGTTAAAACTAAAACAGATAAGGGAGAAACGGTTCCTACAGCAAAAGCTTTATTCTTCTTAGGAGAGACTCAAGCAAATTCTCTAGCTCAAGCAGCAATCAATAATGTTACTGACAAGAAGCAACTGCAAGAAATCTTGAAAGATAATCCGCCTATTGATATTGCGTTATTCGGTCGCATGCTTGCAGATGATCCATCGCTTAATGAGGACGCTTCTTCGCAAGTTGCTCACGCAATTTCCACTCACGCTGTTCGTGCTGAATTTGATTACTATACTGCTGTAGATGATTTATCTGCGGATGATAATGCTGGAGCTGGAATGATAGGCACAATAGAATATAATTCTTCAACGCTGTATCGTTATGCAAATGTTGCAGTACATGAATTTAGCCATCAGTTGAGTGATAACAAAGAATCTACAATTAATGCTCTTAGACTTTTTATTGAAGCTTTCGCTAACGCAATGCCTACTGGCAAAGTAAATACTTTTGCTAATCAAACTTTACCGCAAATTCTTGTGGTAACTTTAAGAGATGACAGGCCAGTAAACTTAGTTAGTGCATTTGAAGATCCAGTAAAATCTAAAGACGGATATGTTTCAAAGTCTATCGATAAGCTATCTCAAGAATATGAAAAAGTTCAAAAATTCGTCCATAGGCCACTTGCATCATTCTATGTCACAATGGATTCTTCAAATGAGGAGATTAAATTAGGAGTGGAAGAGCAAAGTATGCAGCAATTATTGGATGATTTTTCTTCTAAAGTCTCCGAATTGCTTCAGTAAATTTCTTAATAAATAACACTTATTAGTTGATATTTAGTGTTTAACAGTTAGGAAGCTTATGAAAAGTTTATTACTGAAGTTTGCTGGACCTTTGCAATCGTGGGGCACAGATTCTCATTTTGAAACTCGTCACACAGATTACTATCCATCTAAAAGTGCAGTGATAGGTATGATTGCTGCAGCTTTTGGGTATAGAAGAAGTGCAGATTGTGATGAAAATATTGCGAAACTTAATGATTTAGATTTTGCAGTACGAATCGATCAGCAAGGAAATTTGCTTAGAGATTATCATATTGCTGCAAAATATAAGTCTAACGGTGATTTTGAAAAAAATTACGTTACAAATCGTTACTATCTAGAAGATGCTATATTTCTTGTTGCAATAGGATCTGATAATGAGAAACTAATCTGTAGTATTAACGATGCCTTGCGCTCGCCGTATTTCCAATCTAGTTTAGGCAGAAGATCATTGCCTCCTACTGCTGACTTTATTCTAGGAGTAGAAGATTGTGGAGTAATTCATGCTCTATTAACGCATGAGTGGCTTGCAAACAAGTTGTCTAAAAAAAGATTTAATACTTCTAGACAATCTGAAGCATCAGAGTCTTCTAATGAATCATGCAATGAAGTATTTATATCCTTATACGCTGATTCTGATTTAGTAGATAAAGCTGCAGAAGAATTAGTTAAAGACGATACTAGTACTTATAAAATTCAGGAATCAGTTCGTAGATTGCGCAAGGATTTCGTTAATTCTTTCTCTAACAAGGAAAGAAAATTCGGATTCCGTTACGAGTCAAAAATGGAGATACCTATTAAGAGAATTCTCCACAATAATTCGGATTCGGAAGGTATTCCATCAGATAGTAAGCATGTGAAATCTACTGGAGATTTTATTGCTGAGCATGATGCATTTTCTGGATTGGAGTCTTAAATGTCTTATTTAAGCAGAGTTGAAATTGATTATAAAAAGCCCTCATCATTGAGAGATCTTAAATCTGTAGGAGCTTTCCATAATTGGGTTGAGCAAAGTTTTCCCGATGAATGGAAGAATCATGAAAGAAGCCGAAAACTATGGAGAGTTGATGTTCTGCATGGAAAATACTATTTGCTTATAGTGAGTGATTCTGAACCAGATTTGCAACGTCTAGAGATGTATGGCGTTGCAGGAACAGCGTCAAGTAAAACTTATGATAAGTTTTTAGACTCACTAATGAATGGCATGAGAATGCAATTTCGTGTGACACTTAACCCTGTTGTTTCTATTTCTGATAGTGCTGAAACTCGCACTACTAGAGGTAGGGTAGTACCACATGTTACTTATGATCAGCAGATGAATTTTTTGCTTAATCGCGCACAAAAATTAGGTTTTTCGTTGAATGAAAATGAATTCGCCATTGTTGAACGCGGATATAGCTTATTTACCAAGTCAGAAAAACCTATTCGATTAAGTAAAGCTGTTTATCAAGGTATTTTAACAATTAGTGATGCAGACATAATGCGTAAAACACTGCTAGAAGGAATTGGTAAAAAGAAAGCGTATGGCTTTGGAATGATGACTTTGATTCCATTGAAATAGCTTATGTTAATAGATTTTATCAGATGCTTTCCCGCATACGCGGGGGTGATCCTTGGTGTGTCGTTTCGTGTGTCGTCTGGCAT
>NZ_JBQEQO010000060.1:0-547 GCF_056754715.1 Gardnerella sp. CCPDSM
GCGGTTGAAAGTAGAAAAATAGACAACGAGCGTGTTAAAGCTGCGATAGATAATATTAAAGCGCAAATGGGTAATTCTCAAAGCGGCTATAAGATAAGCGAATACGATAGTAAAGGCATGTGGGTTCGTGACCTTTACATGGATACGCCTGATAAGAACACTGCTACAAAAGTTTTACAGGTTAATATGAATGGTATTGCTGGAAGTCATAACGGTTTTTCAGGCCCTTACAGTACTGCGATGACTCTTGACGGCATGGTGTATGGTGACAGGATTATCGGGCATTCGATTGACGCGGAAAAACTTTCAGTTTCTTACACTTCGCAGGTAGAAAAGCAGATTAGTAAAGCAAAAAACGAGGCTATAAAAGACACTGGTAGGCGGCTTGAAAACTATTACACGATAAGTGAAATCAACACGAAACTAAATGTTACAGACGGTAAGATTGAGGCTGGTGTTGAAAGCGTTAACCATAGTCTTAAACAGAAAAACGGTAACTATTACGGCTCGTATACTCCAAGCCAGTTTAACGCTCCTATGAAGCCAG
>NZ_JBQEQO010000061.1:0-534 GCF_056754715.1 Gardnerella sp. CCPDSM
ACGGTTGAAGCTAGAAAAATTGATAACGAGCGTGTTAAAGCTGCGATCGATAATATTAAAGCGCAAATGGGTAATTCTCAAAGCGGCTATAAGATAAGCGAATACGATAGTAAAGGCATGTGGGTTCGTGACCTTTACATGGATACGCCTGATAAAAACACTGCTACGAAAGTGTTACAGGTTAACATGAATGGTATTGCTGGAAGCCATAACGGTTTTTCAGGGCCTTACAATACTGCGATGACTCTTGACGGCATGGTGTATGGTGACAGGATTATCGGACATTCGATTGACGCGGAAAAACTTTCAGTCTCTTACACTTCCCAGGTAGAAAAGCAGATTAGTAAAGCAAAAAACGAGGCTATAAAAGACACTGGTAGGAGGCTTGAAAACTATTACACGATAAGTGAAATCAACACGAAACTGAACGTTACAGACGGTAAGATTGAGGCTGGTGTTGAAAGCGTTAACCACAATCTTAAACAGAAAAACGGTAACTATTACGGCTCGTATACTCCAAGCCATTTTAGCCAT
>NZ_JBQEQO010000062.1:0-516 GCF_056754715.1 Gardnerella sp. CCPDSM
CGGGCATCCGGTGCTTCGCTGGAATATGGATAACATTTTCATCCGCACTGATCCTGCAGGAAATATTAAATGCGATAAGGAAAAATCAACCGAGAAAATCGACGGTGCTATCGCCACCATCATGGCACTTGACCGTGCTATCAGATGCGGTAATGCGAACACTCAAAGCGTGTATGACGCTCGAGGAATCCTATTCATGTAAGGAGGTGGGTCATGAATATTTTCAGTAAAATTTTTAAGAGTAGAGATAAGTCTGAAAACAGGATGTTAGGCGGCGGTTATCGTTTCTTAATGGGCGCTTCCTCGTCCGGTAAGAGGGTGAATGAGCGTTCTGCGATGCAGATGACGGCTGTCTACTCGTGTGTGCGTATTTTGTCTGAAGCGGTGGCGAGTCTGCCGCTTCACGTGTATGAGCGGACGAGTACGGGTACGGCTAAAGCTGTTAAACATCCTTTGTATAAGGTGCTTCATGATGAGCCGAATCTTGAGATGACAAGCTTCGTGTTTAGAGAAACA
>NZ_JBQEQO010000063.1:0-514 GCF_056754715.1 Gardnerella sp. CCPDSM
TGGGCATCCGGTGCTTCGCTGGAATATGGACAACATTTTCATCCGCACAGATCCTGCAGGAAACATTAAGGCAGATAAGGAAAAATCAACCGAGAAAATTGATGGTGCTATAGCCACCATTATGGCACTTGACCGTGCTATCAGATGCGGTAACGCGAACACTCAAAGCGTGTATGACAATCGCGGGATTTTGTTTATGTAGGAGGTGACAATGAACATTTTTAGCAGACTATTTAAATCAAGAGATAAGCCTGAAAACAGGATGTTAGGCGGTGGTTATCGTTTCTTAATGGGTACGTCCTCGTCCGGTAAGAGGGTGAATGAGCGTTCAGCGATGCAAATGACGGCTGTCTACTCGTGTGTGCGTATCCTGTCTGAAGCGGTGGCGAGTCTGCCGCTTCACGTGTATGAGCGCACGAGTACGGGTACGGCTAAAGCGGTTAAACATCCTTTGTATAAAGTGCTTCATGATGAGCCGAATCTTGAGATGACAAGCTTCGTGTTTAGAGAAACC
>NZ_JBQEQO010000064.1:0-549 GCF_056754715.1 Gardnerella sp. CCPDSM
GTAACACCGAAACTTTTTAAAGACGAGTTAAACGCTGGTAGTGGGAATATTACCGTGTGGATTAACTCGCCTGGAGGCGATTGTGTGGCTGCGGCACAAATCTATAACATGCTCATGGATTACAAGGGTTGTGTGACGGTCAAGATTGATGGTATTGCGGCATCGGCTGCATCAGTGATTGCGATGGCAGGGACAAAGGTTTATATGAGCCCGGTGTCAATGCTTATGATTCATAATCCTATGACTGTTGCTTTTGGAAACAGAAGCGAAATGGAAAAAGCAATATCAATGCTTGATGAGGTAAAAGAGTCCATTATTAACGCTTACGAGATTAAAACAGGGCTTAACCGTGTGAAACTGTCGCATTTAATGGATTCGGAAACGTGGATGGATGCTAACAAGGCGGTAGAACTCGGGTTCGCAGACGGTGTTTTAACTAGAGGTGAAACCGCTGATATTGGCATACCACAGGTTTCAACATTGTATTCAAAATTAAGCGTGCAAAACACGCTACTGGAAAAAATATGTAAAGCCTGCCGGATACGCTAC
>NZ_JBQEQO010000065.1:0-514 GCF_056754715.1 Gardnerella sp. CCPDSM
ATAACGTGTTTTGCACGCTTAATTTTGAATACAATGTTGAAACTTGTGGTATGCCAATATCAGCGGTTTCACCTCTAGTTAAAACACCGTCCGCGAACCCGAGTTCTACCGCCTTGTTAGCATCCATCCACGTTTCCGAATCCATTAAATGCGAGAGTTTCACACGGTTAAGCCCTGTTTTAATCTCGTAAGCGTTAATAATGGACTCTTTGACCTCATCAAGCATTGATATTGCTTTTTCCATTTCGTTTCTGTTTCCAAAAGCAACAGTCATAGGATTATGAATCATAAGCATTGACACCGGGCTCATATAAACCTTTGTCCCAGCCATCGCAATAACCGATGCCGCCGACGCCGCAATCCCGTCAATCTTTACCGTCACACAACCCTTGTAATCCATGAGCATGTTATAGATTTGTGCCGCAGCCACACAATCCCCACCAGGCGAGTTAATCCATACGGTAATATTTCCACTACCAGCGTTTAACTCGTCTTTAAAAAGTTGTGGTGTAAT
>NZ_JBQEQO010000066.1:0-530 GCF_056754715.1 Gardnerella sp. CCPDSM
TCTCGTAATAGACTGTTCAAAACGCGCCACCCAAGGATCAAGCGTGTATTTCACAAACTCCAACGACTGCTGTTCAATATTAGAAAAACTCGACTTTTCTAAATCACCAACCATGTGTGGTGGGACTCTAAAAATACGAGCGATCTCGTTAATCTGAAACTTACGAGTTTCAAGAAACTGTGCTTCGTTAGGCGAAATAGAAATAGGCGTATACTTCATGCCTTCCTCTAAAACCGCTATCTTATGCGAGTTAGAACCCGAGAACCCCTTATTCCAACTATCCCTCATACCAGACGGATCTTTTACTGTTCCGGGGTATTCCAAGATTCCGCTTGGTGTAGCACCGTTAGCGAAAAACGATGCACCATACTCTTCCGTAGCTATCGCCATACCGATAGCGTTTTTTGCCATCGCAATAGGCGAATAGCCAACAAGACCGTCAAAACCAAGACCGGGAATATGAAGCACGTCAAAGGGTTTAAGTTTCACACTCGTTTCTTTACCTGCTAAAACATCACTATCATTTACCT
>NZ_JBQEQO010000067.1:0-505 GCF_056754715.1 Gardnerella sp. CCPDSM
CCTCGTAATAGACTGTTCAAAACGCGCCACCCAAGGATCAAGCGTGTATTTCACAAACTCCAACGACTGCTGCTCAATATTAGAAAAACTCGACTTTTCTAAATCACCAACCATGTGTGGTGGGACTCTAAAAATACGAGCAATCTCGTTAATCTGAAACTTACGAGTTTCAAGAAACTGTGCTTCGTTAGGCGAAATAGAAATAGGCGTATACTTCATGCCTTCCTCTAAAATCGCTATCTTATGCGAGTTAGAACCAGAGAACCCCTTATTCCAACTATCCCTCATACCAGACGGATCTTTTACTGTACCGGGGTATTCCAAGATTCCGCTTGGTGTAGCACCGTTAGCGAAAAACGATGCACCATACTCTTCCGTAGCTATCGCCATACCGATAGCGTTTTTTGCCATCGCAATAGGCGAATAGCCAACAAGCCCGTCAAAACCAAGACCGGGAATATGAAGCACGTCAAAAGGTTTAAGTTTCACACTCGTTTCTTTACCC
>NZ_JBQEQO010000068.1:0-506 GCF_056754715.1 Gardnerella sp. CCPDSM
CAAGCCAATGCTGTTAAACGGGGCGACTATTTTCGGTGAGAAAAACGGGCGTATGCTTGGCGGCGGAGAGAAAGGCCCGGAAGTGATTATGGGGCTTGATACTTTGCAGAATATGAGCGCGGGAGCGAACACGCAAATGCTTAATGTTATGAACCAGATTCTAACGATTATGGACGCGTATTTCCCACAGTTTTCCAACCAGAGTATTGTGCTCGACACTGGCGAACTAGTGGGTGGTATCGCGCACAGGATGGACAGTGAGCTTTTCAAGCTTCAAACAAGAAAAACAAGGGGGTGGTAGAAGTGTATGGGATGCTAATAAACGGGTTGCATAGTTTTAACGATCTAGGGCTGGTTGCTACAAGCCGTCCACGAATTCAACTTCCAGAACCTAAATTAGAGTATTTGCAAATACCAGGCAGGCAGGAAAGTATTGATATTAGTGAAAGTCTTGCCGGTGAAGTGTTATACGAGATGCGTGAAGGCTGTTTCGAATTCATTGTTTC
>NZ_JBQEQO010000069.1:0-492 GCF_056754715.1 Gardnerella sp. CCPDSM
TAAGCCGATGCTGTTAAACGGGGCGACTATTTTCGGTGAGAAAAACGGGCGTATGCTTGGCGGCGGTGAAAAAGGTCCGGAAGTGATTATGGGGCTTGATACTTTGCAGAATATGAGCGCGGGAGCGAACACGCAAATGCTTAGTGTTATGAACCAGATTCTAGCGATTATGGACGCGTATTTCCCACAGTTTTCTAACCAGAGTATTGTGCTCGACACTGGTGAACTAGTGGGTGGTATCGCGCACAGGATGGACAGTGAGCTTTTCAAGCTTCAAACAAGAAAAGCAAGGGGGTGGTAAAAGTGTATGGGATGCTAATAAACGGGTTGCATAGTTTTAACGATCTAGGGCTGGTTGCTACAAGCCGTCCACGCATTCAACTTCCAGAACCTAAATTAGAGTATTTGCAAATACCAGGCAGGCAGGAAAGTATTGATATTAGTGAAAGTCTTGCCGGTGAAGTGTTATACGAGATGCGTGAAGGCTGTTTT
>NZ_JBQEQO010000007.1:0-112681 GCF_056754715.1 Gardnerella sp. CCPDSM
ATTAAACGAGTAAACACTAGGTATGTCTTATCGACATGTTCGTATGCAGAAACATATCCATGAACCTTTTAACAATTATCTCTGCCTATCGTTAAAAGGTTTCAAGCAAATAAACTTAGAGTTCTCACACTCCTAGATATTTAATATATATTTGACACGGATTCCACTCATCCCATAAAGTTGGAAAACATTCCAATTCTTTATATCCCATCGCGATATAAAAATGATTTGTAATATCATATTCTTTGTAGTGTCCCATCTGAACAGTTTTTACCTGTGAGTATGTGTAACCCATCTTCCTTGCCATAGCTTCGTATGCTTTGTTAAGTACCGAGCCAACTCCCATTCTATGGAATTTCTTTTTTATACCCATCACAAAAATCTCTGCACAATCCTTGCTGGTTGCGTTTAACACAATAAACCCAACAAGTTTATCATTAATATAACAAGCAAGAAAAGGCTTTTCCTGTGAATCTTGAATATATTCTTCTGTACTTTCTGGCATTCCAAACCATTCTTGAAGATCATACAATACTTCTCTCGATACAGATTCCTTTTCTAGTTTATTCTCAATTTCTTTTACTTTTATATTCAATCCAGTCCTCCACAAACTCTAATTTATTCTTGTCATCAATACTAGAGCCTCCGCCGTCGAATCTTTCCAATCGAAGCTTCCTATTCGGTCGCTTCTCTTGGAGATTCTTGACATGAGACCTACCTCTGCTTCGCATCGATTAGCTTTGCTAATCGCGCGATAGCAGGGTTAGAGCTTCAACCTTGATTGACATTCCCCACTTCACCAGCTGGGTGCAAAGTGGGTGCACCTTTTAACGTTAACATCCTGTGCACTCAACCCTAGAGCGTTGATATCTTCCCTCATACAGAAAAATCGCACTCAAAAACCGCGAGAACCCAGCCTAAAGCCGCTTCGCATTAAACCTTTTAACGATAGCCCTCGCTAACCCCTGCTACACAAGGGCAAAAATGCACCCACCTATTAAGCCCTAGACATCAATACGACACTCTCAACGTGATGAGTTTCCGGATATATGTCGAACGCGCGCAAAGACTGAACGCTGTAGCCAAGTTCTTTAAACGTGCCAACATCGCGAGCAAGACTGGTCGGATCGCAAGCAACATACACAACGCTTCTTGCTCCAGACTTCGCAATCTGCTTACAAACTTGAGCTTTAGCACCAGCGCGCGGAGGATCTAGCACAACAACATCAGGATGTGCAAATCGGCGCACAATCTTAGATGACTTGCTCGCCTTAAACACCTGCGATTCAAGCGTTTGCGCAACATCGCCTTCAAGTGCTTCAACAACATCCCTGCTAAGACCCGCGCGCCCAATGTTTCGCCTTGCATTCTTTACAGCAATCGGTGCACCCTCAATGCTAAGCACACGGGCTGGCTCTGCAGCACCAAAAGAGCCAGCAGAACTAGATAAATCTCCGCCAACATTAGACAAAGTCGCAAGCGGAATCGTAAACAAACCAGATCCAGAATACAAATCCCACAAAACCGTATTCTTAACGCGCCCACCAAGCGCAGAACGAACTAATCCCAAAACATAGTTCACCAAATGCTCTGGAGCTGCACGATGAATCTGCCAAAAACCTCGAGCGTCAACATCGTAGTCAAAAGTACGCATACGCGACAAATCACCATCAACCGCAACTCGCACGCGCTCTCGCAACAAAGCCGAACCTGCAACCAGCTCATCATTTACTATAAGCGCATAATTTTCGCCAATCGCACTAAGAAGCGCAGACTTATCATTAAAGTCCAAACCCTCAACCCTAGGATCTGGAACAGCAAGACGAATCTGCGAATTTGGCTCAAATTTGCGATTCCACAAATCCAAAGAATCCGCAACGGCCAAAACAGCACGCGACGCAAGCGGCATAGTATCAATCGCAATGCGATCATGCGATTCGCGCTTTCGCATAGACAATCGCCCTTCATCATCCGCAACCAGCTCCATGCGCGTACGCCAATTAAATCCGTTAAGTTCCTCATCCCCCGGAATGCGCTCAACGCTAACATCGCTTTCCGAAACATCCATATGCGCTAAACGCTGGAATTGATTGGCAATCACGGAAGCCTTCCAACGAATCTGCCCAGGCAAAGAAACGTGAATTAAATCCGCTCCTCCAACTCCGCCGCCCTGAGACAAAGGACCCGCAAGCTTCCATTGCGGCTCCACACGATCCGCGCTAGGCTCCAAAACTTCCACAACTTCGCCAGTGAAAAAGTGGGCTTTTGCACGCATCGGCTCATCCATACGCACAACAACCAGCTCACCAGGGAGGGCAAATCGCACGAATACAACGCGTCCTTCGAGATGACCTACGCATCTTCCTTGATCCGCATATCTCTCGATTCGCATCGTCACTTGCATAAGTTACCCCTTAATTTTGCGTTTTGTTAAGCTGATTTTAGTTAAGCTGATTTTAGTTAAGCTGATTTTAGTTAAGCTGATTTTCTTCGATTGGATTTTCGTCGCTCTGTTTTTCGTCGTTCTGCTTTTCGTCGTTCTGCGTTTCTTCGTGATTTTTATGATGAAGACGCATAAACGGCGTTGCAATAATCAAGTAAGAAACCCAAATTGCGAGCGCCCAAAACGGCAATCCCATAATCAAACGCACTGTGCCAAGCCACACAACGTGGTTCGTCAAATACAATGGAACTTGCAAAACAAGTCGCAGCGCAAAAACACCAATCCACAATGCTGTAGCATACATATATGCACGCTTAAGCGGCTTATAATCAAGCCAATCGTGAAGCCACAAACCGAAGTTTTCTGTAGGCATTTTGCGAATCGACTCAATCACAAGCCCAAGCGCTGGCACGCGCGCAATCAATGAAATCGCAAGAAGCGCGCCATAAACAGCATTAGTAATAAAACCCATCATGTAGTAATCGCGCGCTTGATGACTCGTCCACACCCAAATAAGGCAAATTGCAATGGAAAAAAGTCCACTAATTGCACCCATCAGTGACTGCCTTTGAATAAGCCTAGCTATAACTTGTAAAACAGCAATCACAGCCGATACAATAACCGTCGTTTGTACATTTCTAGTTACAACAAAGCAAATAACAAACAGCAAGCCTGGGAGCATGGATTCGATTATTCCTCGAATACCGCCCATTGAATCGATTACAGAAAAGTTGCTTCCATCAGAACCGATAGAAGCAAGGGAAGCAAGCCCAGAACTTTTTTTGCCACAAGCGTTATTTTTCAAGACGGTATCCTTACGCTACTTAACTTACGCTACTTAACTTACGCTACTTAACTTACGCTACTTAACTTACTGCTATCTAACTTCAGAGAACATTGGACCGCGAGTAAGAGTAGTTTTCACTTCTACCTGCTGATCGTAGCCTAATGGCTTATCGTCTTTCTTTAAAGCGTCGCTAGTATTTTCAGTAGAGGATTTATTCTCACCATCTTTGTTTGCAATTTCTGCTTTTTTAGCAGCAGCAGCTTCTTTTTCTTCTCGAGTCAAAGGCTCGTGCATAGGAATAAAATCGCGAGGAGCAAGCGGCTCTTCACCACGATTTACAACAATCCCCTTAAACCATTCATCTAGCTGCTTAGTTTCATTATTATTTTCCGACAGCTCTGTTGCTGCCGGACCAGAGAATATTCCGCGAAGCATCCATCGAGGGCCGTCAATACCAACAATACGAGTAGTTATTGTTTTTTCGCCTACTTTTACTGGCATCAAAATTTCGGTACCAAACTCACCTTTAGATGTGCAAGCTTGGCTGTTTCCATCAAGTAAATCTTTGCAAACGTCTAGCCAAATACCAGTAGTTTTTGGAGCTGCAAAAGCTTCAACTTCTACGCTTGAGGAGCCACATGTTACTGTCATGCCTAAAACTTGCCCTGTTTCACGCTGTTTCTTTACGCGTAATTCAATACCTTGGAAATATGGAATGTAGATTGATCCAAAATCAAGATAATCACTGAAATCCGGTGCGTCTTCGTCGTTGAAATCCCATGGACCAGTTTTTATTTCTTTAACTTCATTTACAACTTTTGAAGATTTTACTTCTTTACGTCGGCCAAATAACCAACCCATTATTCCTCATTTCTTCAAACAACAAACCCGCAACAATACTTATTACTTATGCTGCAAATTGCTTAACTTCATCAGATTACCACAAGCAAAGCACTGAAAATTTTCATATGCATAAACGATATTTACGCAATTATCTCAATCCTATAAAAGTTAATAATCATACTGAATACTTTATAGTTAATGGAGCGTGATCGGACCAGCGCGCATCATAACTTTCAGCGCGATCAATCACAAATCCGCAAGCGCTTTCTGCAATTTCTGGCGTTGCAAACTGGTAGTCTAATCTCCAACCAACGTTATTATCGAAAGCCTTTCCGCGCTGGCTCCACCAAGTGTACGGGCCTTGAATATCTCCTGCAAGCATGCGCATAACATCCACAAACTCGTACTCGTTAATCCAGCGGTCAATATACGCGCGCTCTTCAGGCAAGAATCCTGCGCTTTTTTCATTTGCTTTAGCATTTTTAATATCAAGTGGAGTATGCGCAATATTAAAATCTCCGCACAAGATCGCTTGATTTCCGCCGCTTGCTGCTGCATCCCGAAGCTCACCTAAGCGAGTAAGCATTGTGTCTAAAAAGCGGAATTTTTGTTGCATTTTTTGCGGATCGTCCACATTTCCAGCGTGAACATACACAGAAGCAACAGTAATTTCATAACCTTGAGGCGTACGAACATCGGTTTCAATCCATCGCCCAGAATCCACATCCTCGCTTAAACCTGGCAAGCCGTAGCGCTTTGCTACTACAGGAAGCGATGTAACTAACGCTACTCCAGCGCGACCTTTTACACGGCAAATTTCGTTTATGTACGTAAAATCTTCGTTTTCTTTAGGATTTGCAATATCAGTATTTTCAGATGCGCGATATCCCATTTCAATTTTCGTCATAATTGGGTCGATTGCATCCTGCGGAGCACGCACTTCTTGCATACACCATACGTCAGGAGTGTGAGCATCGGACCAGTCAAGCATCCCCTTACGCTCGGCTGCACGAATACCATTTAAATTTGAAGTCGTAATTGTAATCATAAATCTAACTCTAATATGCGCGTTACACAAATATGCACGCTGCACAAAGCAAAAAGTAAGGTGCAGAAATTTATAACTCGTTATTAACCAAGTTACAAACCCTGCACCTTTATTTTTATTTTATTAGATTAGATTAGATTAAATTAAATATTTAGATTAGTTAATCTAATTAATTAAATTAATCCAAGCCAAGTTCCAAGTTTCCACCAGGAATTGCGTCGAGAAGATCGCGAGTGTATTCCTTTTGAGGATGATCAAACACTTCATCGGTTGTTGCATGCTCAACAAGCTTTCCGTGTTGCATAACAACAACTTCGTCCGCAATCTGTCGAACAACAGCCAAATCGTGAGTGATGAACAAGTAGCTTAATCCGCGCTCCGCTTGCAAATCGTTAAGCAAGTGCAAAACCTGATCTTGTACAAGCACGTCCAAAGCAGACACAGCTTCGTCGCAAACGATAACGTCAGGATCCAATGCCATTGCACGCGCGATTGCAATGCGCTGACGCTGGCCACCTGAAAGCTCGTTCGGGAAGCGAGTCATAACAGAAGCAGGCATGCGAACCATGTCCAAAAGCTCACGCACACGATTCTGACGGCTCTTTTTATCGCCAATCTTATGAATACGCAAAGGCTCTTCAATAGAACGATAAATCGAATACATTGGGTCGAGCGAACCGTAAGGATTTTGGAATACTGGCTGAACGTGACGACGGAAATCAAGCAAATCTGCGCCCTTTAAGTCAGCAATATTCTTGCCTTCGTAAGTAACGGTTCCGCTTGTTGGCTTAAGAAGTCGCAAAACCATGTTTGCAACAGTAGACTTACCAGAACCGGATTCGCCCACAATTGCCAACGTTGTGCCGCGCTTAATAGAGAACGAAACGTCATCAACAGCCTTGAAAAGCTCCTTCTTACGAGGAAGCTTAAACTCGCGAGTTAAATGGTCGACTGTAATAATATGCTCACTCTTTTCAAGAGTTTGCTCACCTACTACGTGATGCTCAAGCAAATTATCCGCGTTACCGCCATGCTCCTTAACGGAAATGATTCGCTGAGAAGCAAGGCTTGGAGCAGCAGCAACAAGTCGCTTCGTGTAAGGATGCTGTGGATGTTGCAAAACGTCCAAAGATGGACCAGATTCCACAACACGACCCTTATACATAACAACAACGTGCTGTGCACGAGCTGCAGCCAAACCTAAATCGTGAGTAATGAACAGAACGGAAGTTCCAAGAGAATCGGTAAGCGTATGCAAGTGATCAAGAATACGCTTTTGCACAGTAACGTCAAGTGCGGAAGTTGGCTCGTCCGCAATAAGCAAATCTGGTCGGCAAGCCAAACCGATAGCAATTAACGCGCGCTGACGCATACCGCCGGAAAACTCGTGCGGGAACTGACGTGCGCGAGTTGCAGCATCTGGCAAACCAGCCTCGTCAAGCAAACCAGCAATACGATCTTCAACATTTGCACCAACAACATACTTTTTGGCAATTTCCCAAGCTTTGTCGTCGTTCACACCGTACTTGATTAAATCATCTGCCACGCGCCAACGAGTTTCAGAACCTGGAACCCACTCTTTTTTGTAGTAGTCCATGGCTTCATTCATCTTGAATTCATCAAGTCCAATTTCTGCCAAAGACTTACGTGCAACTTCCATCAATTCTGGTAATTCTTTAGAACCGAGGAATGTTTCGTCGTCATTGCTTTTAACTTCTACGGCATCGCCTGCAAGAGCTTCCGCTAAAGCAGAACGCTTCTCATGGCTTACGTCAACACCATTTGCAAGAAGAGCTTCCTTAACCTGTGTGCCAATACGCCAAACAGGGTTCAAGTTACTCATAGGATCTTGAGGCACCAAGCCCATTGCAGTGCCACGCAAAGAAGCAAACTCTTTTGGCTTTAGTTTGCTAATTTCTTGACCCTTAAGCTTAATAGAACCACCCGTAACATGGCCTGTTCCTGGAAGCAAACCCAAAACTGCCATTGCAGAAGTGGACTTTCCAGAACCAGACTCACCTACGATTGCAACCCACTGGCCGGGATATACGCTAAAGCTTGCATCTCGAACAGCGTGAACAGCTTTCTTGGAATCAGTAGTGAAATCAACCTGAAGATTTTTCACTTCAAGCAATGGACCTTGCTCACGCTGCATAGCGAGAGCGTCTACATTTTTATGCGTTGAAATGCTCATAAGTTTTATTCCTCCACGCTAACTTCACGCCTTACGGCTCTTTGGATCCAACGCATCCTTTACAGCGTCACCCATCATAATGAAGGCAAGAACTGTAATAGCAAGCGCAAATGACGGATAGAACAATACTTCTGGACTGTTATTGAAGTACCTACTGTAAGTAGCAATATCTCCACCCCAGCTCACGGTAGTAGTTGGTAAACCAATACCAAGGAAGCTAAGTGTTGCTTCCAACACAATGTAGGAGCCAAGAGAAGTTGTGCCAACAACAATGATTGGAGCCAAAGAGTTTGGAATAATATGCCTGAAGAGATTTCGTATAGGTCTAGATCCTAAAGCTGTAGAAGCTGTGTTAAATTCTAGATTCTTTGATTCCATAACAGCACTTCTAGCTATTCGAGCAACACTAACCCAACCGAATAGAACCATAACTAGAATTATCTTCCACATTGATTTTGTGGTTCTGAACATTTGGAGAACAACGATAGCGCCAAGAAGCATAGGCAAAGCTAAGAAGATATCGGTAATGCGGCTAAGAACAGCATCAACCCAACCTCCGAAGAAGCCTGCAATAGCACCAATTAAAGAACCAACTAAAACAACCAAAACTGTAGCAATTATGCCGATTGTTACAGAAGTGCGAGTGCCATATATTACGCGAGCGTAAATATCGCATCCCTGCTTATCAAATCCAAGAGGATGGCCGGAAGAACTTGGCAACAAAGAGTTATTAAGTACGCAATACATTGGATCTCGCTTAACAAGCAATCCAGGGAATAATGCAATAAAGAAAATTGCAATAATTAATATTGCGGAAATAATAAACAAAGGATTTCGTCTCAAAGTACGCCATGCATCAGCCCACATGCTCGTAGCAGGAGCAGACTCATCAACAGAATCAACTTCCTGTAAAGGAGTGTCTTCCAAAGATGCAACGTAACGTTCCTGACCTGGAAGCGCAATATCTGTAGCAGTCAAATTTTCCTCAACTTTTTCTTGCATAATTATGCTTCTCCTTACGCGTAACGAATGCGCGGATCAAGAGCCGCGTACAAGATATCAACAAGTAAATTGCTGACTACGAAAATCAGCATAAGCAAGGTAACTACAGAAACTACCAGATTGCTTTCACCCTTCAAAATACCTTGATAAGTGAGGAAGCCAATACCATGAACATTAAATATTGTTTCTGTAATCATAGCGCCGCCCATAAGAGCGCCCAAATCCTGACCTAGGAACGTTACTACTGGAATTAAAGAGTTTCGAAGAATGTGTCGAATAATAACAGCACCTTCTTTTAAGCCTTTAGCGCGAGCTGTACGAACGTAATCAAGAGCAATATTTGACGAAACTTCAGACCTTGTAAGTCGAATTACATATGCCATAGATACAGATCCAAGAACCATTGCTGGAGTAAGCATATCTAAGAATCCAGGATCATTGCTTACATTAGGAGGGAGAATATGCCACTTAATACCAAGCAAATATTGCATAGCATAGCCAGTTACGAATGTTGGTACAGAAATAAGAAGCAAAGAAACAATAAGAATTACGCTATCGTACCATTTACCTTTTTTAAGACCGGAAATAATACCGAAAGTTACGCCAAACAGAGCTTCAAAAGCGAATGCCATAACAGCAAGCTGAATAGTTACAGGGAATGCACGACTAATTTCGTCAATAACAGGCTGACCTGCAAAGGTTTGGCCAAAGTCAAGAGTAAGCGCATTCTTTAAGAACAGTAAATATTGAATAATAAATGGTTTATCTAGATTATAATTAGCTCGAATTTGTGCCGCGACAGCAGGATTAACTGGTTTATCACCAAACATTGCATTTACCGGATCACCCGGCAAAGCAAATACTAAAGCATAAACCAATAATGTTGTGCCGAGAACAACAGGAATCATCTGCAAAATTCGACGCAGAATGTACTTACCCATCGGCTTCTCCTTGAATTGTTAACAATTACTCGCAAAGACAACAAAGTGCCACTCCAGTTGAAGAAATTTTTTGGATTATTTCCTTCATTCTTTCAACTGGAGCAGCAATTTCGCTATAAGCGATATTAAATTATTGAGAGGCGATATCAGAATTAATTATTTTTCTGAATATCATGAAATTAATTTATACAAACTCCATATGAAGATTTAAATCTTACTTATGAAGCTGGTAGTAGAGTGGCATGTTCTGCCAATCCATTACGAATCCCTTCAAATCGTGATTCATAACAGCCTTAGCATTCATGTAAAGCAGTGGTACGGATGGGAGATCCTCAAGAAGGGTTTCGCCAGCTTCATGATAAAGCTTAGTTGCTTCGCTTGCATCGGAAGATG
The DNA here is from genome assembly GCF_056754715.1 of Gardnerella sp. CCPDSM. Classification (NCBI taxonomy): domain Bacteria; kingdom Bacillati; phylum Actinomycetota; class Actinomycetes; order Bifidobacteriales; family Bifidobacteriaceae; genus Gardnerella; species Gardnerella sp. CCPDSM. Next base: position 9,652 of record NZ_JBQEQO010000007.1, read on the forward strand.
CAGTAGCCTTAGTAAGCAATTCATCAAACTTTGGATTCTTGTAATCACCATCATTAGAACCATTGCCATCAGCTGCAACAGAAGCAAACTGCTGAGTCAAGTAGTTTTCTGGGCTTGGGTAATCTGGCATCCAGCCTGCACGCCATGCACCCTTAATCTTACGCTTGGTGCATGCATCGCGGAACTCCTGGAAGGTTGGGATTGGCGTGGTTTCTGCCTTAACACCCAAATTGTTCTTCACATAGTTCACAACTGCATCGAACACGGACTTAGCAACAGCGTTATCAGCATTGTAGGTGAAGGTAAGAGGACCATCATACTTGGAAATTGCTTCTGCCTTAGCCCACAATTCCTTAGCCTTCTTTGCATTGAACTTCAAATGCTCGCTACCCTTCAAATTAGGATCGTAGCCTGGGGTCTTTGGAGAAGTGAAGTCGTTAGCAGGAGCAGCAGTCTTGTTCAACACCTTTTCAGCAATTGCCTTACGGTCGATAGACATAGAAACTGCCTGACGACGCAAGCGGCCTTCTTCGGTCTTAACATCGAAGTGTGGCAAGCTGGAAGCAATGCTGAACTGAAGAATTACAGAACCAGGCTTGTTGTAAGCAGTGATTGTGCTATCGCTCTGGAAGTTGCTGGTTTCAGTATCTGGAATGTTATCGGTCATATCAAGGTTGCCGGACTGTACGTCACGGTAAGCAGCATTACCATCGGTGTAAATCTTGAAGGTAACGCCATCATTCTGAGCCTTGCGAGGACCATCGTAAGCTGGGTTCTTTACAACTTCAATCTGCCTGTTGTGATCCCAAGACTTGAACAAGTATGGACCGGAGGAAACAGGCTTTTCACCATAAGCCTTTGGATCCTTGTAGAAGGATTCTGGAAGTGGAGCGAATGCCAAGTAACCAACCTTAATTGGGAACACAGAATCTGGCTGCTTCAAATCAACAGTGAAGGTGTCCTTATCTACAACCTTCAAACCGGAAAGCTGTTCGTCGCCCTTCAAACCTTCCTTCTGCAATTCGTCATAACCCTTAATGGTCTGGAAGAAGGAAGCGCACTTTTGTGCATTCTTAGCGTTGGCAACGAAGCTCCAAGCCTTGGTGAAGCTTTCAGCGGTAACAGGAGTACCATCGCTGAACTTCTTGCCTGCCTTAAGCTTAACAGTGTACTGAGTTGCGTCTGCGTTTGGGGTAACGCTTTCAGCATCCTCATTTACTGGGTTGCCCTTTTCATCAAAAGTGATCAACGTTGAGTTGACCAACATAGCAGGACGTGCACCAGCGTTTTCGTTAATGTTACCAGGCACCAATTCATTCTGTGGCTCAGTGTTATTTACGGTAATAATAACCTTTCCACTGTTTGTTTGCGCAGTCTTCGAAGCAGATGAGCCGCAGCCACCAAGCAACATGGCCAACGAGCAGGCCGCAGCAGCAAAAGCTAAAGCCTTATTCTTCATAATTATTCTCCTAACGTCTGGTAGGCAGATGCTATATCAATACAAAAAGCCAAGTCATGAATAAAATAAATCCATCTAGTTTTATTGCCAGATGGATTTTTTTAGCCAATGACAAGGCCTCTTCGTTGATTAAAATTCAATAATACGTATTTTTTCAAACAATGCAAGAGTATACATAAATTGTAAAATTTATTGTTTATATCTAAAAATTACTTATCAAAACACCATTTTTTCGCATAAAAACTAAAAAATTTACTATTTTATCAATAAATTTTACTGTTTTTTACTAATTTACATTTATTACATATATGTAAATTATGTAATAAATTATGTAAAGGCATTGTTAATTAGCGAGAAATTATGCACTTATTATGCAGATAATTAAGCACGCGGAAAAGCTTGTAAATAGCGCTGTTTCAACGCTTCTATAGATACATGCGTATAGCGTTGCGTAGTATTAAGCGATGAATGACCCAATAACTCTTGCACTTCTCGCAAATCTGCACCACCGTTAAGCATATGCGTAGCCGCACTATGGCGCAAAGCATGCGGAGAAATATCAGGCACATGCGCACTTTTAGCAGCATCATGCACAACCTGTCTTACCAACCTCTGATCAATGCGCTTTCCGCGAGCGCCAAGAAATATTGCGGTTTCCGCAGAGTTTTGCAATAAAACTTTTCGCCCATCACTAGAAAACCACGCAGATAATGCTTTAAAAGCAGGAATACCAAAAGGAACAACGCGCTGCTTATTTCCCTTACCTGTAACTTTTATAGTGCGAGATTCAAAATTCACATCATGCACATTTAATCCTGTAAGCTCACCTACTCGCATGCCAGTTGCGTATAAAAGCTCTAGAATTGCAGCATTGCGAAGTTCAATTGCTCGGATCTTTTTTGAGGATGATGATGAATTATTAGCTTCAGAATCAACGTTATTCATTAACTCCTCTGCTTGCGATTCATCAAGCACAGTAGGTAGCATATTTTCAATTTTTGGAGTCATTAAAATTTCTGCAGGATCACTTTTTATGTATCCAACATGCTGGCACCATGCAAAAAATCCGCGCACCGCAACGACTTTTCTAGCTAAGCTTGAGCGCGCATGATTCTTAGAAACATTTGCCATCCACGAACGCAAATCATCAGTAGTAAGATCCGAAATATTATTAAAGCCGTGCCGATTACACCATGCTAGGCATTGCAAAATATCGCTTTCGTAAGCTCGCTGCGTGCGCTCCCCTAAGCCCTTATTCGCACGCACATACTTAATATAATCATCTACTAAACTCGCATACTTAGAAGAACAAGCCAAAGAATCAGCAACAAGTGATGATTTATTGCTCATACTTAACTCACCTTCCATAAAAGTTTAAAGCAAAACGTTTGCTATACGTGCCTGTCACATGCATAATACAACAAGGAGCTTGTTTATGAACACACGTACAAAACCAACTACACTACCGCAGCGAATACCTGCAGGCGCTCGCATAGTAGTAAGAACATACAAAATTATAGAAGAAAATAACGATGGAGCGCAAAAAATCGAGTATCATGATGCGATTGGGCACGTACTCGAGTGGGACGGGGTAATGCTTCATTTGCTTCGAGATCCTGCAGCAAACGGCACTAGAGCTGCCGAAGAAATGTTCATTGACGCCAACACTATTTACCGATTAAAGCCAATCCCAGAACGCAAATTCCAAAAGCCTCTTAGTGTGTAAGTTGTTTGGTTTGGCGTGAGTTTTACACATTTCTCAAGGAAGCATCTGAACGCAATAAGAGTTGAGAAGATTCGTTGGTATTGGATTCGGAAAGTGCAATAATGGATTCGCCTAAGCGCGCAGATTCTAGTAATTCTTTCTGCCAATTGCTTCTGGAATCATACTTCCACAATCTGCTATTATCAGCATCGCTTTGATTCGTATTAGTTTTAGACGAGTTGCGCTGCTGGTATTTATATTCTCGCCACGATTGAGCTTTATCAAAAAACTCTTGCTCATTATCGTCAGCAGATTGCACATCTTGATCCAACATATTTGCAGCAAAAGTTAGCTCAGAAATTACGGAACGCAATAATTTCGCAGTATTATGCCGATTTTCGCTTACCATTGCGCGCGTGCGTTGAGGATCCGTAAGAGCAACGCGAGTCATATCTCGCCAAGAGCCTGCAGATAATTGCAAAGCAATAGCACGATTAGATTGTTCGCACAAAACGTTTGCGAGAGCAGTTGCAACAACGTGAGGCATGTGAGAAATAAGAGCTGCAGAATTATCGTGCGTTTCGTCATCCAAAACTATTGCGCGATTCTTACATAAAGAAACAATCATTTGTAAAATATTTAGAACTCGCCAAAAATCAGTGTTGCTATCAACAGTTAAAGCCCACAAAGCATTTTCTAAAAGTTCAGCGCTAGAAGCTTCCCAACCAGTAAATTCGCTTCCAGCCATAGGATGCGCACCAACATAGCAATCTTGCAAACCTGCTGCAGCAACCTGCTGGCGAACTAAAGTTTTTACACTACCAACATCGCTAATAGTTGTGCAAGATTTGTCAATATAAGGCGCAATTTCTTGCAAAATACTTGGCATAGCAAACAAAGCATTGCACAAAATTAGAACGTTTGGACGAAGTTTAGCTAAATCTTGTACATTTTCTACGCAGGTAATTCCTAAACTTTTAGCTTCATCGTACATATCTTTATGACGATTCCAAGCATAAACGTTACATTCAGGCAATTTTGCAAGTCTTTTTGCAAGAGATCCGCCAATAAGACCAAGTCCTACAATACCGACAGAAAATTTTTGAGAAAACTCAGCATCTTCTACCATAATAATTCTCTTTCTGCACGTGTTACGTTCAAATTACGCAAAGCATCAACCGAAGGTTCAACGCATACTCCCCCATTAGGAAGCATCCAATCATTCATCACTGGATTATTGTGCTTACTAGAAGGGTAAACTGCTAAAGATCGAACCCAATCGCCATGTTCAACAACCTCTTGAATCATAGCTTTACACGTAGAATCCCAAGGAGCAGCATCAACAGTTGCAATAAAACTGTATAAACCGCCCTGCCCTTTAATCGGTCTAGACATAAAAGAAGTCATATTAAGACCATGATCGCGCACAACATCAAGCAAATTTGCTAATACGCCAGCGCCTGTGCAACGCGGAATAAAAGCAATAATTGATGAAAATGATGAAAAGTTTTCTCGCTGCACATTAACAAAATCTAAAGCCTCATCTCTAGGAGCTAATACTAAAAACTCAGTGCGCGCGCCAGAAAAATCTTCAACGCCTTCACTCACAATCTGCCTATTGTATAAATCAGCACAAATTCTAGGGCATAAAGCAACTTCGCCAGGAACTAAATCTCTACAAGCAGCAGCGTTTGAAGACGCAGTTTTTTCTTGTAACCCGCGCTCTTGAGTAAACTTACGGCATTGTGCCAACGCGTGCGGGTGAGCAACAATAGTAGAACAGTTATCGATTGAATCTGACTTGCAAATAACAGCATCAAAACTAATATCGACGCCTATGCGAGCAATACCAACCATATTTTTTGCATCAATTAATAAATCTAAATTAGGTATTACAACGCCTTCAATATTGTTTTCCCACGCAATAACGCCCCAATGATGATTCTCTTCAATTTCACTAGCAATACTGCGAACATTCTCACAAGCAGTTGGAATAAGTTGCAAATTATCAAACGATTGTAACTGCTGTTGAACTTTTAAAGCTGCTTGATGCGTAAAAGAACCTTCAGGCCCTAAATAGCATAATTTACGCGAGCAATTATTGTTACTACTATTCATAACTATTCCTTAAAAAACTGTTGCATTTAAGAATATTGTAAGCAAAACTACCGTAAAAAATACTGCTTAATACTGCTTAATACTGCTTTGTATGCAAAACGTGCCGCTAAGTCGCGCTTAAATTATTGCAAATTTTTACTTACTTTGCTATTCAACAACAAACCAACGCTGAGGCATGCAAAGCAAAATTGCGTGAGCAATAAGAACGCCATAAAGCCATAAATATCCCACATATTGAACGCACCAAGGCACAGGAATAGTAAAACCAACTGGCACAAGAATTGCACTGCCAATAAAACCTAATGCGAGAATCCAAGCAAACGCGGAGAAAACTATTGCATGAATAAATAATCCCCACCATCCACTACGCGCTCTAGAGCACCAAGCAGAAAGCAGGAGTAATATCATTGCAACAACAAAACCATATGGCAAATTGCTCATCGCACCACAACGATGAACAAACGTTCCGATTAGCGAGCACAGAAGTGCAGAAACGCACGTGGTCGCACACTTACCCCACCAAGGTAAGCGATGCGACCACGGTTTTGATGACATAATAGTTAACGCCTCAATTTTAAAATGGTATTTTAGAGGATGCGTCACGCAGCATTGTTCTGACGACGCTGCTTAGCACGCCACTTATACCATTCGTCACGGCTCAAAATAATCTTGCGCACGCGAATAGCTTCAGGAGTTACTTCAACGCACTCGTCTTCGTTTGCGAAATCAAGAGACTCTTCCAAGCTCATCTTAATTGGTGGAGTCAAGGTCTCGAGAACATCAGCAGTTGAAGAACGCATGTTCGTCATATGCTTAGCAAGCGTAATGTTCACATCCAACTCGTCTGGCTTATTGTTAATGCCAACGATTTGGCCTTCGTAAACTGGGCTTTGCGGATCGACGAAGAAGATACCGCGAGCTTGCAAACGCTGCATAGCGTAAGGAGTTGCAACACCCTTACGATCGCAAACCATAGAACCGTTCTGGCGAGTAACAATCTGACCAGCCCATGGAGCGTAACCGGCGGAAATAGAGCTTGCAATACCAGTTCCGCGAGTAGCAGAAAGCAAAGCAGTGCGGAAACCAATAAGGCCACGAGAAGGAACAGTAAATTGCAAACGAACCCAACCGGAACCGTGGTTGCTCATAGAATCCATGCGGCCTTTACGATCAGCCATAAGCTGTGTAACTGTACCCATGTACTCTTCTGGAACGTCAATCGTTGTGTTTTCCATAGGTTCGTTAATTTGACCATCAATAGTCTTAGTAACAACCTGAGGGCGGCCAACCGTAAGCTCGTAGCCTTCGCGACGCATCTGCTCAGCCAACACAGCCAACGCAAGCTCGCCACGACCTTGAACTTCCCAAGCATCTGGACGCTCAGTTGGAAGAACCTTAATGGAAACGTTACCAATAAGCTCGCGATCCAAACGATCCTTAATCATACGAGCAGTAAGCTTATGATCTTTTCCTTCAGTACCAGCAAGAGGAGAATCGTTTACGCCGAAAGTCATAGAAATTGCAGGATCGTCAACATGAATTAATGGAAGCGGCTTTGGATCGTTCTGGTCAACAATCGTTTCGCCAATCATAATGTCGTTAACGCCAGCAACAGCCACAATGTCACCAGGGCCTGCAGAAGCTACAGGAGTACGCTCCAAACCTTGAGTGCGAAGAAGCTCAGAAACACGGAAGTTTTCAATAGAACCATCAACGCGGGAAAGACCGTAAGTCTTGCCCTTTTCCAAAGTGCCGTTGTAAATACGAACCAAGCCCAAGCGTCCAAGGAAGTCGGAGGAATCAATGTTTGCAACATGAGCTTGAAGAGGAGCGCCTTCTTCGTATTCAGGAGCAGGAATGTTTGAAATAATAGAATCAAACAGAGGCTCCAAATTATCGTTATCTGGCAAGCCACCATTTTCTGGCTGATTTACAGAAGCGTAACCGGCTTTAGCAGCGCAATAAATTACTGGCAAATCAAGCAAAGCATCGAGATCAAGATCGATACCTTCCTCAACAACATCCTGAGCCAAGCCAAGAAGCAAATCTGTAGATTCTCCAACAACTTCTTCAATGCGAGCATCTGGACGATCAACCTTATTTACGCACAAAATCACAGGAAGCTTAGCTTCCAAAGCTTTACGAAGCACAAAGCGAGTCTGTGGAAGAGGACCTTCGGAAGCGTCAACAAGAAGGACAACGCCGTCAACCATAGAAATACCGCGTTCAACTTCGCCGCCGAAGTCAGCGTGGCCAGGAGTATCAATCACGTTAATAGTAATGCCTTCTGGGTGGCCATATTTTTCAGCTAACGGACCGGTGTACTGCACAGCAGTGTTCTTAGCAAGAATAGTAATGCCCTTTTCGCGTTCCAAATCATTGGAATCCATCACACGATCTGGGACTTCTTCGCGCTCAGAAAATACGTGCGACTGCTGAAGCATGGCGTTTACCAGAGTGGTCTTACCGTGGTCGACGTGCGCCACAATTGCCACATTTCGAATATCACCGCGAACAGTCATCACAAAACCTCTTCCATTCTTCGCGTTTAAGTAATTATTTACAAGCAACTACTTTAAAGCTGAAGCCAATTAAATAGCTGCAATACGTTATTGGCAAAACCAAAATCGGCAAACTGCCAAACCTCGCCGATTTTACTCGCGAGCGCAGACAGCTCTTAATCCACGCTAACGCAGAACCACAAGAACTTAAGCAACAACGCCTTTAGCAATAAGCTCGCGCGCAACCTCGCGATACTCTTTTGCGGTTTTGTGTTCAGGAGCAAAAATAGTAATTGGCACTGCAGCAACAGTAGAATCTGGCAGTTTAATAGATCTGGAGATTACGGAATGCAAAACTTTGTCTTGGAAAGCTTCGTAAATGCGCTGCAATACTTCTTCGCTGTGCAAAGTGCGAGTATACATAGTAACTAGAACGCCAAATACTTTAAGATTTGGATTAATTCGAGACTGCACTTTTTCAATAGATTGCATAAGAAGAGCTACACCTCGAAGTGCAAAGAATTCTGCAGCAAGCGGAATAATTACGCCATCTGCTGCCGTTAGTGCGTTTACAGTAAGCAATCCTAAAGAAGGCTGGCAGTCTACAATAATAACGTCGTACTCGTCTCGAACTTTACGCAATACGCCTGCAAGAATTTGCTCACGACCTACTTCTGTAACAAGCTGAACTTCTGCCGCAGATAAATCAATATTCGCCGGCATAATATCAATATTTTCGGTTTCGGTATGGCGAATTACGTCGTGCATATCTACTGAAGAATCGAACAATGCTGTATAAACCGTGTTGTCAAGCGCATTAGCGTTAATACCAAGCCCAACAGTTGCAGCACCTTGAGGATCGAAATCAACAATCAAAACGCGACGACCATACTGGCTTAAAGCTCCAGCAATATTAATAGAGCTGGTTGTTTTTCCAACTCCACCTTTTTGATTGCACATAGCAATAATTCGCGCAGGTCCATGAGAATTAAGCGGCTCCGGCGCATGAAAAGTCTCGTATTCGCGTCCAAGTAAATCAGTAGGCATGTTCCCCACTTTATCAACAGGTATACTCACGAAACTCTGAGCATAAAATTATCTAGCTCTAGGATGACTCATTACGTAAGCTTCAACTAAAGCATCCGGACTTATATGAGTGTAGATTTGCGTAGTTGTTACGGAAGCGTGACCAAGAAGTTCTTGAACTGTGCGCACATCTGCTCCTCCTGCTATTAAATGCGTAGCAAGCGAATGGCGTAATGTGTGCGGATGTAAAGGATTCTCAAGTTTTGCGCGCTCTCCTGCTTCAGTAACAACCAGCCACGCGGATTGGCGAGACAAAGCATTTCCGCGCTTATTTAAGAAAATAGTGTGTAATTCGCGCTTTCCTTTGGAAGATAGTATTGGACGAGCTTTTTCAATATACTTTCGAATAGCTCTAACAGCACATCCTCCAATTGGAACTAGACGCTGTTTTGCGCCTTTTCCAGTAAGTTTTACAACGGACTCTTCTAAATCAAGATCTTCAAATTTTACGCCTACTGCTTCTGAAATTCGCGCTCCTGTAGCGTACAAAAATTCGAGTAAAGCTGCGTCTCTAAGCGAAATAGCGTCCGTGCTACCAAAATTTCCTGCAGCTTCAATAACACGATTCACTTCTTCAATACTTAAAACGTCCGGCAAGTAGTCTGCTTGTTTTGGCGCTTTTACTTGCGCTGAAACGTCAGATTGTATGCTTCCGTTAGAAAGTAGAAAGCGGTGCAGTTCATGAATACTAGCTAAACGGCGCGCAACAGTGCGAGATCCTAAACCTGATTCGTGTAAAAATCTTACGTAAGACTCAACGCTTAATTGAGTAATAGAGCTAAAACTATTGATATTTTGATTATTATGCAACCATAAAACGTAATCTTGTAAATCTGAAGCGTATGCAGATACTGTTTTTTTAGAAAGACCGCGCTCAATATCAATATGCGTAATAAAACGTTGAATATAAGATGCAAATTCTTCAGGAATATTGCTTGAAATATTGCTTTCTATATTGTTTGCATAATTTGCAGAATCAAGATTTGAGCGCATAAAGCTAATTATAACGAATAAATAAATTTTAATTACGCGACTTTATATAAAAAAGCCCGCCTTAAAACGGGCGGGCTTAAAAATCTAACTCTATTTAAAGCTAAATCAAGCTTCAACTGGAGCGTTTACATCAGCTGGCAATGCAGCCTTAGCAGCTTCTACAACAGCCTTGAATGCTTCAATATCGGAAACTGCGAGCTCAGCAAGAGCGCGACGATCCAATTCGATGCCTGCCAAGTGCAAGCCCTGAATGAAGCGATTGTAGGTGATGCCTTCAGCGCGAACTGCAGCGTTAATACGCTGAATCCACAACTTGCGGAAATCACCCTTGCGAGCCTTGCGGTCGCGGAAGTTGTAAGTAAATGAGTGGAGCAGCTGTTCCTTTGCCTTGCGATAAAGACGGGAGCGCTGACCGCGGTAGCCAGAAGCCCTCTCAAGAACAACGCGACGCTTCTTGTGAGCGTTTACTGCGCGCTTTACTCGTGCCATAAGTATTCCTCAGCTTTCTTAAAAATTTACGATTGCGTATTCGTTTACAAGCAATTACTTGTTTACTTGCTTTTACTTACTTAACGAGCAAGCCCTTAAGCTTCTTGCTCTGCGCAGTAGCCAATACTTTATCTTCGGAAAGAGCACGACGCTTACGAGCCGACTTGTGCTCCAAGTTGTGGCGCATGGCGCTACCATCGTGCATTACCTTACCGGTACCGGTAAGACGAACGCGCTTGGACGCTGCGGAATTAGTTTTCATCTTCGGCATTGCTGCCCTCCTTGTGATGTTGATCGGATTGCATAGCGTTTACTGCAGCTGCAGCCTGTGCCTGCACTTCCTGCTTTGCTGCAAGACGTGCAGCCTGGCGAGCTTGACGCTCAGCACGCGATTGATCGCCTCGACGACGCTGCTCAGACTGTGTATGAATCTTCTTGCCCTTTGGAGCGAGAGTCATAATAATATTGCGACCCTCTTGCTTTGGAGCAAACTCAACGGTGCCGCTTTCAGAGACCTCATCTGCAAGTCGGCGCAACAGTTCAACGCCGCCAATTGGACGAGACTGTTCGCGGCCACGCAACATAATAGTGACCTTGACCTTGTCTCCACCGTTCAAGAAACGAAGTACATGACCCTTCTTCACGTCAAAATCATGATCATCAATCTTGAGGCGGAAACGAATTTCCTTAACCTCAGCGGTGGTCTGATTACGGCGTGCTTCGCGAGCCTTCATCTTTTCGTTGTACTTGTACTTACCGTAGTCAATAAGCTTGGCTACTGGAGGTTTAGCAGTAGGCGCAACCTCGACAAGATCGAGATTAGCTTCCCTTGCAAGGTTTAACGCTACCGAGGTTGCGATAACTCCCACTTGCTCGCCTTTTGGACCAATAAGGCGCACCTGAGAGACTCGAATCTCCTCGTTAATGCGTGGTTCGTCGCTAATGATGACTCCAATCCTTCTAAATACTGGTAAGATGCAATACACCAAGAAGTCCAAGAGATTAAGGAATTCACCACTTCATATCAATAAAACGCTTGTATATAAGCGTGGCAAGTAGTGCAAAATAAATCTACCTGCGTGACCGAAGTCATGAACCCGAAACCACAGTAGGCTTCCAGGTGGGGACATCCCACTTTCTTGATTACTCAAGCCAAATGTTCAGTATACTACAAGGCTTGACAAAAAGGCAGCCAACACACCAAAAATCAATCGACTGCATAAATCGAAAATAAAACCTGCAAATAATCAACCAATAATTTAAGTAACTTACTTAAAAAACTTGCACAGGTTCAGGCTTAAAACCATCGTGAGTAAAGTACACGTCATACCATGTTAGGAAAGTATAAACAGTCCAAATCTTACGACGATCATCAGTGCGCTTTGCGTAATTGTCGTCAATCATACGAAGCAAAGCATCACGATCAAAGAACTTCGCTGCAACATCGCTTTCGAAAGATTTACGCACAATCTTATAAAAACGCTCCTCGCGCAACCAATCTTTAACTGGCACTGGGAAACCAAGTTTTTCGCGATCATACCAAGCTTTCGGCAAGTGACGAGCAGCAGCCTTACGGAAAGCAAACTTAGTATTTTCGTCATTAATTAAATATTTAGTAGGAACTTGCTCAGCTACATCCATAAGAACACGATCAAGCAAAGGCACACGAAGCTCCAAAGAATGAGCCATCGTCATTTTATCTGCCTTAAGCAAAATATCTCCTGGCATCCACTGATGCATATCGAGATACTGCTTTTTCTTAACTTCCGAAAGACCCTTACCTAAAATTCTGTTGTAAATAGCACCAACAATATCCATAACATGCGGGCCTTTACGATATTCAGGCTTCAAAAGCTTAATAGCTTCATCTTCCTCAAACACTTTGGCTTGTCCAATAAAATGCTCTTCCGCTGGAGCCAAATTAGCGTACAAATGCCATGCTCCATGGAAATGCTTTCCTTTTGCCGATCTACCAATTGCATAACGCAACTTTTTCGGCAACTTTGCAAGCATACGCGTCACAACTTTAATAAGCTTGGAACGCGTGTGAACACCATAATCAATGTATCCCGCAAATAATTCATCTGCGCCTTCGCCACTTAACACAACGCGCAAATCTTGAGCAGCTAATTTAGCAAGGAAGAACAATGGCACACACGAGAAGTTAGAATCAGGCTCATCCAAATACCATTGAATTTGCGGGAAATAGCGGAAAGCGTCAGAAGCGTCAATAATTTCAGATTTATTATTTAATCCAATAATCTTCGCCAACTCGCCAGCCTGCTTGGACTCGTCGTAATGACCACCAGCAAAACCAATTGAATACGTGTGCTCTGGGCGAGCAACGGATGCAACATAACTAGAATCCACACCCGAGGAGAGGAATGAACCAACCTCAACATCCGCAATTTGGTGAGCTTTAACAGAATCACAAACTGTTTTATCGATTGAATCAACTAATTCATTCAATCGCTGCTTTGTTTCTCTAAAATCGGGATCATAATACTGCTCAATCTTCATCTCACCGTTTTTATAAGTAAAGCAGTGACCTTCACGAAGCTTAAACACACCCTTAAAGAAAGTTTCGTTAATTGCAGGATATTGGAAAGTCATAAATGGTTTAAGCGCGTTTTCGTTAAGTTCCTTCTTAAAATCTGGGTGACGAAGAAGTGATTTAATCTCTGAACCGTACATAAACGTACCGTTCATTTGCGAATAATAGAAAGGCTTAATTCCAAAATGGTCGCGAGCGCCGAATAGTTCTTGAGTTTTTTTATTCCAAATAACGAAAGCAAACATTCCGCGCAAACGCTTAAGTAAATCTTTACCCCATTGCTCATAGCCGTGTACCAACACTTCTGTGTCGCAATCAGTTTTAAAAATGTGCCCAGCTTTAATAAGTTCTTCTCGAAGCGTCCTGTAATTGTAAATTTCGCCATTAAAAGTAACTGCTAAGGAGCCATCTTCGTTGTACATTGGTTGAGAGCCGCCGTGAAGATCAATAATGCTTAGACGACGAAAACCAAGAGCCGCATGTTCGTCAATCATCGTACCGTATTCATCCGGACCACGATGAACAATCACATCCGTCATATCTTTCACGATTTTGGTTTTGACGTTAATTGGGGTGTCGTTAATAAACCCAGCAATTCCGCACATTTATTTCTCCTAGCAAGGTGCACAACACAGTATTGCGCTATTCCCCAATAAATTATTCTCCCGATACTATTGTAGAAAATACGCAATATTTCGGAAAATCTAATTCGCATTGCAATATTACATCAAACACTTTATGTTGTCTAAGAAACAATCAAAACATAACAAAACACTAGTCAACATGCGCTTTATAAACTCTTGTTTGTAACTATTAAAACGGTACCAATAAGGCGTTATTATGAAGATATGGAACCTTTGCAACGCTGCGTAGTACTAGCAGCAGGAGATTATTACGACCACACACGTGAACATGTGCCAGATCGCGCTTTAACTATTGCAGCTGACGGAGGCTGGGACTATGCGTGCGAATTAGGATTGCATGTTGACGCACTTATTGGCGACTTTGATTCAGTTAGACTTAAGCTTCCAACTGACGCGGTTATTACTCGTTTACCTGCAGAAAAAGATGATCCTGATTTACTTTCTGCATTAAAAGTTGGTTGGGCTAAAGGCGCTCGCGAGTTTCATATTTTCGGCGGATTAGGCGGCCGAGTTGATCACACTATTTCTAATATTCAACTTATGGTGCGGTTAGCGCGTCGCGGCGGAATTGGCTTCTTATATGGAGATGGACAAATCGTTACCGCTATTCACGATGGTTCTCTTGATTTTCCTGCATCAACTGGCACATCCTCGCGAATAGTATCAGTTTTTTCGCATACGCCTGTTTCAAATGACGTAAATGAGAGCGGTTTGAAGTATCAGCTTCAACATGCAGTTATGCATGGAGATGCAGTACAAGGTTTAAGCAACGAATTGCTTGATAACACGCCTGCACATATTGATGTTCATGAGGGAACTCTTATTGTTACATTCCCAATTAACGCTCCTTTACCGCAAGTAAGCTGGTTTAAGAGGCCGGTTGGAGATTTAGGTAAGATTGACGCTTCTATTTCGGAAGCACTTGCAGTTCCTTTAGAAAGTGAATCAGCTCCTACTGATTCCACTACTGCAGCTGCAGAATCTATGACATATAACGAGTAGATATCTTAGTTACATTTCAATTCTTCGTACATACCGCACACTAAAATGAATACCGTTCATTCAATAACGATGACCACAATGCGTGAGTTTTTCATCGCGGAAATCGCGTGACTTAAACGTTACGCACGAGGTCTCACTCAAGGGAGAACCACATGACAGTCAAGATTGGTATTAATGGTTTCGGTCGCATTGGTCGTCTCGCATTCCGTCGTATTTTTGAGCTTCAGGCTCGCGGTGGTCAGGCCGGTGACATCGAAGTCGCAGCCATCAACGATCTGACCACTCCTTCTATGCTCGCCTACTTGCTTAAGTACGACAGCACTCATGGAACGTTCCGTCACGATGATGGAACCCCAGTTGAGGTGACTTCTACCGATGACGCAATCGTAGTAGATGGCAAGACTTACAAGGTGTACGCAGAAAAAGACGCAAACAACATTCCATGGGTTAAGAACGATGGCGTTGAATTCGTACTCGAATGCACTGGTTTCTACACTTCTGCAGAAAAGTCCCAGGCTCACTTGAATGCTGGCGCTAAGAAGGTTCTTATCTCCGCTCCAGCTAAGGACGAGACCACCCCAACCGTAGTGTTCGGTGTAAATCACCAGATTTTGAAGCCTTCCGACAACATCGTGTCTGCAGGCTCCTGCACCACCAACTCTATGGCCGCAATGGTTAAGTTGCTTCAGGATAACTGGGGCATCAAGTCCGGCTTCATGACCACTATCCACGCTTACACTGGCACTCAGATGATTCTTGATGGCCCACGCGGTTCCAAGCCACGCAACAACCGTTCTGCAGCTTGCAACACTATTGAGCACTCCACCGGCGCTGCTAAGGCAATCGGTAAGGTTGTGCCAGAGGTTAACGGCAAGCTTCAGGGTCACGCACAGCGTATTCAGGTTCCAGATGGCTCCGTTACCGAGTTGACCACTGTTCTTGAGAAGCCAGCTACTACTGAAGAGATCAACGAAGCCTTCAAGAAGGCTTTCGAGAACTGCGAGTACTTCGGCTACAATGCCGACAGCATCGTGTCTTCGGACATCATCGGCGACACCCACGGTGGCGTTTTCGATCCAACTCAGACCGATGTGAACACTGTTGACGGCGTAACTTTGGCTCGTACCGTTACCTTCTACGATAACGAGTGCGGCTTCACCGCTAACATGATTCGCACCCTTCTTTACTTCGCTGAAATCTCTGAGTGATTTCGCTCAAGTAAAAATCGGAAATAATCTGATTTCGTAAGATTATTAAACCCCTTGTGCTGCTTTCTAGGCTCCACAAGGGGTTTATTTTTTAGATTTTTCTGTATTAAGTCAACAGTTGGTATAGCATATCATGTAATACAAATTGCTATTAAGTACGCACAGTAAGGGGAAACGCAATGAGTAAGAAACATGCAGAAACTGGAAAAGCAACTCCTGCTATTGCTCAATTAGAAGAAGCAGGCATTAATTTTAGAATTGCGCAATACGAGCATGATGCAGACCATATGGATGATGGTTACGGAGTTGAAGCTGCTGAAAAACTCGGCGTGAGTGCAGCACAAGTATGCAAAACACTTATGGTTGATACTGGCGAAAAACGAGTAGTTGGTATTGTTCCTGTAAATGGAAGACTTAATATGAAAGCAATTGCTGCAGCTGTTGGCGCAAAGAAAGCTAGCATGACAAGCCCAGAAGTTGCACAACGCGAAAGCGGATACGTGGTTGGCGGAATTTCTCCATTCGGCCAAAAAACGAAACACGAAACCGTGCTTGACAGTAGCGTAATGCAATTTGATGAGATTCTTGTTTCTGGAGGAAAGCGCGGCTTGGACGTGGTTCTTAATCCTCAAGACATCGTAACATTGTTAAGTGCAACAGTTGCAGATATTGCAGCGTAAGTTTGCTACAACTAGATTTAAGCACATGCACTAAGCGCAAAATAATTAACGTCTTGGCAACGTGCGATAATCCCTAAGGTTGTTAATTAATCGTTAAGGAGTACCAATTATGGGTATGCGTGGCCGCAAGCGCAAAGCGCGTCGTAAAAAAGCAGCAAATCACGGCAAAAGGCCAAATGCTTAAGCTGTAATTTTTGCTTATAAATACTATAAAGCCCGCTCTTATGCGGGCTTTTTCGTTTTTCGTTTTATCAATCAGAATCTGCGTAATCAGCAAGTTCTCTTTTTAATTGCGTTCTCGCGCGATTTAGCCTGCTCATAACAGTTCCAATCTTCACTCCCTCTTCTTGAGCAATCTGCTTATAAGATTTTCCGTTAATAGCAGCTTCAATAAAAACTTTTCTACGCTCAGGAGGCAAAGTGCGCAAAGCAGCCATAATTTCTTTAGGTGCAAACCCTTCGAAATACTCTTGTTCTGCAGAAAGCAGCCCGCTTGACGAATGATTAGAAGCTTCGTAAATATCCCAATCGTCATATTCACCAGTTGCGTCATTCGCTCGCTTCGGACGCCGCTTTTCTTTAGCATATTGATTAAAATACAAATTGCGCTCAATCCTATTAATCCAAGCTGCAAAATTTGTGCCAGGCTGGAAAGTTGAAAAAGATTTTAGCGCACGCTCAAAAGTATCTTGAACTAAATCTTGAGCATCCTGAGCATTGTTGGTTAATCGCATAGCTTGAGTGTATAAAGAATCAACACAAGGCGTAACAAGCTGCTCAAACTGATCATGTTTTTTCTTAACAAGCGCACACTGCTTAGGTTTTATTAAACGAGGGTTAGTAAAGTAAGCAGAATTAGCTTTTGCATGCTGAATATTATTATTCGGTGTTTTAACACTTTTCGCATTCGCAACTTTAACATTCGCATTTTTAACATTCGCAACTTGCCTTTGCTCACTCATACTGTAATAATACTTTTTACTTTGCACATAGCTTCAAAAAATATCTTTACTACTCCCTTCGCATTTCCCCCGCGCGCCATAACGAGCCATTGCGATAATATTGTGACTATGCCAACGAATATTCAAGAATTGTTAGATGCTTTAGATTTAGCACCATTCCAGGAGGAAAGCACTCCACTTTCAGAATCATGGCTGCTTGGTTTCGATACTGAAACAACCGGAGCGAATATTGGTAAAGATGCAATAGCGTCCGCAACTTTGGTTTTAAGAAATCCTTCTTTAGGACACGAAGGTGACGCTGTTTCTACATGGCTTATTAACCCTCATAAGCCCATGAATCCTAAAGCAAGCGAAGTAAATGGTTTCACAGACGAATACCTTCAAGAACACGGCGGAGAACCTGTAGAAGAGCTTGAGGCACTTGCGCAAGCAGTTAGCTTAGCTCAAGCAAAAAATATTCCACTGTTGGCTTATAACGCTCCATTTGACGTTGCTATGCTTCGTCATGATTTGAACCGTTGGCAGCTAAAATCTTTAAGCCAGCGCCCAACTTGCAACATAAGCACTCTTACAGAAAACGATGTTCTTACGGTAGATCCGCTGGTTATCGATCGTGCTGTTTCTATAAGACCTGGAAAGCGCACTTTAACTCTTACTTCTCAATTCTATGGAGTTGAACCAATCGGCGATTTCCACGACGCAACTGCAGATACTGTAGCAGCTCTTGATCTAGTTGCTCCTATGTGCAACGCATACGAGCAAGTTGAAAACATGACGTTAAGCAACTTGATGAGCTGGCAGCGAGAAGCATATATTCGTTGGCGAGATAGTTTTAACAAGTGGCTTGAATCTCATGGTCGCGATCCAATTCACGGAACGTGGCTATAAACTTGTTATATAAAAGTTTTGTTTTAAAGTTACGATTTCAAATAATTAAGTACAATATTTTCTAGAAGAAGCAGGATATGACTATTAACAATACGTTGTCGCTAGAAAGCGCAAGTAAACTTTTGCAACAGTACGGTTTGTTGCGCGAAATGATTCAATATTGCAAAAATGAAGATTCTGATGCAAATAACGAAAAAAATAATGACTCTACTCATTCTAAAAATGAAATATGGTCTTTAAATCCGTATTATTTCGCCAATATTGATGCAAACGAATGCTTTGCTCACGCAACTTACGATACTCGCGATATTAAGCCTGGAACTTTGCTTTTTATTAAGGGCAATTTTAAGCCTGAATATCTTTCAGACGCAGACAGCAAAGGTCTTAGCGCATACGTTGCTGAGCAAAGTTACGCTGAGTACACAAATGCTGTTGGCATAATCGTTAATGACGTGCGCAAAGCAATGAGCATACTTTCTGCAGCATTCTTTGGAAATCCTGAAGAAAAACTCACAGTGGTTGGAATTACTGGAACCAAAGGTAAAACAACTACCGCATACTTTACTCACGCTATTCTAAACGCATATTCCGGCTCAAAAGCAGCATTGTTCTCCTCCGTAGATAACTGCTTAGACGGTGTAAACTACGTTGAGTCAGATTTAACAACTCCTGAAAATTTCGACGCTTTTAAAATGATGCGCGAAGCTGTAGATAACGGCATGAAATACCTTGTTATGGAAGTTTCTTCACAAGCGTACAAAGTAAGTCGCGTATACGGTCTTAAGTTTGACGTTGCAGCATTCTTAAATATTAGTCCGGATCATATTAGCCCTATTGAGCACCCAACTTTTGAAGATTACTTGTATTGCAAACGTCAAATTATTGCAAATACGAAGAGCTTAGTATTAAATGCGGATGCTGATCACGCAGATCTTTTAATGCAAGACGCTGAACGTAACGATGTTCCTGTAACAACTTTTGCAAGAATACAAAGAGATGAAATAGAAAACAGCACTTGCGAAATTAAAAATAGTGACAATTTAGAAAATAATCTCGTAGACTCTTGCAAATATGTTAATGACGAAGACTACACGGAACTACTTACGCCTGACTACATTGCAATGCCTGTAGAAAATAGTGAGTCGCATTGCATTGCTATTAAAAATACGCAGGAAGACAGCGATGAAGAAGACGTACACTACTTAACACTTGACGAATTTTCGCTTGCAATTGCTGGAGATTTTAATTATGAAAATGCGCTCGCAGCAATCGCAATCGCGTCAAATCTGGGAATCAAAGAAAACGATTTAGAAGCATTACACGCTTTAGAAAACATTAAAATTTCTGGACGTATGGAAGTTTCTAAAGATTCAGAATCGAATACGATTGCAATCGTTGATTATGCGCATAATTTTATTTCAGTTAAATCTTTACTAGATTTTGTTTATGAAAAATATGGTAAGGAAAATCCTAGAATTACGCTAGTAACAGGATCAGCCGGAAATAAAGCTTACGACCGCCGTAAGGAAATTGTTGAAGCTGCTCAAAATCGTATTTACCAGTTTATTTTTACGATTGAAGACACAAATACAGAAGACGAAATGGATATTTGCAAAGATATGCGAGGATACATAACTAACGAAAATGTTAAGTCGCATATTATTATAGACCGTCCAGATGCAGTTGAGTACAGTGTTGACGACGCTAGAAAAAGTTTCAATAAAGACGGAAAATTCAACATTATTCTTTTAATTGGTAAAGGCGATGAGCGTTGGATTAAGCACGAAAACAAGCATGTGCCTTACGAGGGTGATTCAGAAATAATAAAACGTCTTTTTACGCTTTAACATTAAGTATTGCAAGAACAATACAAGTAAGTGCTATAAAAAGATGTACAAATAAACGTACAAATAAAATCTAAAGAAGATAGTAATGAGTAATCAAGAATTTCAACCAGTGCTGCTCGGTAGTGATATTAACGCTTACGGAATGGCTAGAGCATTCCATGAAGCGTACGGTATTACTTCTATAGCTTTTGCTTATTTCCAACTTTCTCCTACAAAATTTAGCAAGATTATTGATGTGAGAATCGTACCAAATTTTGGCGAGCTTACAACATTTCTAAACACAATGCTTTCGTTTGGAAAATCGTGGAAGGAAGAGAATCCAAATACTAAGCTTCTACTTATTCCTTGCGGAGATGTTTACGCAAATTTGTTAAGCCAGTGCGGAGACGAATTGCACGAATATTTTGCATTCCACACTTTGCCAAACGAATTGAACCGACAGCTTAGTCTTAAAAGCTCTTTCTACAAAACTTGCGAAAAGTACAATCTTCCACATCCAAAAACTAAAGTAGTAAACGCTGAAGAAGTGGCTTCTTACGCGTACAAGGATCTTCCATTCAACTTCCCTATTGCAATGAAGCCTGCAGATAGTGCCAAATGGCTTAAAGTTGATTTTGAAGGGCGTAAGAAGGCGTTTATTATTGATACGCCTGAGGAGCTTGATACTCTTATTCAGCGCTCCTATAAAGCCGGTTACGATGGCGAAATGATTTTGCAAGACTTTATTCCAGGCGACGATAGTCGTATGCGCGTTCTAAATGCTTACGTTGACAGCGAACACCACGTTAGAATGATGTTCTTAGGTCACCCTTTGCTAGAAGATCCAACGCCGGAAGCTGTGGGAAACTATGCTGCTATTATTCCTGACTACAATATGGAAGTTTTCCGCAATATTAAAGCATTTTTGGAAGATATTAACTACGTTGGCGTAGCTAATTTCGACATGAAATATGATGAGCGAGACGGAGAGTATAAACTTTTTGAAATAAACTTACGTCAAGGCCGTTCAAGCTACTTTGTGACTTTAAACGGCTTCAATATTGCAAAATATTTTGCAGAAGATTTGATTTACCATAAGCCTTTTGACGGAAATACTGTGTTTGGACGCGGGGAAAAGTTGTGGATGGAAATTCCACGATCTATTTTCTTAAAATACGTAGCAGAAGGCGAAGAAAAGAAGCGCGGTATTAATATGATTCGTCGCGGCGATTGGGGTACTACGCTAGAATATAAGAAGGATATGAACCTACTACGCTGGCTTATGATTCGTCATATGTTTTCAATTTACACAAAGCGCTATGCTGAATTTTTCCGCAATAAAGCGTGAAATAGTCCAGCACAATATGGGGTTCCGAAAGGAAAATTACACGATGAAACGGCCGTTTTTTGCTGTACTTGGCGGAATGGGTACTCTTGCAACAGAAAGCTATATTCGTTTACTGAATAAAGAAACACATGCACATAATGATCAAGAATTTTTGGATTATGTGGTGTTTAACGACTCTTCCGTACCAGATAGAACGGCGTATATTGTTGGAAATTCCGAAGAAAACCCATTTCCTGTTCTTGCGGACGATATTCACAAAGCAACGCAAATGGGAGCCTCTTTTATTGTATTAACATGCAATACAGCGCATTATTTTTACGACAAGTTCCAAGCACTTACCAACGTGCCAATTATGCATATGCCTCGAGGCGCTGTAGCTGAAGTTGCTCGCCGCTACCCTATTGATCGTTGCAAGCGCATTGGATTTTTAGGAACTGCAGGATCTCGCAAAGCAGGAGTATACCAGCGTGCTATTGAAGAAGCGGGATACACGTTTGTAGCTCCAGACGACGCATTACAAAAGCGTATTACTTCGCTTATTTACGATGATGTAAAAGGTACAGGAGACCTTGATTTTCACCGTTACGAGTCTGTTTTAAGCGATATGCTCGATCCTGCAGGAACGTGCCATTGCGATGCGCTTATTTTAGGATGCACAGAGCTTAGCGTGCTAAATGAAGCTTTCCCGCTACCTCAAATACCACTAGTTGACGCTCAAGCAGTGCTTGTAAAAGACACTGTAGAAAAAGCTAAAGCTTTGCGCAATTAAGTAGCAAATAGTAGCTTAACTCGCTAATTAAGTAGCGAATTAATGAGAATTAATGCGAATTAATTAGCGAGCTAAACAGTAAGCAAATAAATTAAATTCAGGACTCGTCAATATTTGGGTGGATTGCAACGCGCTGATCTTTTGGCTTTTTTAAGTCCGGATTAACATGCTCAACAAGCATTGTGCGAGCATCCCCTGCTGTAACAAAGCTGCCGCAAATAAGCACGCCGTGACCATAGCCAACGCCAAGCTCATCATCTTCATCAACCAGATTCACAGCTGTTTGAATAGCATCCGGAAGCTCGTCAACGCGAATCACACGATCCCTACCAAATACGCCTACAGCAACCTTTTCAAGCTCTTCCGGGTCCATTACACGGTCTCGCCAAGAATTACGAGTCACAATAATCTTCGTCAAAATAGGCTCAAGAACACCCAAATATTCTTCAACCTGCTTATCTGCCATCATTGCAACAACGCCAATAAGCTGCTCAAAATGATAGTTTTCTTCAATAGTTCCACGAAGAGACTCAGCAGCATTCACATTATGACCACCGTCAATAATAATAGTCGGCGAAGTACGAACCTGCTCAATACGACCAGGAACTTTAACCTGGCTCAAAGCTTCAGCAACTAAATCGCCATCCAAAGCACCATTTACCGGAAGCACAACCTCTGCCGCAGCAAGCGCCGCCAAAGCATTATGCGCTTGATGCTTACCAAACTTATCGATTGGCACATCCTCATAAGTTCCAAGAGGCGTGCGCAAAGTAACAACTTGGCCGCCAACTGCAGGAGTACGAGAAACAACTTCAAGCTCGCCGTCACCGTAAGAAGAATCGCGCAATAATTTAGCATTATTACGCTCAGCAACTTCCTTAATAATTGGCAAAACCTTATCTTCATGCGGTTGAGGACCCAAAATTACAGTGCAATTTGGCTTAATAATGCCAGCTTTCGTGCGCGCAATCTCCTCAACAGTGTTTCCAAGCCATTGCATGTGATCCATATCCACCGGGCCAATAATTGCAGCATCCGCATTCATAACATTCGTAGCATCCCATTCGCCACCCATGCCAACTTCCATAACGGCAACATCAACAGGAGCGTCCGCAAAAGCCCAAATTGCCATGGCTGTAAGCACTTCAAAAAAGCTCATTTTTGGCTTACCGTCAGTCTCCATGCGAGCATCAACCATGTCGATAATATCTTTCATTTGATCCCAAACGTCAATAAAATCGTCATCGCTAATTTCTTGACCGTCAATCATAATGCGCTCATTTATGCGCTCTAAATGCGGAGAAGTGTAAAGACCAGTGCGCAAACCGTATGCTCGACACAACGACTCAGCCATGCGAGCCGTGGATCCCTTACCGTTCGTACCAGTAATATGAATAACGTGCATAGACTTTTCTGGATGCCCAAGAATATCAAGAATTAAGCGCATTCTGTCTAAATCCAGATTGGTTTTATTATGCTCAGGAGCGCGGCTCATAATATTGCGCTCAATATCAACAATTCGCTCATTATTGCGATTTGGATGTTCCATAGACATAAATGCACTCCCCTACTTTTGTGCTCGCTTACTCATTTTCCATCTATATAGATTAGTTTATGCCAACAACAGAAAGCTAATACTAATGCTCACGCACAATTGTTTTGTAAATTACATATGAAATATTACTTTTTTGCGCCAAAAAACTCGCATAAAACTACAAATAAGACTATGTTAGTTATTGTCTAGTTTTATTGCCTAGTTTATTTCTATTTGCACACAAAAAGAAGTGTTAAGGAGTCTCATAATGGCAGAATGTACGCCAACCGAGCATGGTGAAGAGCTAAAAGCTGACGGAACGCAAAAAGCAGAAGATCGCGTTAATAATCGTTCTCTTCGACCAAATAGCGATTCTTTCAAAGATTTTATGACAAGCAGCTGGGATAATCAGGAGCCAGACGTTATGCCTCTTGAATCCAGCAAATACATTCCAGCTCGTTTAGAGGCTCTTTCAAAGCGTTTCCCGGGAGAACGCTTAGTTATTCCTGCAGGTCAGCCAAAAGTGCGCAATAACGATTGCGATTACGCTTTCCGCCCAGACACTACTTTTGCTTACTACACTGGCTTAGGTCAAGATTACGAAGCTGGAGCCGTGCTTGTTATGGAACCGGTTGAAAAAGACAGCGAAGAAGCAAAAGCCGGTAAAAATCATACTCCAGAACTTTTTGTAGCTCCACGCGCAGATAACAGCACTTCAGCATTCTACAGGGATCCACACTACGGCGAATACTGGGTTGGTCCTCGCGCAGGCTTGAAAGAGCTTAAAGCCATGACCGGCATTAATACGCGAGATATTGCTGAACTTGACGACGCTCTTGCAAAAAATGTAAGCGACGACGCAAACGGTGAAGGCATTCGCGTTCGCATTATTCGCGAAACTGATCCGGAGCTTACTGCAAAAGTTGAAACAATGCGCGAAGCAAGCGGATTCACAGACGAAGACGCTAATAATTCTGCAGACGA
This sequence comes from Gardnerella sp. CCPDSM, assembly GCF_056754715.1. Lineage (NCBI taxonomy): Bacteria > Bacillati > Actinomycetota > Actinomycetes > Bifidobacteriales > Bifidobacteriaceae > Gardnerella > Gardnerella sp. CCPDSM. The sequence goes on from NZ_JBQEQO010000007.1 coordinate 34,402, forward strand.
TAAATTGCACGAGTTCGCTGCAGAAGCACGCATGCTTAAGGATGATTACGAAATTCGAGAAATGCGCAAAGCTGTAGCTGCAACAAAGCTTGGTTTTGATCGCATGCTTACGCGCTTGCCTCAAGCTCTTGGCAAGGAACATTCCGAACGCATGGTTGAAGGCGCTTTTAACTCTGTGGCTCGCGAAGAGGGCAACGAAGTTGGATACGACACGATTGTGGCATCCGGAAAGCATGCACCAATTTTGCACTGGATGCGAAACACTGGCGTAGTTTCTAACGGAGAACTGCTTCTTATTGACGCAGGCGTTGAAGTAAACAGCCTCTACACGGCTGATATTACGCGCACTTTCCCAACCAACGGCAAGTTCACTGACTTGCAAAAGAAGCTTTACCAATGCGTTCTTGACGCTCAACAAGCCGGTTTTGAAGCAGCTAAGCCGGGCGCAACCTACTCCGATATTCACCACGCTTGCATGAGAGTTTTAGCTGAGCATTTGCACGAATGGGGAATTTTAAAGGTTAGCGTTGAAGAGTCACTATCTCCAGAAGGTCAGCAGCATCGACGCTGGCATGCTTGCGGAGTAGCTCACCACCTTGGCTTGGACGTACACGACTGCGCTCAAGCACGCTACGAATCTTACCAAGGCGCAAAAATTACTCCGGGAATGATTTTTACGATTGAACCAGGATTGTATTTTGCAGCTAATGATTTAATGTTGCCTGAAGAAATGCGCGGTATTGGCATTCGCATTGAAGATGATGTGTTAATGACCGAAAACGGACCAGAATGGCTTTCTATTGACATTCCAAAGCAGATCGATGACGTAGAAGCTTGGATGGCCGACCGTGCAGGAAAGGAATTCTATGACTAAGCCAATTGTTCTTTCGCTAGGCGAGCTTTTATGGGATTTACTTCCGCACGGAAAGCGCGTAGGCGGAGCGCCGGCTAATTTTGCGTATCATGCGCAATGCCACGGTGCTCAAAGTTGCATGATTAGTGCTGTTGGACAAGATCAGCTTGGAGACGAACTGATTGACAAAGTCAACAAAGCAGGAATTACCTCAATTATTCAGCGCAACGCTTGGCCAACAAGCACTGTAGAAATAGCGCTTAAAAACGGGATTCCTGAATACACTATTCTTAGAAATATTGCTTGGGATCATATTCTTTACACTCGAGAGCTTATTGATTTAGTAGAACGAGCTGACGCAGTGTGCTTTGGAACTCTTAGCCTGCGCTCGCAAGAAACTCACGATACTATTCTTCAATTATTGAAGCATACTAAGCCTGGAGCAATGAAGTTCTTCGATATAAACATTCGAAGCGATCATTATTCGAAGGATCTTATTGACACACTTCTTCAGCAAGCTACAGTTTTTAAGCTTAACGATTCTGAACTGTTCCTGCTTCGAGACATGTTCAATATTCGCGATACTTCCGACGAAGAAGCTTGCCGCTGGTTCCAAGCGCGCTACGCACTAGATTACGTGATTCTTACAGGCGGATCTACTTTCAGCACGATTATTACAAGCACCGGCGAAAGCTCCACTATTCCAACGCCTCACGTGAATATTATTGATACTGTTGGAGCAGGAGACGCATTTTCTGGAGTGTTTGCAACGCATATTCTTAAAGGCGAAAGTCTTAAAGAAGCACATCGTGCAGCTGTTAATACTGCGGCTTTCGTATGCACGCAAGAAGGCGCGTGGCCAAAGTATCCTAAGCAAATACCGGATTATTTAGCAAAAGCCGAAAAGTAAGTAAATAAATAAATAAAAATAAAATAAAAAAAATAACTCATAAAATCAATAACGCCACTCCATAACCTATGAAGTGGCGTTATTTAGTTCGTGGGGCCTCAGGGGCTTGAACCCTGGACCGACGGATTATGAGTCCGCTGCTCTAACCGACTGAGCTAAAGCCCCACGCTAACAAAGTTAGCAACGACTAGATTAGCACATACCCATAAACGTAGCCAAATTAGTGCGTCGAACTCAAATAAAAAGCATCACACGCGCTCAGTTCGACCGGATGCGAAGTTATCAAGAGCACCAGTTGCGCGCAAAGCCAAGTACACAAACCACACAAGCACGCCAGAAAGCAACAATCCGCTTATAAGCTCTGTAATCATGTGAATAGTAATGTAAGTAGGAGCCTTAGCCTGATACTTGGTTAAGCACAAGTACACACCATACTCAAACGCCACAAGAAGACCAGAAATAGAGCTTAAAGTCAAATTAAACTTGCGATACTTAAAAATCAAGAACGGAACTTCTGCAAACACACCCTGTATAAGAGCAGAAATAATCGTATCCCTAATGTTAAAAGGAGAACCAAGCAGAACCTGCACAAGAGCTGCAACAACATTCACATATACTGCAGAACCAGGCTTACGAATTAAAAGAACCGCAAGAGTGCCAGACAAATACCACACACCATGCGTAATGCTTGCAAAACCAGGAAGAACCGCCGCATTAAGAGTACGAATTATTGGAATAAACACCAAGCCGTATCCGCACAAAATAACGCCAAAAACAGCAGATAAAGCAGCTCCCAAAGCAATATCTGCCACACGCCAGCGCAAATTAGCAACAATTGAAGGCTCTGGATTTGATTTAGAATTCGCGCTATCCGTTACAGGAGTTGCAGAAGTTACAGAAGCAGATGATTTTGCTTCACTATCATCAATATTATTATCAATATTTGTGTTAAAGATATCGCTCATAAGAGATCCTTATCTTAAGCGCTGCGCATTGTAAATACTTAAATTGGCACTTCCTGACCTACGCAGCCCGGGCAGAAGTGCCAAAAAGCAAGTGTATCACCTAAATAAAGCGCAACATACGCTTTGTAACATTTAACACATTAAAGTAATTTATAGCGCTTGATAGAAAAAATATAATAACAACAGCGTTTCGAATGGAAATTACGAATAAAATTTGCTTACTTTATACGCACTTTATATGCAAAAACGCCGCGAGAAAAACCCGCGGCGTTGTAATTTGTACCCCCTAAGAGAGTCGAACTCTTGTTGTCAGATTGAAAGTCTGGTGTCCTAACCGTTAGACGAAGGGGGCTTCGAACCAAACCATATGATATTAACACTCATAAAGGAGTCGCGCAACTCACGGCGTGTTGCAGTGCCTGCAGAGCACTATTTCGCAAGTTATCGTTTGGTGTGACGCGAGTTTTGGTGGATTTCTCTCCTCGCGCGTTCCCGTCCTTCGTCGCTCTAGCTGTTAAAGACTTTACTGTCTGCTTTGTTCTTTAAAGAACGTAGCTTCCTCAGTCCTCTTTTAGCGCTCGTAGAGAAATCCCCCAAACTCTGCGTGTTTAATCTTTAATAACCGTGTTTTATCGCAGAGATTTTTCGATTTTTCTTCTTCGCTCGGCTTGTCAGCAGCCTTCGGCTCTGACGTCCGCCTTCGTTCAGTGCGAAAAATCTCAAATCTCTACCACACGAATATTCCTGCAACTAAAGTAACGTAATTAAGCTGCGGGTGGGTGCGTAGGTATGAGTGCCTGGTGTGGTGTGAGCAGTAGCATGAATGCTAGTGTTCACTAATCAGCAGAAAAGAACAATTATGTATACTTTTTGGTAGCATAAAACAATGCATACGAGCATGACTAAAATCATGCAAATTTAACTAAAGGCGTATAGCCGAATAACGAAAGTAATCTAATGAGCAGTGAAAATGAAAACGAAAACACTATGCAAGCCAAGCAACGCACCGTATTGTCGTTCGTGCGTCGTTCTGGACGCTTAGATGCGCGTTTACAGCACGCTCAGGAGCGTTATGCAAGTCAGTACCTACTAGACGTTACTGAAGCTACTGGCTCTTTTAGATTGCGCGAAAATTTGCGCATTACGTCTGATTGGATTAGCGATAAGTGGGGCAATAATAATCCGCTTATTGTTGAAATCGGCTCCGGACAGGGCGAAAATATTGTTGCAGCAGCCGAACGTCTTCCTGAAACTAACTTTTTGGCACTTGAAGTTTATGATCCAGGCGTAGCTCACACAATGCTTTTAGCTGGAAAACAAGGTTTAACTAATCTTCGTATTGCACAAATTAACGCTCCTGATTTTTTCGCAGCTTGTGAACGCGGAGTTTTAGAAGAAGTTTGGACTTTCTTCCCGGACCCATGGCCTAAAATGCGCCACCATAAGCGTCGTATTGTGCAGCCAGAGCTTGCCTCTACAATCCACCAGGCGTTGCGTAAAGAGGGCGTTTGGCGCATTGCTACAGATATTGAGGATTACGCTTTGCACGTGCACGAGATTATGGATTCTCGCGAAGATTTCGCAAACATTGGCGAATTAAAAGTAAGTCTTCCAATTGAGCACGTTGGAAAAGGCACGGCTGACACAGCTGCGGATCTTCCACACGCAGATTTTAGCGAATCTGAGCGATTTGATGGTCGCGTTCTTACGAATTTTGAGCGTAAAGGTTTGGATGCTGGTCGCACGATTCACGACTTCACTTATCTTACGAAATAAATAAAAAGCAGCGAAAGTTATTAAACAAACGCTGCTTAATTAATTTTATTTAGTAACAAGATTTTTAAGAGAACAAGTCACGAGTATTATTGCCGTCAGTATTGTTCTCTACCTTGATGTTTACTTGCGCAGGGCTTAACAAGAATACGCGAGGAGTTACACGCTCTATTGAACCGCGTACGCCGAATACTACACCAGCAGAAAAATCAACAATGCGATACGCAACGGATTCTGTTACGCCGGTAAGATTTAAAACTACCGGAATGCCGTCTCGTAAAGCACGGCCAACCATTTGCGCATCATCGTAAGACTTTGGATGAATAGTAGTAATACGGCTCATGCGATTAATACTTGCTCGCGTAGTTCCAGAATGCAAATCATCATTACGTTGTGGCACAACAGGAGTTACCGAACGATCATTGTCAAAGGAAGTTTCAGGAACATCAGCTTCGACATAGTTATCATCTTCAGGCACATCTGCCATACCAACGTATGACATCACGTTCTTCATAAAGCCAGCCATGAAGCAACCCTCCTCTCGTTATGCTTAACGCAGAAAATCAGGAATATCTAATTCATCCGGTTCAGCGGCAGCTTGATGTTGCACAGGAGTTTGTGCAGCAACGTAATTCTGACCTGCCACATTGTCAAACATTGAAGGCATAGCGGCAGGCTGTTCTGCTTGTGCAGCAGCATGAACTTCGTTATTTACAACTGCAGTGGACTGCGCTGGAGCAACAGGCTTCACATCTGCTTGCATGTCAACAAACTGACCAGCTTGAGCAGAAGACTCATCAGCCTTAGGATGAGCATCAAAACCTGCAGCAATCACAGTTACGCGCACTTCGTCACCATAAGAATCATCCAAGGAAAGACCCCAAATAATTTGAGCTTCTGGATGAATAGCCTTACGAACAAGCTCAGTTGCAGCGGAAGCTTCCTGAAGCTTCAAATCACTTGGGCCTGCGATGTTAATCAAAGCACCGTGAGCACCTTCAATGCTTTCCTCAAGAAGAGGCGAGCTGATAGCGATTTCAGCAGCCTGAGTTGCGCGATCTTCGCCCTTAGCTGAACCGATACCAAAGAGTGCGGTACCAGCGCCACGCAAAATTGCTGTAACATCGGAAAAATCAACATGAATATACGAATTTGTAGTAATCAAATCCGTAATGCCTTGCACGCCTGCAAGCAAAGCAGTATCTGCTGTCTTAAATGCGTCAATAATGCCGATGGTGCGATCTGAAATTTCCAACAAACGATCGTTTGGAATTACGATTAATGCATCGACTTCTTTACGAAGATTTTCAATACCAAGTTTCGCAGATGCAGCACGCTGAGGACCTTCAAATCCAAATGGACGTGTAACTACAGCAATAGTTAACGCGCCTTGTTGGTGTGCAGCACGAGCAACAATAGGGCTTGCACCAGTGCCTGTGCCACCACCTTCACCGCATGTTACGAATACCATATCGGCACCCTTAAGTGCCTCTTCAATATCAGATTGATGATCCTGAGCAGCTTTTGCACCTTTCTCAGGGTCAGCACCAGCACCAAGACCTCGACTTGAAGCATCAGATAATGAAATCTTTACATCAGCGTCAGAACGCAGCAAATCTTTAGCGTCAGTATTAATGGCTACAAATTCGACATTCTGTAGACCCTCGCTGATCATCCGATTGACAGCGTTACCGCCGGCACCACCGACGCCGACTACCTTGATGATGGTTTTGTCGTTGAAATTGTCAGTCTGGGCAATCTCGCTCACCGTTGTCTCCTGTCACTCACGCACGTTTACACAATATTTTAGCGCAAAACGCTCGATACTGACGACGTTTTCACAATAAACTGAAAAAATGTCACTTCTTTGATAATACACCGGGCTATACGCAAATATTAACTAGGTGTATTTTTCTTTATATACTTGCGAAATAATTTATGCGAAAAAAGCATAAGAAGCCTAGAAAACTCTAGTAACTAGCATCCATAGGGTCGTCGCCAAATAAAGCTTCTCGCTCTTCGTGACTTGTAGTACGAGAATCCAACCAGCCGTATGGCAAATGAACTTTTTTAGCAAAACGCACGCGACCGCGCGGCGTGTCTAATACTTGTTCTGGCAAGCGAAGAGAACCATCAAGCATGTTGAGATTACGCTTAACATCCTCAATAGACTCGCATTCCATAAAAGCTTTACGAGTGCCGCCACCAACTGGGAATCCCTTCAAATACCAAGCAATATGCTTACGCAAGTCGTGAACAGCCATACGCTCGTCACCATCATAAAACTCAACCAAAAGTTCAAGATGACGCAAAATTACTGAACCAACTTCCGCCAAAGTTGGGTTAACGCGCTCACTACTTCCCTCGCAAGCGTTACGAATATCCGCAAAAATCCAAGGCCTACCCTGGCATCCGCGACCAATAGCAACTCCTGCGCAACCAGTTTCTTTAAACATTGCGAGCGCATCTTCAGCACCCCAAATATCACCGTTTCCAAAAACAGGAATATTAAGAGCTTCTACAAGCTCCCCAATACGCTGCCAATCTGAATGACCGCCGTAATATTCTGCAGTTGTGCGAGCGTGCAAAGTTACAGCAGCGCATCCTTCTTCTTGAGCAATATGGCCAGCTTGCATAAAAGTCTCGTGGTCTTCGTCAATTCCAACGCGGAATTTAGCTGTAACTGGTATTCCTGCAGGTTCACATACAGAAACAACGCGATGCAAAATTTCTTGCAACAAATCTGTTTTCCAAGGAAGAGCAGATCCGCCGCCGCGTCTTGTAACTTTAGGAACCGGGCAACCGAAGTTTAAGTCAACATGGTCAGCCATGTTTTCGTCAACAACAATTCGAGCAGCTTGTTCTACAATAGAAGGATTTACACCATAAAGTTGCAGTGAGCGCACTTTTTCGCTAGGAGCAAAACGGCAAAGTCTAAGAGCTTTTGGATTTCTTGCAACTAATGCTCTAGCTGTAATCATTTCGGCTACGTAAAGGCCGTCCGGACCGAATTCTCGGCAGATTACGCGAAATGGCCAGTTGGTGATTCCAGCCATTGGAGATAAAACAACAGGAGTAGCAATATGAACTTTCCCTAAATCCACTGGTTTTATAGAAAAATTCATATTGCTTTAACTCCGTTCATTTTAATAATATTTTTGCTTATTAATACTTAAGTTATGCTTACGTGATGCTTAAGTGATACTTAAGCTATGCTTAAGCGCGATTTAGTACAATCCGCCAGCGGTTGCGATTTTAACAGGCTGAGATTCGTCTTCGCCTGCTTCTTTGGCAATATCCGTAGCACCGTCAGCTGCACGAGTACCAACGATTTCAACAGGACCTTGCGGATACTTAACGCGCTTTTCGTTAATGCGGCTAGCAACGTAATCTGCAACCTTGTCCAAAGAAACGCGCTCCTGCTGCATTGTGTCGCGCTCGCGAATTGTAACAGCATGGTCGTCTAAAGTATCGAAATCAACTGTGACGCACAAAGGAGTGCCGATTTCGTCTTCGCGACGATAACGGCGACCAATAGCGCCAGCTTCGTCGTAATCGATAACCCAATCATGCTGACGCAAATCTGCAGCCAAATCTTGAGCAACAGACTGCAATTCTGGCTTCTTGCTCAATGGCAAAACTGCAGCCTTAACAGGAGCCAAACGAGGATCAAGTCGAAGAACAGTACGCTTATCAACTCCACCCTTAGTGTTTGGAGCTTCATCAACGTCGTAAGCGTCAACCAAGAATGCCATAAGCGAGCGCGTAAGACCAGCAGCAGGCTCAATAACGTAAGGAACGTACTTTTCGCCAGTAGCTTGGTTGAAGTAGCTCAAATCCTCACCGGAATGCTTAGCGTGAGCAGACAAATCGTAGTCAGTACGGTTTGCAATACCTTCAAGCTCTCCCCAATCAGATCCTTGGAAGCCGAATTTGTACTCAATATCGACAGTACGCTTGGAATAGTGGCTGAGCTTCTCCTTAGGATGCTCATACATGCGCAAGTTTTCTGGCTTCACACCCAAATCCACATACCAGCGAACGCGAGTGTCAATCCAATACTGATGCCAAGCTTCGTCGGTTCCAGGCTCAACGAAGAACTCCATTTCCATCTGCTCGAACTCGCGAGTGCGGAAAATAAAGTTTCCAGGCGTAATTTCGTTACGGAAAGACTTACCAATATTTGCAATACCAAAAGGCGGCTTTTGGCGAGTAGAAGTCATAACGTTCTTAAAGTCAACGAAAATGCCCTGAGCTGTTTCCGGGCGCAAATAGTGCAAGCTGTTTTCATCTTCAACAGGTCCTAAATGAGTGCGAAGCATCATGTTGAAGTCGCGCGGCTCAGTCCAGTTTCCACGAGTGCCGCAATCTGGGCAAGCAATATCTTTTAAGCCGTTTTCTGGCATTTTATCGCCATGCTTTTCGGCATAAGACTCTTCCAACTTGTCTGCGCGATGACGCTTATGGCAGTTCAAGCACTCAATTAAAGGATCGTTAAACACGGAAACGTGGCCGGAAGCAACCCACACTTGAGAAGGCAAAATAACGGAAGTATCCACGCCAACAACATCGCCGCGCGTGGTTACCATGTAGCGCCACCATTCGCGCTTGATATTATCCTTCAACGCAACGCCCAACGGACCATAATCCCATGCGGAGCGAGTGCCGCCGTAAATTTCGCCAGCTGGGAACACAAAACCTCGACGCTTAGCCAAGGACACGACTTCATCAAGCTTTGAAACAGCCACAATACACCTTTTCGTAAAACTAGAAAATTTGGGTGAAAACGTTGCCATTATAGAAAAACCCTGTGACGCTTGTAGAATTATCAAAATAATATAAATATTACAATTTGTTTAATGTGGCGCGAGTTTAAAGGGATTGTTGCTATGAGTGAAAATAATAGCGAGAACACAAACGAGAACACAAACGAGAACACAAACGAGAATGCGAACGACAATGCGAGCGAGCACAAAACCAACACGGTTGCGGCATTGTGCATTGCTCCTAGCGGAGTTGGCGACGAATTAAGCGAATACGTCGCGGACGCTGTGCAAGTTATTCGCAATTCTGGATTAAAAAACGAAACTAACGCAATGTTCACCAATATTGAGGGCGAATTTGATGACGTTATGCGCGTTGTTCGTGACGCAACTATGACGCTAGTTAATAAAGGCTACCGAACGGGCGTAATTCTAAAGCTAGATATTCGCCCTGGTTTCAGCGGCCAGATTGACGCAAAAGCAGCTCTTGTAGATAAAATTCTTAAAGAACGCAAAAACAACGAAGATTAAGCGCGTTTAAGCATTAAGCGTTTAAGCATTAAGCGTTTTTTACGCCGCCAAAACGTCGGTCGCGATGCGCATAACGGTCAATCGACCTCCATAGTGCTTCGCGGCCGTAATCTGGAAATAGTTCTGGCACAAAATCAAGCTCCGCATAGGACGCTTGCCAAGGCAAAAAGTTACTTGTGCGCTGCTCGCCGGAAGTGCGAATAACCAAATCACAATCTGGAATATCTGGATTGTACAAATGCTCAGCAATCATTTTTTCAGTAACACGATCGCCCTTAATTTTGCCGCTCTGAACTTCTTTAGCAATTTGCGCACACGCATCCGCAATTTCCGCTCGACCGCCATAATTTAAGCAAAAAACAACGTCAATAGTTTTGTTGTTTTTAGTGATTTCTTGAGCTTTTTCCAACTCGTCAATAACAGACTTCCACAATTTCGGGCGCCTTCCAGCCCAACGCACGCGCACTCCCCACTCGTTCATTTGCGCAACTCTGCGGTGAATAATATCCCTAGAAAATCCCATTAAAAAGCGCACTTCTTGCGGAGAACGCTTCCAATTTTCCGTAGAAAAAGTGTATAAGCTTAAGTAGCGCACTCCAGCTTCAATAGCGCCGGCAATAGTGTCAAAAACAACAGGCTCTGCAGCTTTGTGGCCTTCTGTGCGAATCATTCCGCGCTCTTTAGCCCAACGACCATTACCGTCCATAATCACGCCAACATGGCGAGGAACCTTACCCTTAGGAAAATCTGGTATGCGAGAAGGGTCACTAAAAGGAGCCGCCGGAATATTAAGCGAAGTATAATCCACATTTTCAAAAGCCATACTTAAGAATGTAACAACCCCAGCGAACGAATTGGACGCTCAAGATAATATTCAGCCCACAATTTGGTGCAATGAACAGTAGAAGAATCTATTGACACGCCGTCAATATAAAGCCAATTTCCTTGCAAAAGCGCGCATAATTGCAATCGCGTTTCGTTAGAGCAAATAATCGACTCAGGAGTGTGGTCGCTCGAGCACATCATTCCGCCTGCAGCTGGCGAAAAATAGCACAAGCCATCAGATTTTCCACAAACAACGCAAGTTTTTAAACGAGGCGACCAACCAGCAATCGAAAGCGCTCGCAAAACGTATGATATTCCAATAGCATCCGGCTTATGCTTATGTTTCGAAAGTGAAGATAAAGCTGCAGTAAGCAAACGATACTGCCCTGAAGTATCTTGATATTCGCGCATATACTCATCCGTATATTCGTTGGAAACTAGCAAATCTGCAACTTCCAACATAACATTCGCATACTCATACAGCGTATAATCTGCACAAATTTCGCCAGCATACGCATCAATCGAAACAGCTTGAGATACAACGTCTAAAGATTTGCCTTGCGCCAAAAGCACGTCAACGCGCATAAGAGGCTCAAGACGTCCACCAAAACGCGACTTAATGCGACGCACACCTTTCGCAACAGCACGAACTTTGCCATGCCGCTTTGTAAGGAGTACAAGAATCCTGTCTGCTTCACCCAAAGGAAAAGCACGAAGCACAACAGCTTCATCACGATATAACGGCATGAATCAAACTATTACAGTCGATTGCTATCGCTTGTGTCGTCGTCGCTATCGTCGTCATTAAAATCATTGGATTCATCCACATGACCCATAACAGGGAACGAAAGATCTGGAATATCCAAATTTAATGGCTTACTAGGCTCTAAATGCATAATAGGCATTGGAGGATTAGGAAGCGAAGTTCGATTCGCTGGAGCTGCAGGAGGGAAAGAAGGAATTGCAGAAGCAGAACTTTCGCTATCTGCAGGCTTAACAACATTACGATGATAAGTAGGAGCGAAAGAAGGAGGAATTACTGCAGGATTAGTTGTGTTTTGCATTACAGTAGCGCTTTGCAAAAGCTCATCATTGCTATCTGCATCATCAAGAGCATTCGAAGGTTTATTCGCTGAAGTATGAGGAGTAAAGATTGCGCGTTCAGACTGGTGCAAAGATTCGAAGGAATCGCTAGAAGCTTGATTGTTGTAATCAACAGGCGCAAAAATGCTTTGCTTGTCGTGATCTGGTACGCGAGGAACAGATTGAGCGCGCGTAACCTTAGGCAAAGCATCAACAGCTTGAGAATTATTTACAACATCAGCAGAATCTTCAGAAGATACGGAAGATACGGAAGACGCAGAATCTACATTTCCATTATTTACAAGAGCAGATTTAATTGCAGGACTAAATGATGGAGCAACTGCAGATTGTGCAAAATCAGTCTGTGCTACTTCAAAATTATTTGCAGATGCGGCTTGCATTTGAGGCTCAACACTCTGAAGCTGCGGCTGAGACTGAGGCTTAGGCTGAGGATTAGCCACAAAGCTAGCAGGAGCATAACTGCTAATATCAGCATCAACATACTGTTCTACTCGCTCAAAAGACTCAAGGCTACTAAGCAAACGTATGCAAGCATTCAAATAGTAATCAACTTGACGCTCGTCGTAACCATGCTTGCCAGTTTTTTGAGTGAAAATTACGTTAGAAACATACTCTGCATCAATATCTCGCAAAGTATCTTCGTCAGTCTCCCACTCAGGCTCGTGACCAAGCATAAACGCAATCTTATCAAGCGCTTGATCAACCATAATATCAACTTGCTTACGCGCATAAGAAGGACGTCTAGAAAGACCGCTGTCGAAACGATCGCGATAATCACGCTGAGCATGCTGAAGAAGTTTACGATATGTATCTTCAACGCGAGCTTTCCACACAACACGACCATATTGTGCAATCTCTCTTTCAGTGCATTTGTCTACAACTGCACGCTCCAAACGAGATAAAGCTGCATCTACCTGGCCAATAACATAACCATTGCGTTCAAGATCGAAAGAAACATCCTGAATATCTTGCTGTGTAAGTCGAGTATCTTCACTTTCATACAGAGTGTGCGCACGCTCTAGAAAAGCATTCACCTGCGAAACGTTATAGCCTAACTTACGCTTACCAACACGCTCCATACCTGAATTATTGCGAGCGGTACCAGGTTTTTGAGCCATCGAATATCGACCTCCTGAGCACATGTTCTTATTCAGTATACTGTACGCGATTGTTGAGACGCGCGCCACGCTTACGCGCATTCGTACATACCATCATGTATGTTTTTACTTTGTTGCAAACGGGCGATTAGCTCAGCTGGCTAGAGCGCCACCTTTACACGGTGGATGTCGGGGGTTCGAGTCCCTCATCGCCCACTTTCCGTTTGATTTAGATTCGTTTATATTTATTTGTTTTATTTATTTGTTTTATTTGCTTTACTTACTTGCTTTACTTACTTGCTTTACTTACTTGTTTTTATTTAGCACTGCAGCTTGGTAATTTATTTGCTCCGCGCCCAGAACCTATAGCTTTCAAAGCTTTATAAGCCTCATCAATAGTATTCACGCGCACAACTCGCAATCCTTCAGGAACATTATCAACTACTTCATCACAATTATCTTTAGGCGCTAAAAACCAAGTGGCTCCATCTCTTTTAGCTGCAATCATCTTTAAACGAATTCCGCCAATAGCACCAATTTTTTGCGATTTTTCAATAGTTCCAGTGCCAGCTATAGTTTTTCCGCCCGTTTCGTTTTCAGGCGTAAGCTTATCTAAAATTCCAAGAGTATACATCATTCCAGCAGAAGGACCGCCAATATCTTCAATATGCAAACCAACTTTTACACCATCCGTGTTGATTTTAAGATGCTTTTTTGCGTATTGAAGAGCAACTTTTTCCGCTACACTTTGCGAAGTATCCATTTCTTTAGTAGATTCTTTATCGTATTCGTCTGCAGTTTGATTTGCAGGCACAAGCGCTTCACGCGGAACTATTTCTCGCCTAGGATTCATCCAAGAAAAAAGCGCGTACGAAGTTGAAACTTCATAACCTGGAACTCCAGAAGTGTTAACAGTTAAAAGCAATAATTTACCAGTATCTTTATGCTCTTTTACTTTCTTACCGTTCAATCCACGCAATTTAATTACGGGAGTATTTGATAAAGATCCCAACACGTCTTGAGTCGGCCCCGGCTCCTCAACAACATAAGCGCTAGGAAGCATTAACGCAAATAACGCAACTACTACAATAAAAAGTCCTGCAAAATAACGGTAAGAATGCGATTCAAAATACGATATTATAAAACGCAGAAACTTCAACGATGCTCCACAAACCTTACGTAATGCATTATTAAACGCAGAAAACCCTAGCATGCTTGTATCATTACACAACCCCTCTAGTTTTAAAATGAGTTTATAACAATATTTACCTTATTTACCTTGCAAAACCACATTATCTAGTAGAATATTTAAGTATTAAGCAAATGAACACAACAAATGCACACAACATAAAAGCATTTGCCTTAAGTTCGTAGCACAAAGGATACACTCATGAATGATGATGCAATTCACCAATGGCTTATTGAATGCTTTGGGCCAATACAAGGCGAAGAAGCATGGAAACAGCTTGATCAACTTCCTTTTGAGCTACGTGAGCAACTATTAAATCAGACTCCAGATAAACTACCTAAGCCGGATGAAGTGCGCTCAATGATGCAAGCGTTCAGCGCTGGCGGATTAAATAATCCTCACGAAATGGAAGCAACGCTTGAAGAAGGGCCAATCAACCGAAAATTAGCGCAATCAATTGCTTTACAGCGCGCAACCGGAGATCAAGGTAACGTAAATGCAGAAGTGGCGGATGCTACGCGCCGTGCATTAAGTCAAGCAAACTTGTGGCTTGACATTACGTGCAAATTTAATCCTGCAAGCGGCACTCCTGCTGTGCTGTCACGCGCAGATTGGGTTGAAGAAACATTAGGAGCGTGGGTAAAATTCGCTAATCCTGTGGCAAAATCAGTGAATGAAGCGCTTACTTCTGTTATTGAAGAGCGATTCCAAGGCATTGACGATGCTGAAGTAAAGGGGCTTTTTGCAGGAGTTGTGCCGATTCCGCTGCCAGATGGAATGAATAATCCTGCGCAATTAATGAAATTACTTGGAAATACTTCGTTTGCTATGCAATTAGGGCAAGCTGCAGGCGAACTTTCGCATGAAGTTCATGGCAGTTTTGATCAAGGACTTGCTTTATTGCAAAATCCTGCTGGAGGATTAATTCCATACAATTGCATTGAGTACGCGAAAGTATGGGGATTAGAAATTACTGAAGTAATGAACTACTTGGCTTTGCGCGAAGCAGCTCACGCAAGACTGTTTGCGTCTGTGCCATGGTTGATGCCGCGATTTGAAGCGTTGATTATTAAGTATGCTAACGGAATAAGTATTGATTTGGAAGCTATGGAAGATCAGCTTCGAGATGTGGAAACAATGAATCCGGAAGCTATTTCGGGCGCTGTGAATTTGCAAAATATTGGCAATAACGATTCCGAAGAGCAGCGCCAAGCATTGCATAGTTTAGAAACCTTGCTTGCGCTTGTTGAAGGATGGGTTGATTGCGTTACATGGCAAGCTGGAATGGCACATATTGCGCATATTGAGCAGCTGCGAGAAATGATGCGACGCGAGCGCGCTGCAGGAGGACCTGCGGAAGTTACGTTTGAATCTCTACTTGGCTTGCATTTGCGCCCTCGCCGTATGCGAGAAGCAACACAATTGTGGGAAAAGCTTACTCGCGAGCGCGGTATTGAAGAGCGCGACAATTTGTGGAGTCACCCAGATTTGTTGCCAACTTTGCCGGAAGATGCGAATGAAGTAACAAAAGCAAAAGATAGTAGCGAAAATGCGGCAGAAATTGCGGCAGAAGATGCTGTAGAAGTTGCAGCAGAAGATATCGCAGCAGCTGCTGATAGCTTTACGAAGAACACTACGGAAAATTCTGAAAGCACTAAGGAAAGCGCTGCAGTAAACCAATCTAATCAATCTAATCAATCTAATCAATCTACTGAAAAATCTGAAAAAAGTAGCGAAAGTAGCGAAAGTAGCGAAAGTGCTACTGGCAGTGCCAAAAATACTCATATCGAAAAATCTTTTGAAAAATTAACAGAAGACGATTTGGGCGTAAACGATTGGGACGCAGAGCTTAGCAAGCTGCTAGAAGAAGACGCTCGCCAAAAGGAGCAAAGAAAAAACTCGGACGAAGCTAGCGAAGCCGACGGAAACGATAAAACTGACGGAAGTAACGGAAGTGACGGAAGTAACGGAAGTAACGGAGCTGACGAAAATTAAGCCAAAAATCGGCTAGGCGCTCGATTCATTCCAGTATTCGCATCTTTTCGAGACGCATAAGAAAGATGAAGCGTTTTTTCCGCTCGAGTTACAGCAACATACATAAGCCTGCGCTCTTCTTCTATATCTTCATCCGTAGAAGCAGAACCGAAAGGTATTAAACCTTCTGCGCAACCAATCACGTAAACATGCCCAAATTCCAAGCCCTTAACTGCATGAATCGTAGAAACTGTAACCGTTGAAATATCAGATGCTGCAAATACGTCAGATTGATTATGAGTACCTTCACCTTTAGAATCGTCTAAAACGCTTCGTTGCCAACCAACATCCCTGCGCACTCTATAAGGCAACTTAGCTGCTTTTAGCGCATTGCACACAACTTGCTGCTGCGCATTAGTTCGAGTCAGTATTGCGCACTCTCCCGGCTTAGCTATTCCGCTTTGTACAAGCTTACTAATTTGCTGCGCTACACCAAGCGCTTCGTCAATATCGGTAGCAAAAACTTGTTTCGTAACGCGAGCGCCACCATTACTAACTGCTTTTACTTTTACATAATCTTTTTTATACGGAGAAGACGAAAGCACGCGATTAGCGATACCAACTATGCGCTCTGTGGAACGGTAGTCCGTATTCAAACTAATATCGGCACTTATAGGAGAAAATTCTTGCGGAAAAGCAAGTAAATCATAACTACTTGCGCCTGCAAACGAGTAGATAGTTTGTGCAGGGTCCCCTACGACGCAAATATCGCGGTTTTGCCCCATCCACAATCGCAATAATTCGTGTTGCAAAGGAGATACGTCCTGATATTCGTCGACTGTAATCCAGCCGATTGATTGGCGAATGCGTCTAGAAGCTTCAGGAAAATTTCGCAAAATATGGCAGTCAAGCAGAAGAATATCGTTAAAATCGATGCAATTATGCGCATTTTTTTCGATTTCGTAAGCTTCGTAAACGTCAACAAACTGTTGCGGCTCCAATCCTGCAGGAGGCGTTCGATGCGTTGCAGCACACACGCGCAAATAATCATCCGGAGAAATTAAAGATACTTTTGCCCAATTAATTTCTGCTAAAATATCGCGAGTTTGCAACAAAGTCATATCCGCAAAATCTGGGTAGCGCTTAAGAGCTGCGGATATTATTTGCTTAGGATCGTCCATAATAAACGGAAAAGGCGCAGAACAAACATCGCTCCAAACGCTACGAATTTGTTGCAAAGCAGCCGAGTGAAAAGTTGCAACACAGCCAATATTTTCAACACCAAGAGACTCAATTCTAGAGCGCATTTCCGCAGCAGCTTTTACAGAAAAAGTAACTGCCAGCACTCGCTCAGGATCCCACTTACCGCTAGCACAAGCGTACGCAATTCGTCGCGTAATAGTACGCGTTTTACCAGCTCCAGCGCAAGCAATAATTCGCACTGGGCCTTCTACTGCTAAAGCCGCAGCACGTTGAGAATCATCCAACCCATCTAAAAGCGATTCTGGCGAAGTTACTTGCGAAGAATTCATATTTACTATTGTTGCAGTAGTAGAGACGCTTGTGCAAGCCAAATAAAAATATGTGGATAACTTACAAAAAATTGGCAAAATTTCGGTGCTTTGTATTACTGTGGGAGTGTGACACAACTCAGTAGATTCAAGTTGGCAGCACTGGCATCTGCAGCCATGCCCGAAGTACAGTTTGCAGGAACGCGCCAAAGTGAGCAGACTAATGCCACTGATACCGCAGCAGGAATTTCTCACGCCGTTGTGCAAGATGTTTCTGGTAAACTTTATGACGTTTTTATTAGTGCAGATAGCAAGGGACGCAAGCGTTTGCACGATAGAGCTCGCGCAGCATGGACTCTTGAACATAGCAAAGATTTAGCTGCACTTGGATTTGCTTACGATACTATGCTTACGTTTGTGCCAGGAAAGAAAGATACTCGCGAAAGTGCAGAAAATGGCGCAAACTCACACAGTGCAAACTCACACAGTGCAAATCGCATGTCTAGCATTATTGCAGACGAAAACAATGACGAAACAGTACTTATTTGCGAGCATCTCGAAGGAAGCGCGCGCGACTTGCGTCTTCTTACAACGGATGATTGCGCAAATGTTGGAACTGCAATCGGCGCAATTCACAGACTTCGCCCTAGTTTCGTAACTCGAGGAAAATATCCTGCTTTTACAACCGGCCAAATTCGCGCGCAATTAACTGGTTGGATTAAAAGACTTCGTCAAGCAGGTCATATTCCAACAGAAATTACCGACAGCTGGTCAAGAGTGTTGGAAACTGAAGGATTGTGGTCTTTTGAAACTTGCCCAGTACACGGCGGATTCATGGATGGCGATATTTTATTCGCAGGATCTACTATTACTGCTGTAACAAATTGGCAAAGCATGCAAATTAATGATCCTGCACGCGACTTGGCTTGGATTTTTGCAAAGCTTAACGAGCAACGTCGAAATGCGGTACTTTCTGCATATGGAAGAATGATGGGATCTCGTCTCGATAGTTTGATTATGCTTCGCGCGAATTTGTGGCTGCAAATGGAACAAGTTGGCGATTTTATTCAAGCTTTGCAACGCGCAGACAACACAAGCATTATGCGATTTAAGGCACAAGTTGAGCGCCTAGCTCACGAATTGACGCGTATTAATAACACTCAAGCTGCAAAATCTGCGCATAGTGCTTCTAATCCTGCTTCAACAATTACGGTTGGCACGCTTCTTGAAAATGACAATACGCAAAGCCGCCAAATTGCGCATAAAGGATTATCTCAAGACGCAAATGCTGCAAATGCTGGAAACTCGGCTAACGCGGGCAATTCTGACGAAACAAACGAACGAGATATTACAGTAGAAAAAAATGTTGCGTCCAATGATGATGCAACTAAGGATTCTACTCGAGATGCTATTCGAAATGCTTCTCAAGAGCACAACGCGGCTGAAAACGATAGCACTCACGAGAACACAGTTAAGTATGCTGTAACTGGAGCGTCGAATAGAAACGAAGACGCAAAATCTGCGCAACTTGCAGACGACACTGCAACGCAAGTTATTACGCATGTAGAAACTCAAGCAGCGCACGAAACAGCTGAAACTATTGCGCAATCTGCAACGAATTCTACAGAAAATTCTGGCGATAATAGTACAGAAGTTGCGGAAAACAAGGCTTCTACAGAGGAAGCAAAAGACGCAAAAGTTGAAGAAAATAAGGTTTCTGAAAATGAAAATAAACCAGAAACTGTTATTATTCCTCTACTTGAGCGCGAAGAAAAAGCAATGCGCGACGCGCAAGCAGATTTAGAAGAATAAAGGTTAAGAAAAACGAATAAAATAAGCGCGAAGTAAAAATGAGCGCGCACATAGGAGGATATATGCAAGTAGTGCTTGGCATAAAGAACGTTTCCGATTCAATTAAATTTGAAACCGAACAGAGCGCAGATGAAGTGCGCAAAACGATTAACGATTCCAAAGATATGCTTGAGTTTACGGACGTAAACGGACGCACGATTATGGTGTCTGCTTCGTCGTTGTCTTACGCGCTAATCGGCGACACGCCAAATCACACAGTAGGCTTCGGCGCCCTCAACTAATACGTAATAAAGAGTTTTAGAGTTTATAGCCGCGCAAAAGTATTTCGGACACTACTTCGCGGCTTGTTGTTTCTTCGCCTAAGCAATTAGGCTTTCCGGAACCATGCCAATCCGAGCCGCCTGTTACAAGCAAATCGCATTTTTGCACTAAAGCAAGCAAACGCTGACGCTGATCTTTAGAATTTCCGCGATGATACACTTCCAAACCGTCAAGACCAGCAGCCGCAAAGGATGTAATCTGAGCATCCGAAAGTAGCACGCGATTGCGCGAAGGATCCGCCGGATGCGCAATAACAACAACTCCCCCAGCGTGCTTAACAGCTTCAATCACTTCGCGAACATTCGGCGAAGGCGTTGGAATATAGTACGGACTTTGCGGAGAAACAGGACCCGCAAAAGCCTCGGAGCGCGTTTTAAAAACTCCAGCTTTAACTAAAGCATCCGCAATATGCGGCCTGCCAATTGTAGTTAAGTCACCAAGCTTAGCTTGCAACAAAACATCATCCCAAGTAATCGGAAAATCTTTAGATATGCGCTCAACCATGCGTTTAGTGCGTTCAAAACGTCGCTTACGAGTAAGCGCGAACATATTAACAATTAGAGAATCTTTAGGATTGTACTGGTATGCGAGCATATGCACGAATACGCCAGCATCTTCCGAAGTAATCTCAGAGCCGAACAGCACAGGCATATTCAAATCGCGAGCAGCTTGGCGAAAATCATCCCAACCTGCAGTCGTATCATGATCTGTAATAGCAACACCTTGCAAACCAGCGGCCCTAGCTTCACTAACTAAATCTGCTGGAGTTGCAGTTCCGTCAGAATACACAGTATGGCAATGCAAATCCCAACGATTATAATCGCCCGAAGTATGAGAGCGCGGATTGTTGGAAGAATCGTTACCCGACGTGTTGCTTTTCTTTACAGTCATATAATTATCGTAAACTGTGCTATGTAAAGCATGTTGTTGCAAACAACAAAAACAATTAGGAGAAGCAATGGCGCAAACCAGCACTGCACAAGAAAATTACGAAACCTCGCTGCGCGGATGGAGACACTCATCTTTGTGGACGTATGGCGTAATGCTATTCTTCTCTGCAGTGGCGCTTATAACATCGCTTATTCTTTCCGCAGAAACGCTTGCTTTGGCGCGCGCACCGAAAAAATTACTTAGCTGCGACTTTAACAGCGTGGTCTCCTGCTCTCGCGTTTCACAAGCTTGGCAGGCAGAAATTGTGAAATTCGGCGAATTAAGCTTCCCAAACGCATTCTTTGGAATTGCTGCAGAAAGCGTGTTTGTAACGCTTGCTGTTATTGGAATGATTCGCGTGTGCGTGCCGCGCTGGTTCGCAATCTGCACTTGGCTTGGCGGATTATGCGCTCTACTTTATGCCTACTGGCTGTTTTCGCAATCTATGTTTGTGATTCACGCGTTATGCCCGTGGTGCATTGTGCTTATGTTCTCCACAACCGTGCAATTTATGTCGCTAACGCATGCAAGCGTAAGTTCGCAAAAGCTGCTTATTCAGCGTTTTAATTGGATTGAAAAATATTATCGCTTAAGATACGACTTGCTTGTAGACGTGCTGTGGATTGCGGCGTTAGTTACGCTTATTTTAAGCCAGTATGCAAAAGTAATTTTTTAGTAAAATACTAAATCTCAAATATAAGACTACTTACACAAGCTTTTTGCAAGTTGCTGCATGCGCTCGCTAGTATCCGAATTAGTAAGCGTAATTGAGCCTTCCTGAGAATCGCTTGCAAGCTCATTATTAAGTTCCAATATTTTGCGAAGATGATTAATCGTGCCTTCGTTTCCGTCAACAATATTCGTGCGCGCAGGCAAAAATTCGCGGAAATAATCGCGGTAGAACACAAAATGCGTGCAGCCAAGCACAACCGAATCAATACTTTCTAAATCATACTCATCGAAATACTTGTGAAGAGCTGCAAAAACAATATTGCGATTATTAAGCTCCCCACGCTCAACAATACGCACTAAATCAGGGCAAGCTTGAGAAAAAATCGTATGATTTTTAGAAAAACGCTGCAGCAAATCCGCGAACTTGTGCTCGCGCAAAGTAAGCTCAGTTGCGGCCACAATTACGCGCTGAGACTCGCCTTTGCCTAAATCGCAAGCTAATTTAAGCGCCGGTTCCATACCTATGATAGGTATGCTGTAGTGTGCGCGCAAATCGTTCACAGCTGCGGAAGTGGCGGTGTTGCAAGCAATTACGATGGCTTTTACATTTAGACGAACAAAATGCTCAACAATTGCGAAGCTGAGCTTTTTAACCTCTTCAGGCGTTTTAATACCGTACGGCGCGTTGGCAGAGTCGCCAAAATAGATAATTCGCTCATGCGGAAGAGCAGCATGCAACTGACGAGCTACGGAAATGCCACCAAGCCCCGAATCAAAAACGCCAATTGCTGCCGACGATGCCATACACTACCTCCTAAAACGCTTACTATGGTAGTTGCGAGCCTCAACATACTAGGAAAACATACTACGAAATATATTGAATACTGCCATTTCTAATTATGGCAACTTCGCTAGCAACTTCTTGCACAACGCCAACATCATGAGTAATAAACAAGCATGCGTAACGGTATTTTTGTTGCAAATCATGTAATAAGTTAAGTACACAACGTTGCACTGTTACGTCAAGCGCAGAAGTTGGCTCATCCGCAATAAGCAGAGAAGGCTGTAAAATCAACGCTCGCGCAATACCTACGCGCTGTCGTTGACCTCCGGAAAGCTCGTGAGGGAAACGGCTTGCGAATTCAACTGGCACTTGTACTTGATTAAGCATTTCTTCAACGCGCTCTAAACGCTCATTGGCATCAAGATTCGTGTGTAAAAGTAACGGTTCTGCAATACTCCAGCCAATGGTTTTACGCGGATTTAGTGCGGAACCTGAATCTTGAAAAACGTATCCAATTCGCGATAATGCTTGGCGGCGAGCTTTACTGTTTAATCTGTTTAAGTTTTCTCCATTAAGTAGCACTAATCCTGAATTTGGTTTTATTTGTCCAGAAATAAGCTTTGCAATAGTGGTTTTTCCAGCTCCAGACTCCCCGACTAAAGCTAGTGTAGAGCCAGAGTTAATGCGCAAGTTTGCGTTAGCGAGAGCGAGCTTATTTGAATCTTTGCTAAAACGAGCATGCGAATACTTCACACTTACGCCTTGAACTTCAACTACTGGAGATTCAGATTCTGGAGATTCAGAAATATTTTTAGCAATATTCTTAGCAATCGCTTTTGCTACTTCTTCTATACTTTCATAAGAATCACCACTTGAAGCATATTGCATATCAAATTTAGGAACAGAATCTAGCAAAGTGCGCGTATATTCGTGCTTAGGATTCGCAAAAATATGCTGAACTTCGCCAGATTCAACAATATTCCCGCCTTGCATTACATACATTTCATCCGCGAGCGCGCGCACAACACTCATATCGTGCGTAATAATTAACACAGCAAGATGTAATTTCTCCGACAAATTACGTATAAGACGTAAAATATCTCGTTGCGTGGTGATGTCGAGTGCTGTTGTAGGCTCGTCTGCAATCAAAACTTGTGGACGATTTATTAAAGCCATAGCAATCATCGCACGCTGGAGTTGGCCGCCAGAAAGCTCATGTGGATAAGAACGATACACACGCTCAGCATCACTCAACTCAACCTCAAGAAGCTGCGAAATCACACGCTTCTTACGCTCTCTTTGGCTAAGTTTTCCTGCTTTTTCAGGATGATATATTAGCGATTCTTCTATTTGCTTGCCAATTGTTTTCACAGGATTAAACGCACTGGACGGCTCCTGAAAAATCATGCCAATCATTCCACCGCGAATCAGATCGTAAGGCGCATTTTCGCTTAGTAAATCTATGGCAGATTCGTTGGCATAAGTAGCGTTAAGAAGCGCGCTTCCTTCAACTTTCGCAGAGTCTGAAAGCAAACCCATAAGAGCCAGCGCAGTAAGCGACTTTCCGGAGCCGGACTCACCCACTAAAGCCGAAACTTCGCCCGCACTCATACGTAACGATACATCTCGCGTAATTTGACGGCCGCCAATCGAAATCGACATTCCGTCGACACTTATAACAACTTCTTCTTTCGCACCAGTCACAACTAATCACCTCTTCAAAGATACAGCGGCGTAATTTGGGTACGCAGGGAAACTTCCGATGTAGAAATTCTCCACGCCACTTCCGTGAATAAACGTATTATGCGAGTAAATAAGCGGCACAACCGGAGAATCAGCCATAATAGTGCGGTCTGCTTGCTGCCACAATTTTTCCGCTTCGTGCGAGTCAACAGTTTGTATTGCTTTTCTAAGCAGGGCATCTACTTTAGGATTTTCGTAGCGAGAAATATTCCAGTTACCGCCGCCAATTTGCGAAGAATCAAAAAGTGGACCCAAATTGGCGTAAGCAGAAGGAAAATCAGGCTGCCACGAAGCCAAAGCCAAATCGTAATCTCCGGAATTTGACGTGATTGCATCCGTAAAGTTTACTGCGTCAACAGTTTTAATCGTCACTTTAATACCAGCTCGCTTTAAACTTGATTGCACAGAAGATGCCACTTGCGTTTGATCCGGACGAGCAATCAGAATCAATTTAATATCAGTTTTACCTGATTTTTTCAACAGTTGTTTAGCTTTCTCAACGTCTCCGCGTGGATCTGTAGCATACAAATTAAACTGCTTCCTGCCCGAAATACCAGGCGTAATAAGCGTTGTTGCAAAACCGCCAGCAATTGAGCCGCCCTTCGCCGTGCGGTACGACTGCTTATCAACCGCATACTGAACTGCCTTGCGAACATTGACGTCCGTTATTCTGCGCGTATTCATAGCCAAATATTCAAGAGCACCGTCACTACTTGTAATGAGCAAGCTTCGTGACTTAGGGTTT
Source organism: Gardnerella sp. CCPDSM (assembly GCF_056754715.1). Taxonomy (NCBI): domain Bacteria; kingdom Bacillati; phylum Actinomycetota; class Actinomycetes; order Bifidobacteriales; family Bifidobacteriaceae; genus Gardnerella; species Gardnerella sp. CCPDSM. The sequence goes on from NZ_JBQEQO010000007.1 coordinate 58,904, forward strand.
GCTTGAGCCTGCGCAAGCTGAGCAGGCGGCACGAAATCAGCCAAAAATGCGGATTTTGTATCCGAATTTCCTTGAATCATCGACTGAGCCGCAACAGTAGCATCCGAACCAAGCTTCCAAACAATCTCATTAGGACCGGCTGTGCGAATGCTGTCAAGCTTTGAATCCCAATACTTATTACGCTGCATAACAACTTTTTTGCCGACTTCGTTTTGCACAATTCGGTATGGTCCGGAAGCTTTAGGATGCTTTGAATACGTTTGCGCGTCGCCAGAATTCGCTGGAACTGGCACAAATGCTGCCAAAGACGCAACCCAAGGCCAATCTGCAAACGGAGCTTTTAAGTGGAAAATAATAGTTTGATCGTCTGGAGTTTCAATGGAATCAAGCGACTTTCCACTAAAAGGACCGTCATAATTTTCTCCACCAACAAGAAGAGTCTTATGGTAGCTAAAACCGCCGCTTAAAGAATCAGCAAAAGAGCGCTCAATGCCGAATTTAATATCGCGCGAAGTAATCTCACTTCCATCTTCGTACTTGACACCCTTCTTAAGCGTGTACTTCCAAGTTTTGCCGCCGTCGCTTGTGGTGCCGGTATCCGTTGCTAAATCTGGAACAACGCGCGTTTTGTCGACTGAATTTGGACTCACTTTCCAAGTTGTAAGCGCGCGGAATATGAAATTATTCGACGTAATCGGCAAACCTTGGCTACGAGCTGGATCGAAATTCATATTGGTATTCGACGTAAATACTGTAAGACTGCCACCTTTTTGCGGATTGGAATTTAGCACGGAAGCGTTGGTAACGCTAGATTTTGTAGAGCTGGCACTTCCGCAAGCAGAAAGTGAAAGTAACGAGAGTAGCGAAATCGGAAGCAACGAAAAAGCTGCAAGCGACGCAACAAACTTCTTCGAAATTGCAGTCACGCTTGAAGTTACGACTGAAGTTATGCCTGAATCTTTGTTTGTATTTTTATTTGTAGTTTTAGTTGCAGTTTTAAAAGTGAACATAATAATCCCCTTATATTTATTAGTATTTTTTAAATTTGTAATTTGACTCTTCAAAATGTCAACTATCGACTTAATCCCGATTTTCTATTTACGTGCATGTACAGAAAAAATCGTTTTTTAGCGAGATTTTGTTATTTTCTTTACACAGCAGTAAAGAAAATGTCGCTTATGAAGCTTTTGAAGAGTTATGTTAATTTATGAGCACGCGAATCCACTAACAGACTGCGGCACGAGGATCGACGAAACGATAACAGATGTCAACCACAAGATTCGCAACAATCACAAGCGCAGCCGCAAACAGCGTCACACCAACCAGCACTTGCAAATCAAGATTTTTCACCGAATCAAGAAGCAGCGAACCCAAACCTTGCATAGAGAAAACGCTCTCAGTTATTACAGCACCGCCAAGCAAACCGCCCAAATCCAAGCCAAACATAGTCAGCACAGGAAGCATCGCATTAGGCATCGCGTGACGCGTTATAGCTTTCGAACGCGGCATGCCCTTAGCTAAAGCAGTACGCATATAATCCTGCTGCAACTCGTCAAGCATGTGAGCGCGAGTAAGTCGCGTATAGTATGCCGCGTTAAGAAGCGCCAAAACAAGCCACGGAAGAAGCAAATGCTGAAGCCAATCTAAAGGACTTTCCGCAAAACTTATGTAACCACCCGTAGGAAAAATCGGCAAATAAACTGCAAAAGCAAGTATTGCAAGCATTCCAATTAAATACGCTGGAGATGAAATCCCTACAGACGAAAGCGCTCGAAGCGCGCGGTCAATAAAAGATCCTTCTTTTGCAGCAGAAATAACTCCAGTTGCAACGCCCACAGTAAGCCAAAGAACCGCAGCACCAGTTGCCAACGAAGCGGTTACCACAAAACGACTCATAATAAGATTAGTTACAGGCTCGTTTAGCGCAAACGACCATCCTAAGCATGGACCAGCGCACACGATAGTAGCTCCAGAACTATCTGTGAACACGCGCCCGAAGAATATGCCACGAATATAACTGCCAAGTTGCTCATACCATGGCGCATCAGTTCCCATAAAAGCGGAAACTCGTGCCAAACGTTCAGGCGTGCAAGGCTTTCCGCAAGCAAGTTGCGCAGGATTGGCAGGAAGCATAAAGAAAATAAGGAATAGCACTACTGCAATCAGCGTTAAAACAAGTATTGCGCTTGCTGCGCGCTTGCCAATAAAAACAAGAAAATCGGAAATCTTGCCGATTAATCGCGAATTGGCAGCAGATTTATTAATGCTGATTTTCGGTGTATTGATTATATTTTGTTGCGCACTTTGCGCATTCTGCGTATTTTGAGTATTTTGCTTGTTACTCATTCCGTCACCGCCTTTTTGGAAGCTCGCGGCTGAAGAGCACTAGCCAAACCGTCGCCAACAAGATTAAAGCCGAAAGTAAGCAAGAACAGCGCAATTCCAGGGAAAAGAAGATACCAAGGATCAACCAAAACCCACTGAACTGCGTCCGCAATAGCGCGTCCCCACGAAGGCGAAGGCGGATTCATGCCCACACCAAGGAACGACAACGCAGCCTCCGCTCCAATGCGACCAGGAATAAGAAAAGTCACATTCACCAAAAGAAGAGGCAACATATTCGGCATTATCTGCTCACGCAAAATATGCCATGTGTTCGCACCCATTACGTAAGAAGCCACAGTGAAATTGCGAGATTTTAGCGAAAGCGTTTGCGCTCTAACCAAACGCGCAATACTTGGCCATCCAAAAAAGCCTAAAACAAGTATTAGTAGAAGCGGACGCGGAAAATCTTGCGGCACAACAGCAGACAAAGCAATCGCAAAAATCAGGAATGGGAAACCGAAGAACACGTCCATTGTGCGCGAAAGCAAAGCATCTGCAAAACCACTGAAATACCCTGCAATCATGCCGATTAGAATGCCAAGAAATAGCGAAATTACAGTAGAAGCGACGCCAATTCCAAGAGATACGCGTGCTCCATGCGAAATAATCGCGAAAATATCAAGACCACGAAGCGGAGTTACACCGAACCAATGTTGGAAACTAATACCCCCCTGGCCTACTGGAACTGAGTTGGAATCTAATATTTCCGGATGCTCAGAGTAAGGATTATTGCCAGTAATTGTTGTAAAAACGTCGGCAAAAATAGCCAAAATCGCAAAAATAGCAATAATTACAGTTCCAGCAACAATGCCGGTATTAGTTCTTGCAAGAACGGTGACGCCAGATGAATCACGCTTATAGCGTGAACGAAATACACCGACCCTTCTCATCTTTACTCATTTCGTCACCTGCACTTTCTTTTTGAATATCATGCAATATAAATTAACGCAAAATACAAATCGAGTAAAAATTTGTATTGTTGTCTTATCGACACTATAGGAACCCATAGAAAACGGGGTGTCGCATTGCCCTTGCTTGAAGCTGCATTGTGCGCTTCAAGCAAGCTCAATGCGGTAGCGCTTGCTCAATATGGAAAGCCCAGTGGGCTTTCCATGCAAGCGCGCACTCGATTACGCTTTCTTTATTCTCTTAAGAAAGCGTAATCTGACGACCAACAATCCAATAAGACAAGAATACAATTGACTCGCTTTTCGCTTAAGCGTAGCGCGAAAAGCGACCCAATGCGGCAGCCCTTGCTTCTATAAATAGCCTTTAACCACAATGCGTAAAAAATCTAGGAAAGCCGACTTAAAGCATTTACTATACCTAATACAAAACAACAATCATTAAAAATAGTTTCAATTGATGCTATTTTACGTTAAAATAGACGATAGAAGGTGAGTATGAATTTTGAATACGATCCTGCAAAAAGCTTAAAAAATTTAGCTAAACATGGTATCAGTTTCAAAAGAGCCCAAATACTTTGGAACAATGAAACAGCTGAAATCGAATCCAAAAATTCAGGCAATGATGACTCTCGCTACTTAGTTTTTGGAAAGATAAACGGCAAACATTGGACTGCAGTAATAACAAAAAGAAATAATAGAATTCGCATTATTTCTGTAAGAAGATCGCGTAAAAATGAGGAGCAATATTATGAAAAACACCACAAAAAGTAGAGAAATAAGCGGAGAAGAAATTGATAGAAAATTCGATAACGGCGAAGACGTACTTGAGTACTTTGATTTGGAGCATCCAATTATAGAGAACCACTCGAACGAACAAAAGCACGTCACTTTTATTATGCCTGAATGGATATTTAGAATAATGAAATTCTTTAGAGTAGCTACAACACGGTAGCCAAATAAAAGAAATAAAACTAAATATAAAACAAAACGTGCCGACGTATATGAACTATACACCGGCACGTTTTTGTTTAGTTAACTAAGATTTACGAAATACTTAAGCTACGCGCACTTAAGACTTACGCTAAGCTCAGTTGCGCTAGAATCAGCCTCAACAACTTCGAAGCTCGTAGCCAAAGTCTCCTCCGCAATCAAATCACGGAACTGCTCAACTTTAGCAACGTCCGAAGCTGGAACGCTCAAAGTCAAAGCGATTCGGTCAGTAACATCCAAACCGTTCTCCTTGCGCGCATCTTGAACAGCGCGAATAGCATCACGAGCGTAACCTTCAGCAAGCAAATCGCTAGTCAAAGCAGTGTCGAGCATAACGAAACCGCCAGTTGGCATAGCAACAGAAGCAGTATTTTGAGCTACTTGAGCATCCGAAGACTCAACGCGATTTACAAGCTCATACTCGCCTTCAACAAGCGCAACTTCGCCGTTTTCAGTATTAACAACAGGAGCGCCAGACTCGTCAACTCGCCAATCACCACTCTTAGAAGCCTTAATAGCAAACTGCACTTGCTTACCCAAACGAGGACCAGCAGCGCGAGCATTCACCTTAAGTTCGTGAACAATCTTCAAACCGTGTTCGCTTGCGTCTTGCAAAGTGCAGAATGTAACATTCTTCACGTTAAGCTCGCGCTCAAGCACCTGCTCGTAAGGCTCAACAGCAGCAGTATTTTCTGCAACAACAGTCAAGTTTGCCAACGGCTGGCGCACGCGCAACTGCTCCGCCTTACGAAGCGAAAGCGCAGAAGACACAACCTCGCGAACCTTATCCATAGCAGCAACCAAAGCATCGTCGTGTGCAAGAACAGCACCAAGCTCAGTCACTTCGCCAGCCTTAGGATTTGCTTCGCCATCCGAAAGCATTTGAGGCTCAACAAGATACGGCCAGTCAGCCAAATGCACGGATTCGCCGCCAGTAAGACCACGCCACACAGCCTCCGCTTCCATTGGAGCAAGAGGAGCAATCACACGCATAAACGCTTCCAAAACAGTGTAAAGCGTGTTGAAAGCAGCTTCGTCCTCATTCCAGAAGCGGTCACGGCTGCCACGAATATACCAATTCGTAAGTACGTCAATGAAGTCGCTAACTGCCGCGCAAGCATCGCTAATAGCAAACTCGTTCAAGCATTTTTCAACTCGCTCAACAAGCAAACGCGTGCGAGCAAGCAAGTAACGATCCATATTGCAAAGACCTGCAACCTCATCCGCACGAAGGCGACGAGCATCGTAACCCTTGCCACCGTTTGCAGCATTCGCATACAGCGTGAAGAAGTAGTACGAGCTCCAAACTGGAAGCATAACCTGGCGAACCGTATCCCTAATGCCGTCGGCAGTAACAATCAAATTACCGCCGCGCAAAATTGGCGAAGACATAAGGAACCAGCGCATTGCATCCGAACCGTACTCGTTGAAAACGCCGTTCACATCCGGGTAATTGCGCAAATGCTTACTCATCTTCTGGCCATCGGAACCAAGCACAATGCCGTGGCAAATCACGTTCTTAAATGCTGGGCGGTCGAAGAGAGCCGTAGCCATAATGTGAAGCGTGTAGAACCAGCCGCGAGTCTGACCAATATATTCAACGATGTAATCGCATGGGAAGTGCTCTTCGAAGAATTCCTTATTTTCAAACGGATAATGGAACTGTGCGAAAGGCATGGAACCGGACTCAAACCAGCAGTCGAGAACATCCGTAATGCGGTGCATTTGCGACTTTCCAGTAGGATCGTCCGGATTTGGACGAGTAAGACGATCGATATACGGGCGATGCATATTCACATTGCCATCGTCGTCGCGAGGATAGTCGCCAAAATCAGCCTTAAGCTCATCCAACGAACCGTAAACGTCTACGCGAGGATACTTTGGATCGTCACTCACCCACACTGGAATTGGCGAACCCCAGAAGCGGTTACGGCTAATCGACCAATCGCGAGCGTTAGAAAGCCACTTACCAAACTGGCCGTCCTTAACGTTTCCAGGAATCCAATTAATCTCCTGATTAAGCTCAAGCAAGCGCTTCTTAATCTTCGTAACGGACACAAACCAGCTAGAAACAGGCTTGTAAATAAGCGGAGTTGCGCAACGCCAGCAGTGAGGATAGCTGTGCACGTAGCTTTTTTCTTGGAATAGCAACGCGCGCTGATCTTCCGGCATTTGAGCAAGCGGACCGTCTCCTGCACGCAAGTTACGCAAAATTGGCAAGTTCGCGTCGAAAACGTACAAGCCTTCATAATCTGGGCAGTCGCTTGTAAACTTGCAGCCTGCGTCGAGCACGTCAACGCTGCGAATTTCGTGCGCGTTAAGCGTGTTCATATCGTCCTCGCCGTAAGGAGCCTGGTGAACAAGGCCAGTACCTTCAGCGGTATCAACATAATCTGCTGTAAAAATCGTAAAAGCGTTAGGACCAGGAGTGCCACCTTCAGCGAGCGCAGAATCGCTTGCAAAGTATGGGAAGACTGGATAGTAACGCCAGCCGGCCATCTCAGCACCCTTAAGTTCGCGCACAACCTCGTAGTTTTCGCCAAGTTCCTTAGTGTAGGATCCGAGCAAAGGCTTGCCGATGTAGAACTTCTTACCAGCGAACTTGCCTTCGGTTGGGCGAACTTCCACGTAGTCGATGTCTGCGCCGACTACGATTGCGAAGTTTGTTGGAACTGTCCAAGGAGTAGTGGTCCAGAATACTGCGTAAGCGTCGGCTTCGTCGCGAAGCTTAACAGCGACGGAAACGGTGGTATCTTGACGATTCTGGTAAACGTCCGCATCCATACGAAGCTCGTGGGCGCTGAGCGGAGTCTGATCCTTCGGGCAGTACGGAAGCACGCGGTAGCCCTTGTAAGCCAAGCCCTTATCGTAAAGCTGCTTAAATGCCCACATAACGGATTCCATGTATGGAATGTTCAGCGTTTTGTAGCCGCGCTCGAAATCAACCCAGCGCGCCTGACGATGCACGTAGTTTTGCCATTCGTTGGTGTACTTCAAAACGCTGGCACGGCAAGCATCGTTGAACTTTGCGATGCCCATTTTTTCGATTTGCTCAACCGACTCGATGCCGAGTTCCTTCTGCGCTTCCAACTCTGCAGGAAGACCGTGAGTATCCCAACCAAAAACGCGGTTTACTTTGCGTCCGCGCATAGTCTGATAGCGCGGAACAACGTCTTTTGCGTAGCCTGTGAGCAAGTGGCCGTAGTGAGGAAGACCGTTTGCGAATGGAGGGCCATCGAAGAACACGAACTCGTTTTGGCTACCTTTGCCGGACGGACGGTATTCGATTGACTTGCGGAAAGTATTGTTTGCATCCCAGTACTGAAGAACAGATTCTTCAAGCTTTGGGAAGGAAGGATTTGGTGCAACTTGCGCTCCGGCGCTTTCTTGCGTTGATGCAGAAACACTTACCTTTGGATATACGTGATTTGCGGACGCGTTTGCTGCTGGATTAGTGGATTCGCTCACTGTGCTCTCCTCGCTCAACAGGGTGAATATTTCCCTGCGAGGACGACAGTTACTGCCGCGGTACCACCTCGCTTGCTGCAAGATGCTTAACGCTACGCTTGCAGCCTCTCGTGTTTGGCTGTGCGGGCCAACCCCGTCGGTTCTAATAAGCGAGAACCTTACAAATCCTCGCCGTTCTTCCGAAAACTCCCCGCCGATAACGGATCATCGCTTAAGTTAGAAATAATCTAACACTATCCCCTAACATTGGGAAGGATTTCGCGACTCGCGAATAATTTCATAGTTTATATTGAACAAAGCAAATAAGTAATAAAAAGTGCCCCGGATCAGAATCGAACTGACGACACCCACTTTAGGAGAGTGGTGCTCTATCCACTGAGCTACCGAGGCAACAAATGGCAATTGTACACCATGGCGTGGTTTACACGCTATAGAATGCTCAAGATTCAAGATTAGACTGCGTGCCGGCTGTAGCTGCCGTCGCCGACTGCTCCGCTTGAGCAGCGTCCAACTTGGCGCGAACCGTGGCAAGCAAGCCCTGCGCGCGCTTTGCCAGCGCCTCACCAATCTCCCACTGACGCATTGACTGATCCAGCGTTAAACCTCCAGCTTCCAGCGCCTGAACCGCCTGAACAAGCTTTTCGCGAGCCTCTTCGTACGACATTGCATTAATTGCATCGCGCTCTTCTTTCGTAAGCGTGCTCGCAAATTCTGTGCTTTCTGCATTTTCCGCTACTTCTTCTGCTTTCTTCGTTGCTTTCTCGCTCATATCTAACCTTTCGTTGTATCTAAAATATTTAAAATATCTAAAAATCTAAAATATATAAAAATTTACTTAGCTGACTTTCCGGCAGCTGACTTTACTGCAACTACTTTTGCGCCAGTCACCTTGCCAAGAACCACACCGCTTTTAAGCGTAACTGTCATATCGTCGCCGACTTTCGCGCATGCCGCGTCGTCAAGCACTCGCCCACCGCTGAGCTGCACTACGGCGTATCCGCGATTCAAAGTCGATTGCGGACTTAGCGCAGTCAAGCTAGCATGCGCCTTTTCGACTGTTAAGCTCGCGTCGTCAAGAAGTCGCACCAAACCGTGACGCATTCGCTCAACAGCCTGCTCAACCAATCGCTCGTGCGGCTCAAGCATAGTGCTCGGGCGCGTAAGGCTCGGGCGGTTCGCGTAACCTTCAACGAGGCGAATCTCATTGTCAACGCGCGCAGAAATTCGCATGCGCATAGTTTGCAGCGCGTTATCAATAAGCTGCCACTGCTCGCGAACGTCCGGGACCACGCGCTTTGCAGCATCCGTAGGAGTAGACGCGCGCATGTCTGCAGCCAAATCGATAAGCGTCCAATCGTCCTCGTGGCCGATTGCAGACACAATCGGCGTTACGCACGCGGCCGTAGCGCGAACCACACCCTCGTCCGAAAAACCAATCAGATCCTCAAAGCTGCCGCCGCCGCGAGCAACGATAATAACATCAACCTCCGGATCCGCGTCGAGCTGCTTAATTGCGGCAATAACGTCCGCCGGGCATTGCACGCCCTGCACGTGCGCGTGAACAACCTTGAAGCGCGTAACAGGCCAGCGCAAATTCACGTTCGTAATAACATCGCCCTCAGCGCGCGCTTGAGGAGCACATACGAGGCCGATGCACTTAGGAAACTCCGGCAGCGGAATCTTATTTTCCGCGTCAAATAGGCCTTCGCCTTTAAGCTTTTTACGCAACTCGTCAATTTGCGCTTTTAAGTCACCGGCACCGACGCGGCGGATTTCGTCCGCAACGAAGCTTAAACGCGTGGCTTTTACCCAAATATCCGCCTTGCCGTGAACGACTACGCGGTCGCCCTGGCGAAGTTCGCGCGCTTGCTGCACGAAATTGCTGAAGCCCATTACGGAAATCGACACTTCTTCGTTGCTGTCGCGAAGGGTGATGTAGCCGGAAGATGCGCGGCGCATGTTGATTTCGACGATTTGACCCTCGATCCACGCTGCTGGCCAGCGTTCTACGGCACCGTGGAACTTTTGGCTTAAGATTGCAACAGGCCACGGGTTTTCGACGGTTGTGTCGGCGGCTTTTAGAGGAAGCGGACGCGGCTGCGATAGATTTTGTTGCGGCTGTTGCGGATTTTGCTGCGGATTTTGCGAAACATCATCCTGGAATAATTGTGGCATCATATTCGACGAGGTCATAATTCAAGATTGACTGCTAAGAGGGACAAACGATGGCTTCGTTGCGTGTGGTGATTGGATACGAAAAAACCCAAGCGCGAAGCTTGGGTTTTGTCTGTGCCCCCTCAGGGATTCGAACCCTGGACACGCTGATTAAGAGTCAGCTGCTCTAACCAACTGAGCTAAAGGGGCGTTGGTTATCTCGGCTCGTTTCCGCGAACCGAGTAACTACTATACTCAGAATTTGATTGGACGCAAGCCGGCGTGTCGCATTGCCCTTGCTTGAAGCTGCATTTCGCGCTTCAAGCAAGCTCAATGCGGTAGCGCTTGCGTTTTGGAAACTCCAAACGTGGGGAGAATTTCTCACATTTGGAGGGTTACGGAGGGTTAGACGCTCCAAAAGCGAGGAAAGTCTCTCACATTTGGAGGGTTTGGGGTTGTGTGGCGCTCCAAACGCGAGGAAAGTTTCTCACATTTGGAGGGTTTGAGGCTGTGTGGCGCTCCAAACATGGGGAGAATTTCCAGCGTTTGTAGCTACAACTTGCTTGAGCGCAGCACAGCGCGCTTCAAGCAAGCTCAATGCGACAGCGACTGCTATCGCCTATTTGCGCGCACATGATGGCGGCGACGAACCGTAAACGTCATCATTCCGCCAGTTATAAGCGCTGCGAAAGTCGCAACTGCAGCAATAACGCCACTGCCAGTGACAGCAAGCTCAGAAGTTAAAGCTTTCGCACGATCGCGCTTAACCTTGTAGTCAGCAGCAGACGAGCCAGAAGCAGAAGAAGCAGAAGCAGCATCATTATTCGCTTTTTCAACTCCCCTCTTGTTTAACTTATTGTTATGCACGCCGTCAGTGTAAACGAAATCATTCAGCAACGCATAGCCGGTTCCAATTCCATCGGAATTATTCCCATTGGAATTATTTCCAGCAGACGCAGCTTCGGAAGACTCAGAGCTTTCTGAAGCACCAGCACCTGCACCAGCAGCAGCACCAGAATCACCATGAATCTTCTCATAAGTCAAGTTATCTTCAGCAGCAGCTTCATCAAATGCCGTAGCGTCCGCAGGAATAACCCACACGTCAGTCCACGCAATCTGATTTCCTTCAGCATCAACCAAAAGAATCGAATGCTTTCCTGAATAACCATCAGGAATCTTGGCATCAAAGCTAGGAACGCCATTATTATCTAAGGTGACTTTTACGTAGTTCGTTTCTTTATTGCCATCCATTCCATGCAATTGCACAGGCGAAGAATAGATATAAGCATAAGCGTACGCAACGCGCTTCTTTTTGAGCGTCTTTATAAACAAATTCGTAGGAGATTTTGTAGACACACCCTTCGCAGCAAACGTCAATTTCATAGGATTTAACGCGCCCGAGCGAGCAATGTTATTTTCGTACTTTCCTACCACGAGATTGCTCTTTAAAGAAGCCTTTAGTTTTGCAGAAGATTTAGGAGCCTCAACAGTAGGCGCGCTACTGGCTGGAGGCACAGAATCCGCATCTGGAATCGTGGAAGGCTTAGAGTCACCACCAGATTCTGTATTACCAGAAGCGCCCGGCTTAGACGGCTCATTTGGAGTAGTCGGCGTCACAGGCTTAGGCGTAACCGGCTTAGGCGTCACAGGCTGAGGCGTCACCGGCTTCGGCACCACAGGATCCACCGGCTTCGGCACCACCGGATTCGGCGTAACCGGCTTCGGCACCACCGGATCCACCGGCTTCGGCGTCACCGGCTTAGGCGCCACCGGCTTTTCCTCCGCAGCTTTAACAGTAAATTTCGCAGAAGTATTCTCAGTTGCCACGTTCCCTGCGTAATCTACTGCTTCAACAGAAATCGTATGCTTTCCCACTGTTAGCTTGCTAGCTGGCACAGTCACTTGCAAAGGAGCATCCAATCCAAGCTTTGCAAAATTAAGCGAATACGGGTCTTGAGTTGTTAAGGTTGACTGCACTGTTGTTTCGTTCAACTTGTGCTCTTCAGCGCCAATTTCTTCACCGTCAAGCTTCACTTTCAAAGACTTAAGATTTGCATCCTTCGCCTTTACAACAATGCCATTTTTCCCATCAATATTATCGTTGTCTTTCACACCAAGTTCCACATTAGGAACCGTAGTATCAACAACCACAGGGAATCGCGCACTCAACGCATTCTTAACGTAATTTCCTCGCCCAGAAGCAGTGATAAGCACAAAATCGCCATCTTCAACAGAAAGATCCCTATCAAACTGCTGCTTATTCGTAACTTCACCCTTTGAATCTTCAGTAGAATTATCGGCAGCAATAAGATTGTTGATTCTAAGCGTATAGCCAGCAAAATCGTCACTTATACTTCCGCTAAATTTTACTGTACTTTCTTTTGTGAAAAGCCTTCCGTCATAAAGTTTTGTTGGCGAAGTGAAAGTTACAGCTGGAGGTTGGTTATCAAAATAGAACACTGCAGGAGTGTCAAGCAATGTTTTATTACCATTTTTAATAACAAGCCTAAAATCGTTTACGCCGGTATGAATTGGGATTTGCGCAGTAAACTTTTTTTCACTGCCAATAAGCATCTGCTTTTTTACTACTTTAGCAACAATTGGTGCAGGATTAGTGTATCCGGTTCCAGAATCGTTCACGCGATTAGCTTGCGTAAACATAACTTCAGTCGCGTCAGTATCTACTTCGCCCGAAACAGTAAACTTACCGTCCTTCACATCTTTTACGCGCCAATTGTATTTGCCATAAGACATCACATTGTCAAGATAGAAGGAATATTCGTCAAAAGTAGTCTCATAATTGTCGTCGTTAGAGCTACTGCCACTTGCGTTTGGCTTAGCACCGGCAGGCTTAGCTCCGGCAGGCTTAGAAGTACCGGCAGATGCTACAGCACCAGAACCATTGTCAAAAGCAACAGTTTTAGTAGTATTATTTCGACCATTGCTTGCAACTAACGTAATCGTAGAATTGTTAGCAGCCGGCTCTACTTTAGTATCAAATAATCCATTATTTAACTTAACTTTTTCTTCTACAGACTTAATCTCAAAAGCGCCTTTCGCATTCTTCACATACTTGCTATACATTACAGAAAGCGTAAGTTTGCTTGAAGAATCATCTTTAGAAGAAACCTTACCCTTAAGCTTCACAATGCCATTCGTGCCAACAGCAACACTTCCATTTCTATCCGCACTCATAACACTAATTTTTGGTGCATCAGAATTAGAAGAGAGGCCTCCAATAATGCCTCCAAAATCGCCGCCAGAGCCGCCTATAATATCGTCAAGACCACCGCCAGAACTACTCGTAGTATTCTCGATTTTAAATGGAATATCCGTTGTTTGGCACATATCTTTTGTAATGCATGCCTTTATACGGTAAAAATACTTGCCATTTGGAAGTTTCTTACGTTTTTCGCTAGCATTCTTTGCTTTTTTGTTATAAATAGTTCCGTCAAAAGCACCATACCCAACGAATGCGGAACGACTCCTAGATACTTTTAAATCATGCATCGTAGGCCTAGAAACGTAATGATCCTCGCCTACTTCTTCAAGAAGATTCTTCGATTCGTCCAGAACAGAATACTTAATTAATTGAGCGTTACGCAACAGAGCCAAAGATGGCTTAATCGTGCGCATTTTATTAGGAGAAAACGCAACTGTACCATCGTTACCATCTCCAATTTTTACAGTGCTAAAACCAGATTTGGAAATTAAGGATGTGGTAATTCGAGCGTCACTGTTGCTATATACTTCGCCTGGCTTAAGAAGAATCGGCTCAGCATTCCAGTCTCCCACAAAACCTAAGTACGGCACAGCCAAATCAGGCTGACCACTAGTCTTAGACTTAAATGTAGCCCAGCCTTCAATATAGTGATTTGTGCCATATTGCGGCTGTAGTGTGAATGTAACTTGCTTGGTTTCGCCAGCATTAATACTTACGCTAGAATCGCTTGAATTAAGAGATTCACTAGAGTTTATAAATGTTGTAATCTTCTTTCCAGCTTTAATATTTTCATTCACTACAACTTGCTTAGGAACATCAAATTCTACAGTTTTTGAACCGTAATTGTGCAATTCAACAGTAAAGTTGTGCGAACCACTTTTTAGTTCGCGAAGAGCAACATAAGCTTTCTTCTTACCATCTTTGCTGTCTTTTACAGTTGCAATAACATTAGTTGCAATTGCTTTATCGAGTTGAGCTAATCCGGCACCAATTTGACGCGGAGCATACGGAATTCCAGTATCGCTTGAGCTGCCATCGTGAGTGAGAATTGTTGCGGTATTCATTAAAGCTTGCCTTGCACGAACAACTAATTCAGGCTTATTTGCACCAGAATTACTCGACTTATAATTTTCAAGCATTAAAGCAACAAATCCAGCAATGCTTGGAGCTGCCATTGACGTTCCAGACATTGTTATGTAGCCGTTATCGTTTTGAGTAGACCACACATTGCCACCAACGCCAGTTATTTGCGGCTTAAAATCAAGCTCTGGAGTTGGGCCCCAAGAACTAAAAATAGAAGGACGAAGAGCATTCGGATTGTTGATTGGAGTAATATCGTTTCCAAAAGAAACCTTTACGCTATTTGCACTTGCGCTATTTGCACCTGCGTTAATCGCATCAATTATCTTCAAGCCGTCTTCTCGACGAATAGACGCAATGAAGAAATCAAAACCTTCAGCACCTTCAATTCCAAGGAACAAATCCGGATTATTGGCTTGGTTATATATCACCACGCCTGAAGCACCAGCGTTCTTAGCATTCTCAAACTTCTTTTTATACGTAATTTCGCCGCGCTCAATTAGCACATATTTTCCAGAAACGTTGCGATTGTTAAAATCACTTACCCTGCCCAAGCCGGCATTCACAATCTCATGCTGCACATTTTCCGCCTCACCGTTTGGACCTCTACGCACGCAAGAGTACGGGAACAAATTCTTATTTCCGCTCTTATCAAAGTAATATCCTTCAGTTTGCATTGTAGAAGAATTCTCCACAGAACCTACAGTAAAAGCAGACGGATAAGATGCAGGCATTCCTAAAGTAGCATCATCTAACTTGCCGAAATCGTTAGTATCATCCTTATTCCAAGAGAAGTTTGAACCAAAGTTTCCAGCAGAAACAATTGGCAGCACCCCAGCTTCCAAAGCCTTACGAAGCGCATACGACGTAGCGTTAGAATTGCCTCCAAAACCATTGCTTGAACCAAGCGAAAGATTAATAACATCCGCATGAAGTTTTACAGAATCCTCAATTGCGGCCACAATATCCGCGTCACGAGCAGGACCAGGATCAGGCTTATTAGAAAAGACTTTCATTGCGAGCAACTGCGCGTTAGGAGCTGCGCCGTCAATTCGACCCATCTCGCAAGTACCGTCACTATTGCAACCGTGGGCTGCCGCAATTCCGGCAACATGCATGCCATGCTGAATTGGACTTACGTCTTTTACGTCGTAATTTTCGTCGGCATAATTAAAGCCGGCAGGAACTTTTTCGTTAAAACCGTCAATAGGCTTTAATTTTTCCGAAGCTTTGGCATCATCGTCAATGCGCATGTCTTTATGGTGAATATCAATACCGCTGTCAATAATGGAAATTACCATTCCGCGGCCGTCAAGATTCTTATGACTAGACTTAAAGGCCTGCGTTACGCCCTGAATTTCGTGAATAGACTTTAAATCATTAAGAGGATAGTACAAACGCTCTTTTTCAACAGACGCAACTTCCGGCTCATCTCGAAGATCGTCAATTTTACTT
Source organism: Gardnerella sp. CCPDSM (assembly GCF_056754715.1). Classification (NCBI taxonomy): domain Bacteria; kingdom Bacillati; phylum Actinomycetota; class Actinomycetes; order Bifidobacteriales; family Bifidobacteriaceae; genus Gardnerella; species Gardnerella sp. CCPDSM. The sequence goes on from NZ_JBQEQO010000007.1 coordinate 74,567, forward strand.
TCAGGAAGAGTGGCCTCAAAAGCATTCATCAAATAGCCAAACTGACGACGAACACTCATACTATACTTTCCAGCCCAATCTTTAATAAGCTGGTTTTGAGTAGATTTATTACTATTTTCCGCTTGCTTAGACGGCTTACGTGGCTGCTTTTTTAAAGTAACAATAACAGTTACTGGCTTATTAGCTTCTGCGTCATAATTTGCAGATTGTGCAGAATTACGCGAATTATTAAGTGCCGCACTATTATTTGCACTTTCGTTAGCAGCATTCGCCAAGGAAATAGGCATAATTAACGTTGCGAAAGCAACTATTAACGCCGCTAAACGAGTAAAGAAGCTAAGCGAAGTGCGCAAACTAAGCGAACGTACGGATGAGCTGACGCGCGAGATGGCGGAACTGACTGAAGAACGGATCCAACTCAGCAAACGATTGCACCCCATAAAATTACCCCCTAACAATGGGCATCACAAAAACGTGTGGTTCCAGAGTAATTGCGGCGCCCAAGTCAAAACTGTCTAGTTAAAGTACAGATAACCGAAATTAACTGCGTCAACTATACCATAAAATTGACTAGTACACGCGCGACGAAAGCAAGTCGTAGCGCAACTTGCGCATCACCCACGACGTAACTTGCGCATCACATCGCGCGAAACCGCCAGCAAATGCCGTCCGCGCAAAGCCCTCGCACCGCGCTTCTTACCAAACGTAATCGCAAGCATCATAGCTAGCAGCATCGCAGACATCACCATAGATGCCACAAACAGCGTCATCCACAACGGCCACTGCATATGATCCTCCGGCGGCTTCACAGGATCTGGCAGCACGCGGTACCCCGTCACGAGCAGCCTGTGCGTGTTGATTCCGTACGGCGTGCAAGTAAGCAGTGTCGCCAAGTCGCGCCCCTTCTCGCGCCGCAGCAAGCGAATATCGTTCGGCTCCACCACATTTATGCGAAACACTTTGTAACGAAGAGTCTTGCCTTGCACATCAAAATAGAAGTAGTCGCCTTTTTTCAGCGTGTTTAAATCGTCGAACATCGTGGCATCCGGCATACCAGTATGCGCCGTCACAACCGTGTGCCTGCTTTTGCCACCCACCGGCAAATCCGTGCCGTACAAATGCCCAGCTCCCATTGAGAGAGTATCCTGAGTAGTTCCGTGGTAAATCGGCAGCCTAACGCCAATTTTCGGTATTTTCACGATGCCCATAATCCCCATCGGCTCACTAAGCACTTTTTCGTACTCTTTATATTCGGGAGTATTCATGTAGTCGCTGCCACCGTTATACGGATCCGCGCTAATAATCGCCTTGTGGCGAGCGTTGTACAGCCGCGCTTTTCGCAAAATTTGCGCGCGAGTTTCTTTAGGCTCGTACTTATTTAATTTGTCGTACTCGATTGAGAGTTCCTTGGCAGCATGATTGTTGACCAAAGTAGAAACCACAGGATAGCTAAAACACAAAATGCCAATAAGAACAAGCACAACAGGCTCAGCCAGCTTGCGAAGTGGGGACATTTGTTTTGGGGAAGATTGCTCTTGCGAGGACTGTGGAGATTGATCTTGCGGAGATTGATTTTGTGGAGATTGCGCAGTTTCCGCAGTTTGCGAGCTTGCGGAATACTGCGCACTTTTGGAGGACTTATTAGCGCGAATACGAGTAAGCCGCTTAAATAGCGCGCGAGCAGACTCTGCAAAATCAGCCAACTTCATGATTCCTCCAATAAATAAACAGGGAGCCGGGAAAGCGTTAGTTAACGCGCGCCCGACTCCCCATTTTCGTTAATGCTTAAAGAAAGGGATTAACTTAAGCGCGGAGCTTAGCCTGCTCCTCTTCCTTCTTGCGACGGTGAATGTACACCACGAAGCCGGCGCCAACGAAGCACACGCCAGCGAGCGCGAAGAGAATCACGCCAGCAGCACCGGTCTTTGGAAGAAGGTTGAACCAAGCGTGATCGCTATCGTCTGGAACATCTTGGAATGGCAATTCTGTGTCAGTTTTAATATCAGTTACTGCAACAGGATCAGGATTACGGATGTAACCTTTTGGAGCTACAGTCTCTAGAATGTAGAATGTCTTATCTTTTATGACTGAGTAAGACGGGGTTACACCTTTTTCAGTGCCTTTAGTTGAGTCTGTTTCTTTTGCAGTTTCCTTCTCACCGAAGCTAGAATGAGCAGCTTTGCAGGCGGTAGTTAATTCTTCTCCAGTCTTTCCATCGGTAATAGCCTTAGAGCATGTTTTAGCAGCATCTTCAGTATCAAACATCTTGAACTTTGCACCAGGAAGCGTCTTTGTGGTGTCTTTTGCAGAAACCTTCTTGATTGAGAACTTAACGAACTCAACCTTTGCAGTTTTAACACCAACAATCGGAGAGCTGTCGCTTGAAGAAATAAACGCACCCTTGTTTTCAACAGTGTTGCCTTTAATCTTCGCCGAATCAGAAAGAGTGAATGCTAAGTCAACGAATACCTTTACAACCTTGCCAGCGTTGTCGTTCGCAGCCGCAACAAGCTTATTCATACCTGCTGTAGTGAAGGAGATAGTAATCTTATCGCGAGCAACATCAGTGCTTGTAGCAGCAATTTGATTTGGATCTTTAGCAACTGTGTAGTCAGTATTAGCAGTAAGCGTCGTATCTTTAGTACTATCAGGCTTTTCACCAACACCTAAGCTTACTTTCTTAACCACGCTGGAAATATCAGTAGGATATGTGAAGTAGTTGGCAGGAGCGAGATCAATTACAGAATAGCCGGTAAAATCTGCAGCCGTAAGATCAGTGTCAGTAGCGCTATGCTTCATCTTGGTAAGCTCGGAGGTGATTGTGTACTTAACCTCATCTCCAGCACCAATTGCGCCCTCAGTATTAGCTTCCTTCTTAACGATCTTCTTCAAATCCTTGTTCTTTGGATCCGCGTATGGAGCATAGTTGTAGACTACGTTGCCATCCTTATCTTTTTCAATCCTTGGGATTGTCATATAGAATGGCTTGGATTCTGCAGCGGAGAAGCCATTTGGAACTGTTGTTTCTTGAACTTGATACAGGCCGATTCCAAGACTTTCGAACTTTGCAACGCCCTTATCATTAGTATTTTTTGGAGAACCAGTAACAGCTTCAGCGGTTATTCCAGTAGTAGTGCCTTTATTAAAATCATTAATTTTATTGGCGACCTTAACCCAGTCAGCATACTTGGTTAAATCGATATCTGCGTTGTCGATTTGCGTCACCTTTTTTACAGTGAACCCAGCACCTTCAACAGGCTTCGACTTCTTCTGCTTGCCGTTCGCAACCTCATCTTCCCACTTGTAAATGGTGATGGAACCAGTCTTTGTTGAAGCTTCGGTACCAAGCTCCCATGGCGCTTTTCCTGACTCCACAGGTTGGGATGGATTATCACCGGTATTATCATTTTTATGCGCTTGAGGAACAAACTTACCAGTACTAGCCCACGCAACGCCGGACACTGTCACAGCGCCCGCAGCGCACAGCGTCCCAGCCATTGCGAGCGAGGCGAATGCGGCGACGCATCGTTTTGTGAAATTATTCATTTCTTCTCCTTTATTTCAGTGCCCTTGCGAGCAGATACTTCATTGCCCTTTTGAACAGCTATTTCACTGACCTTTTGAGCAGAATTTTGGTACACAAAATTTTTCATAAATGCGCGCCCACACTGTGTTTGGTCGAGAGCAAACGCAAGAACCATTAAGCATGTTGAAACAGTTGCGAAACCGCCGAGCAGCATGTTCCAGCCTGCGAATCCCGTTTTTGGAAGTTTAAAAGGCTCAACAACGTGGATTGGGAAGGAAGTCATCGTCCAATCCTTGTCTTCTTCGAGGCCGGCGCCGTCAAGAAGAGTATCGCCGTTTTGTACGGAAGTTACGCTACCCACTTTATTTGTATAAGCAGCAAGCGCCTTCGGCTTCAACGCATAAACAGCGCACTGATAGTCGCCTGTTTCTGTAGGCGCACCGCCAATAATCGAATCCGTGCGTTCGACGGCATAGAACGGGTTATACACATCCCAATCACTAGCTTCAACATCTCGCCTAAATAAGGTACGCGAAGCATCACACGAAGCTGGAGTCTTCTCGCAATTTTTAAGCTCAGTAACAGTTTTAATATGATCCCATTTATGAATTTGGTTCTCAGTAGGAGTGCTCAAGCCATTAACAGTACTAGACCAGGTTGCATCATTATCAACATTTCCATCTTTATTCAGCTTAGTGCACAAAACTCTCAGCGAAATTTTCTTATCTACATCACGCAATGACCACGCATCAAGATAAGTATTCATAGAACCAACACCACGCATCAAGAAGATACCTTGGTCTGGATCTACATCTCCATAATCATCACCTTCTGAACCAGCAACACCGCCAGCAGAAGCTTTCTTGGCCGTAACACGTAAATTTAAATCACCTTTGCCAATAGTCACAGAATTATTAACTGAAACTTTCAAATAGATAGGCTTACCTTCGTTACTGGAATCCTTATCTTCTGAAGAAGAGCCATCAGGATAATGCGCAACCACTGGCACATAGTAATCCCCTGTTTTATTCCAAGTACTCATTTTTACAGTAATCTTGCCGTACTCTTTGCCAGAGCCTGGAGAAGAATCTTTGCCAGCGTTGCTTTGATTGCCCTTAAAATAAGCCGAATAAGGACATTGATGCTCAGAATCACCATCACACTGCTTTATTTCAAACCAAGTTCCATCAGGAAGATCATGCGTGCGAGCTAGCTTACTATTGCAATTATCGCCGCCTACGCCGCACTTATTAACAGGCACAATAGAAGTTGCATCTTGGCCTGGAAGAGTATTAATTCCGTCACCATAATTAAGCTGATAGTAGTAAGACATTTTGCGGACAGTAATGTTCAAAGTCTTAGCTTCCCAAGCAATGCCTTTATTTGACTTAAACAAATCTTCTGACTTTAGCGCAGAATCAATTTCATCAATGTTGTTAGACTTATTTTTAGCTATTTGATCAAACTTCTTTACTAAAGCATCATCTTGCTTGTCTTGCGCGCCGTCATCTTTAACAGAATTTCTTAAAGCATAAACTTTGCACACAAAATTACCAGTTTTTTCTACAGTGCCAGTAAGTTTGCCAACTGTATACTCGTTTACTTGCTTAGGCTCAAAATCGGTGTGCGTTTTAACATAATTGTCGTAAACGTAATCGTCATAAAGCAAATCATCCATCTTGCAGCCATTAGCAGGATCATCAAAGCACTTCTTTTGCTGATCGTAACTCGCGTGCTTCCAAACTTTTACGTCTTTTTCATCTAACGTAAGTCCGTTAATTCCGCCAAGCTTGTAGCTTCCAGCAACAGTCTTGCCATCAGAATCCTTTTCGTAGCAAATCATGCGCTGATTAATATTGCCTACGCCAAGATGCACAGAAGAATCAAAAGTGGTTTTTTCAATCTTTTTACCAGCCATTAACAGTAAATCTGAGTTATCGGACTGTCCATATTTCAAATCTTCTTTGTCTTTGCTACTTATTGAAAGCTTCAAATCGCCAGCCTGTGGACTAAATCTCGTAACATTAACATATGCATAAACAGGCGAAGACTTGCCCTCTTTACTATTTCCAGCATCAGTAGCATCGGAAGTAGTGCCATCAGGATAGTGCACAACTACTTGCACTTTGTAACTACCTTCTTTAGTCCACCTATTTGGACGGAACGTTATAACGCCATATTTTAAAGCACTGCCACTATTCGGAATGGCTTTTGTTGTTGTGCATTCTTTAGAATTATCGCACTGTTCGCCTTCAAAAACAGCCCATTTAGAAGCGTCGTCTTTACCTTTTACATCTGTCTTAATTTCAAACTTCGTGCCAGCAGGAAGAAGCCCACGCTTGATGTTCTTCTTGCCGCGGATTGGCTTACTCCTAGGCGCGCCCGACTTATTGTTTGCACTTGTAGAAAGATTTCCAGCAACAATACTCGGGGTATTTTGATACTCCGGATTATAGTATTGCGCGCTGTTTTTGTTATTGTTGGCAGAGCTTCTGTCTTCGTTCGAACCAGTCGCGTCTTCAGCAGCTTTTTTATCTTTACTGTTTTGATCAGATTTACCGTTTTGATCAGCTTTTTTATCTTGATTAGCTTTTTTATCTTTATTGGAAGCTTCGTTTTTAGGATCTGTATTAGTCGCTACAGAAGTCTTTTTCTCAGGCTGTTGCTGCTCAGGTTGCTTCTCAGCTTTTTTATCAGCTTGACTACCGGGTTGCTGCCCAGACTGCTGATCAGGTTTCTGCTCAGCTTTTTTATCAGCCTTATGCTCGTCTTGATTCTTAAGCTCTTGATTCTTAAGCTTTTGATCACCTTTAATCTCAGAATTCTCAGCAGTCTTAGCTGTTCCTTCGGTTGAAGCGCTCGACGGAGCAATAGGCACAATCGCGAGAGCTGCGAGAGTTAGAACGCAGGACGTGAAACCGCAAATTACGCGCATAATCTTAGAAAGATTGTTACGACTACGTTGCGGAAACATCTCTAATCACCTTCGTTAAATTCAAACTCTCAAAATTTGTGTAGTCATCATTACAAAATCAAAAACCACACAACACTGCAAAACCTCTCTTAATTGCAGCCGCAGTTCTTGCAACTATACCCCCCCCCCAAGGCATTTTGCAAGCCTAATCGCGAAATAGAAGTAGTAAATGCGATGAGCAAAACACCGTTAAAAACTAAGACAACCAACTGAGAAAACAACACTCAATGCCGTTTTTCGTTACTAGCGCAGATGGCGCTCGCGTTATAAGCGCTCGCTTACGAAACTCGCGTTGGAAGTCCACTGGACTTCCAACTTAAGCGAGTTTCCGCTCCGAGTTGCCTTCGCGTGCTACGCTTTAAGCGCTTCGGCAGGTCGTCGCGCTGCACGAAAGTCCCATAACGCAGATTATCAGGCCCTAACGCAGTAACCGTACTGCACGAAGGTCGAATAACAGGCAAAATGAGACACGCGCGCAGTAAGCATACTGCACGAAAGTCCCATAATCGCCAACCAGAGGCACTGGTGCAGTACGCAATCTGCGCGAAGGTCGCATCGCGCGCTAAATCGCAGTGCTCAGGCAGATCGTTCGCGTAACTTACGCATCTGCTTTAATCCTGCTTACTCATCAATTTATTTCATAAGTTCCAAATATTTATTAGCAGCTTTACGTATTTTTGCTGGATCAATCCATCCAGTCGTAAACGATTCATTAACTGAATGAAGTAGCATAAACAGTGCGTTTGTAAGATTTCTCTTTCCCTTAGCTATGTTGTATAAATTATCAAAATGAGCTGCTTTATTTCTAATCTCTTTGATGTAAATAAGATTTTGTGCTATTACTTTCCTATCCTCATCGTCTTCTTTATTGATTTTGGAGCAATTCACAAATGGAAAGGCATTACATACAGCCTCTTTCCAAAGTTTTTGCTGAATGCGATTGCTGTTTTTTGTTTCTGAAGTTCCAACAAGTTTTACCCACGTTCCCCACATGAGTTTAGATAAAATGTCATCATGATTTATACTTGCACCAGCATGCGAGCGAACTGCAATTTCTCTAGCTTGCTTGATTTGATTTTCAATCAAATCTTTAACCAAATCTGGCGTATAAAGAGGATTAGTCCATTCCTCATTTTGCTTTTCTTTCAATGCAAGTTTGCGAAGTTCTAAATCAATTGAATTACGCACGCATATTTCTACGTATCCAATCTGCTCATGCAATACTCCTGCTAATTCATGATTCGATTTGCATATAAGCATAGCCGTATCTAAATCATTATTTGCATCGCGCATATAACGATCAAATCTAGCCACGCCACAAAATTGTTGCGCTTCCTTCAGAGTAAAAATTGCATTAGCAGTCATGAAAATATTGTACATTTAATTGACATTTACCACAAAATACAATATGGAATATGCAAATCGCCACAGAATGTGTTAGAATTTATTTTACCTGTGTAGGTTGCTCCTACACGTGATTTCATTGAGCTCTTGTTTGTTTAAAACAAGAGCTCAGTTGTTTTTGGCTGGAAGATTTTTACTAAACGTGGGTTTGTGTAGCACTCCAAACTCGTGCGCTGACGACCTGCTTGAGCGCAGCACAGCGAGCGCTTATAGTGCGAGCGTTATCTCGCGTTTGGAGGGTTTAGTTTGGCGTAGCACTCCAAACGTGAGGAGAATTTCCGGCGTTTGTTGTCGCTTTGGCGGATTTGGGAAACATTTGCGGGAAATTTTTCTCCGGCATTTGTTGTCGTTTTCATCATTTTTGACCACATTTGCCGGAAAATTCTATGGCGTTTGCGCGCCGAAACTTGCGCGCCGAATCACCCGCGCCGTAACTTACGCATCACATCGCGCGAAACCGCCAGCAAATGCTTGCCGCGCACATAAATCTCATCACGCTTCTTACGCCACACAGTCGCAAGCATCGTCGCCAACACCGCAATCGTAAGAATTATAGCGAGCACAAACAGTGTCATCCAAAGCGGCCACTGCACGCGATCCTCCGGCGGCTTCACCGGATTCGGCAGCACGCGATACCCCGTCACCAGCAACCTGTGCGAGTTAACGCCATACGGGGTGCAGGTAAGCAAAGTCGCCAAATCGCGCCCCTTCTCGCGCTGCAACAAACTAATGTCGTGCGGATCGACCACGCTAATTCGGAACACCTTGTAGCGCAAAGTCTCACCTTGCACATCAAAGTAGAAGTAGTCGCCCTTCTTCAAATTCACCAAATCGTCGAACATCGTTGCATCCGCAAGACCCGTATGCGCCGTCACAACCGTGTGGCGATTCTTGCCGCCCACCGGCAAATCCGTGCCATACAAGTGGCCGGCACCATGCGCCAACACCTCCTGCGAACTGCCGTGATAAATCGGCAGCTTCACACCAATCTTCGGGATCTTTACAATGCCCATAATGCCCATAGGCTCATCAAGCTGCTTCGCGTACTCCTTATACTCCGGCTTATTCATGTAATCCGTGGTGCCGTCGTAAGGATCGGAGCTAATAATCGCCTTATGGCGCGCATTATAGCGGCGAGCTGCGCGCAGGTGAGCACGGCGCACGTCGCCAGCTTGATCGTGGTTGTACTTGTCGTACGCTGCGGAAATTTCCTTAGAAACGCGATTATTCCAAAGCGTGGAGCACACCGGATATGCAAAACACAAAAGGCCAGCGAGCACGAAGGCGATTGGCTCGATGATGCGGCGGAGCTTAGATTTTTGCTGAGATTTGTGGGCGGCGTGGGGTTTTGGTTGATTTGGTGCGGTGGTTGGGGTGGTTTGGTTAGTTTGGTTAGCTTGGTTAGTTTGGTTAGTTTTGGTTTTGAAAAGCTTGTTTTGGGAGATTTTGTTGAGGAAAGCATATACTTTCGTAACAGCGCTGTTTAATTTCATGCTTCCTCCTTGTAAAATCTATATGCGTAAATACTTGTTTGCTGTGGCGCGAGTTTTGGGGGGATTTCTCTCCTCGCAATTTTCTTTTCGAGATTCTTGAGTATCGTCTATGAGTTTTGACTGGTGTTTTATATAGTCGGTCTGATGAGCCTCGAAAGTTTTCAGCATCGCAAGTTCCCGTCCTTCGTCGCTTTAGCTGTTAAAGACTTTACTGTCTGCTTTGTTCTTAAAAGAACGTTGCTTCCTCAGTCCTCTTTTATTGCTCTGCCCGAAAACTTTTGAGGCTCTACCACACATGCCACTAACACAAAACTCATAGACTCGTGCAGAAAGTTACGTAAGTGCGTGGTTTACTAAGTGCAACTAAAGTCGAAAAATTAAGCTGCGGGTGGTTGCGTGGTTTGTGTGCCTGGCGTGGAGTGTGCAGCAGCACGGACGCTAGTGTTCTTTAAGCAACAAATACTCAACGTCAGCAGAGCAATACTGTTAAAGTTCGCTAAGCAACAAATAGTCACTGTTCGCAGAAGCATTACTGCAAAGCCACAGAAACAACGTCAGCAGAGCAATGATGCAAAGCTACATAAACATCTGCAGGGAACGAAAAACAAGAGTTTTAAGTTATAGCTAGGCGATTAAAGTCTAGCGTGAAGCACGTTTACAACTTTAATCGCCTAGCGGATTGCAATTCCTAAGAATTGCTCGGAATCAGGCAGCCTGCTGCTCTTCTTCCTTCTTGCGGTTGCGCATGAAGAGGAAGATGCCCAAGCACACCAAGCACACGCCAGCCAACGCGAAGATCACAACGCCAGCGGCACCGGTCTTTGGAAGCTTGAACCAAGAACCATTGTCCTTGGTTGGCACGTTCACAATTTCAACTTCCTGAGCAGCTGCACTAGATTGAGCAGTAGTCAAAGAAACTTCATGAGGCTGCTCAGAACGAGCATAACCTTCTGGTGCGTTAACCTCAACAAGATAAATTTTGCTATTTGTATCTGTAACCTTGGCAACGTAATCAGCAGTCTTGCCGTCTTTGCCAGTGGTCGTAATGGTTCCTTGATCACCAGCTGTAGTTCCAGCAGGATCAGCAAAACCTGTCATTGCTTTATCGCAAGCTTTAGCAGCGTCCGGGTTAGCAGCACACTTCTTAGCTTCATCTTGATCAGCAAACGCCTTGAATTCAGCCTTCTTAAGAGCCTTTGTATTATCAGTTGCATCGACTTTCTTAATGTGGAACTTACGGAACTCAGTCGTTGCTTCACCGCCAGTAGTTGGCGTATCTGGAACGCCAGCGGTGTGGCCTGGAACGAAGCCAGACTTGTTAGTTAACTTCTTATCGGAACCAACAAAACCAGAAATATCCGTTTTCAACTTAAGTTCTAATTTAACAGTAACTTTAACATCAGTACCATTTGCAGTATTCACTGCTGCAGCAATTTTTCCAAGACCTGCATCTGTGAAAGCAACTTTGATACGAGTACGAGTTGTATCTCCAGGAGCAGTTAATGCTTCAGAAGTCACCGTGTAGTCAGCTGCAACCATAGCATCATTCTGACCTACAATCTTAACTTCTTTAACAACATCCTTAGCAACAGAATCATATGCAGTAGTTACAGCATCATCGAAAACAGCAAAACCTTGGAGCTCATCCTTCGTAATTCCAGTATTAGAATCAGCAGCATCGGACTTCTTCTTGTTTACTGTTGCAGTAATGGTATAAGGCAATGTATCACCAGCACCAACAATCTTCCCGTTATCGGCGGTCTTGGTGACATTATCCTTAACATTGGTATTCTTAGGGGAAACTGACACTTCATATGTGTAGGTATTGTTCTTATCTTTGGCTCCACGAGTAATCTCTGGAACAGTCATGAAGAACGGCTTCACATCAGTTGCATAGCCAGTAGGAGCAGACTTTTCCTTCACCAAATACAAGCCCAAAGCAAGGTTATCAAATTCAGCCTTACCATCTGTGCCAGTAGTCTTTTCCGTTTCTGTACCTAATGTAAGCTTAGTTTCATCAAGAGGAGTGGTGTTAAGCTGATTTACTTTTCCAGCAAGCTTAGTCCAACCTTCCTCAGAAGTTAAATCTACAGTAAGACCAGTGGTATCGCTTTCACCAGTCTTAATATTAGTAACCTTCTGAATGGTAAAAGTAGCACCTCCTAAAGCTTTATTGCTGTCGGAAGCATCTTGCTTCTTAATGATAATTTTACCCTTCTTGGTGGTAGCTTCAGTACCAAGATCCCATGGAGCTTTTTCAGCTGTTGCTGCAGGACCATTAGCAAATGCTACGTTGTTTGCAACCACGGCGCCGGCGACGCACAGCGTGCCAGCCATTGCGAGCGAGGCGAATGCCGCCACGCATTGTTTAGTGAACTTATTCACTTTCTTCTCCTTTATATCAGTGCCCTAGCGGGCAGGTTTGAGGAAAATACGTTTTGTTCGGGAAATAACCCTTTGCTTGGGAAATAACCCTTTATTTGTTGTTGTGTTGCGGTCGGCCGCGAGCGCTGCGTTTCATAGGAGAGCTCGCGTTGCCTAGCAACAAGTTGTGCCGCGCAATCCGCTTCGTTTCTGCGATTCTGCGTTGCTGCATTTCTGCGATTCTGCGATTCTGCATTGCTGCATTTCTGCATTTCTGCGTTTCCGCAATGCTGCATTTCCGCAATTCTGCGTTTCCCATGCTTTTAGCAGCACGCAAGTCGACGTGCGACGCGGCGGTCATACTGCAGTTTTTAGGCTGCAGAAAATTTTCATCAGCATCGCCACCTTTCGGTAGCCCACCTTCTGACGCGCCTAAATGCGGCACGCAACCATCCGGTGACCTTGCGAGCAAAATCTTTTACAGGCGCACAATATTCGTCAAATCGCCTAATATCCTTGACTTTTTTGACTAAACCGCGCCAAATTTCGGAAATCTTACGGTTGCTGTTGCTGTTTCGTGCGATGTTGGCTTGCGTAGCGTGAGATTGCGTAGTGCGAGCTTGCGTGATGCTTGCGGTAACGCCGCGAGCAACGCCGCGCAAACCGCACATCATGCCAGCAGCCGCGCCGACAGCAGCACTAGCCGCGCCAGCGAGCATCGCGTGACCCCACTTCGTCTGATCAACGAAGAACGCGCCGCACATAACACACATGCCGATCATCGCCACCACCAGCAGCGCCATGCTCATCCCCTCGCCGCCGGTCTTTGGCAGAGCGAATTTGTCGACCACGTTCACCTTGAACGATATGCGATCCCAGTCTTGAGATTTCACTAGAGAACTATCTGTAGTCCTAAGATCTACATTCCACATATCAGTTGATGTGTAAGAACCGTCGCTTGCAGGAATATTCTTTTTAACAGCTGTATCAAAAGCAGTAAGTGCCTTATCTTTCAGAGCAAAAACAGAGCAAGAATACGTTCCAGTCTCTTGAGGAGCGCCCTCGATTTCTTCTTCCCTGCGCGCAACCGCACTTTCTACACTTCCAGGATTAGCATTATCGTTCAGCAAGCCGTAGAGAACATGGTCAACATTGCATACACCATTTTCTCTACAATCTTTCTGCTGCTCTTCGGTAGCAAAAGTCCATTTAGGAGTTCTATCGCCGTACTGATTACCCAATCGCATATTCAGCGTGTTTTCAAGCCATCGGCTCCACTTTTGCTCATTAGATTTAGTGCACATCATGCGCAGATTGATATTGCCTTTATCTTTTACGCTCCACGCTTGCACAAACGGGTTTTTAAGCAACCCAATGCCCTTCATAACTGTAAGATCACTCTTACTATCAAGAGGACTATCTGTATCCTTAGCTTTAGTTAAGACCATCCTCAAATCAGTACGATTATAGCCCAAATCAGTCACTTGCACTTTTGCAAACACAGGGTTCATGGTGCTGGTTGCACTCGCTGAAGCCTTAAACTGGTTATTGCCAGCATCAAGATCGTCCGAAGTAGAGCCGTCTGGGTAGTGAACAATCACATGCGTCTGGTAGTAATCTTTAGGCTCAATCGTTACGTCTGGGTGGAATGTAACTTTGCCATACTTAGAGCCTGAGTTTAAACTAATATCTTTACCACTATGATTGAGTGGGTTAGTTGGATCATGACTTAATGGATTACTTTGGTCTTTAGGCGCATTGCTATCCTTCTGACCCTTCTTCCAGAATGACCAATCGTATGCGTTATCGTACGTTGCAGGCTGAGACGCGCTCTGTTTCAGCTCAAACCAAGTGCCATCAGGGAATGCTTCACCATCAGCAATCGCATTATATGCAAGCGATTTCCGATTTACCTGATCGCCAGTCGGCTTCTTGTTCTTTGGCAAACCAGACTGCACTTCCTTACCAGCTTGCACAGACACCTTGTCGTACACTGGATTGTAATTGTGTGCTTGAGTGTGAATGTGGATTGGTATTGTGCGCTTCGCATAGTCAACGCCTTCCACAGCGTTTTTACTGCCGTTATCACCATCAAGCTTCCACTTGAAGTTTTGCAAAGGATTAGTGTTATTCTTACTTGCATCTTTGTTGAGTGTTTTAACAGCTTTGTCGAATCTATCAAGCAAATCGTCATTGTCATTAATAAGATGCTGCTTATCTTTAATCGCGTACACTACGCACTCGTAATCACCAGTCTCGTTAGCCGTACCCTTAATCCATCCGCGAGTACGCTCAGTTGTGTTGCGTGAGTTACCATTCGTAATGTAATCGTCGTACAGCTGCGTATCAGGGTGGCACTTGCTTCTATCCTTCTCGCAAGCTTTCTGCTGTTTCGCATCCTCTGTATGATACCAAATCTTTACATCTTGCATCTTAATGCCAGCAATACCGCCCGACTGGTAGTGAGACTTAGTGCCATCTGGATTAGCCTTATGGCAGATTGTGCGCAAATTGATTTTTCCAGGCTTATACACGGACCAAGAATCAAGCCAGCGAGCCGTCTGTTTGGAAGTACTGAGCTCCTCGCCTTTACTAAGATTAATAGCAGTATCTTGCCAGTCGCCGCTACCTTCTTTATCACCAACATTCAAGTGCAAATTGCCAGCTTCCTCATCATGCGATCGAGTAATGTTTACAGTCGCATAAACGGGTTTGCCAAGATTACCAGAGTCCGAATCTTCAGAAGTGGAATCGTCCGGGTAGTGCACAATAACCTGCTTTTTTTCAGGCCTACCAATAGTTGTAGAAGGGAACCACCTGTGCGGTCGGAACGTAACCTTACCAAACTTGCCCGTAGGATTCTTAGCTGAATTACCAGAGTCAGCTTTATTGTCTTGATCATCTTCAAAGAATGCGTAACTTAAAGAACCCTTTAGTTCAAACCAAGTGCCGTCCGGCAGCGCGCCTTCTTTAACATCGTCTTGCAAAGTAGTAGCACCATTAGCATTCTTCTTGCTTTGAGGCACCTCAGTGGCTTGTTTGGTGCCGGCCTCCATTGTAAGGGTGGCATATTGAGGGTTGTAGTAGTGAGCGTCCGAGTGCACGTGAATTGGGAAGGTTACAGAGTCCCAATCGACGTGCCTTTGAGTAGCATCAATAGGATTGCTTTTACTGCCCTTCTGATCCTTTAAGACTGTCTTAATAACATCTTCAAACTTGCGTTCGCCAGGATTCTTTACAAACTTATTTAGCTCTGTATCAAACTTAGTTTGCAATCCACCACGCTTACTTCCATTTTCAAGGTCTTTAATAGAGTACACAGTGCAAACAAAGTCGCCACTCTTCTTGTTTACATTGCCCTGTAACCAGCCCCAAGTGCGCTCTGTGGTATCATGCTCATCACCATATAAGTAAAGGCTACGGTTGCATTTGCTACCATTGGCTTTACACTCATTCCGCTGCTTTTCAGTAGCCGTAAGCCATTGAGAAGGTTTACCTACAACAAAACTACCGCTTTGTGTATTGCCTTCTCGACCAGCAAGTTTTAGACCATTAACACCATCAATCTCATAATCTGAGCGCTTATTAGTCGCCTTGTCTAACTTATAGCAAAGCATGCGCTGATAAATTTTTCCTGGCTTAGCGCTTGACCACGAGTCAAAGAACATTGGCTTAGTGTTGCCTTTACCATCACCTAACACTTCACCTGGGCGGAAACGAATACCAGCATTATCGTTGTCCTCAATTTGTCTTCCGCCGGCACCAAGGTGTGAATAAACCTTAAGCTTTAAATCATCATCTTGATATTGTTGATTAGTCACAGACACAGGTGCATACACAGGTTTGCCAAGGTTACCAGAATCTGGATCTTCGGAAGTTGAACCGTCCGAATAATGCACAATTACAGGAGCTAAATACTCTTTAAGTTCTGTACCTCTTAATGGTTTAAAAGTAACTTTGCCATACGCAGTGTCAGAAGTAGTATCTTCGGCTTCATTTTCATTCTGTTTTTTATTACTCTGCTTATCTTTAAAACTAGACCACGAAAGCCAATCTTTTGAATCCGAATGTTTTGAGTATTTCTTTAACTCAAACCATGTGCCTTTTGGCAAACTTGTACCATCTGGCACAAGATCGTTTTGGCTATTATCGCTTCCTACATCATTAGCACCACGCTTGCTTACTGGAGCAGCAGAAGTAACTTCAGACAAAATCTTCACATACGACTTCGTGTACTGAGGGTTATACTTGTGCGCCAAAGAATGCGCAACAAAAGTTACTGTTTTAGACTGCCAATCGTATTTTTGGCTACCACTAGGCAAAGTGAAGTTATGATTTTTAGCTTTGGCAGCATTATCAAAATCAGTTTTCGCTTGACTTCCATCTCTTAAAGCAAACACGCGGCAAACGTACTTACCGCCCTTCTTAGGCGTGCCAGAAATCTCACCACGCGAACGTTCAATAGTAAAAGCGTCACCATCAAACAACTTTTTGCTATTGCACGTTCCGTTATTAAAGCAAGTTTCCTGCTCACTATCGCTAGCGTGAGGCCATTTTTCAGTCTGCTTAAAAGTCAAACCGTTAATAGTATTATCGTTATTCGTTTTAGATAGGTCACTAAAGGTATAGTCTGACTTTGTTACTTTATTATTTTTCCCCGTTGTTTCCTTCCAACAGAGAGACTTCAACGATATTTGACCAATTTGGTACTGAGCCCACGAGTCAATCCAAACTCTTGGATTAAGCGGATCGTTAACAGTGATAGTAACAGAGCCATTTTCCCCTAAATTACTTCCATTCTGACCGTTATGAATATTCAACTTCAGCTCAGAATCTCTAGGATTTGGACGCTTAAGATTAACCGAAGCATACACTACGCTCTTGTTAAAATCTCCTCTTGCGTCAGCATTACCTGCGTCGTCATCAGTAGAACTAGAACCATCCGCATAGTGAACTACTACAGGAGTAATATACTTCTTGACAGGCTCCCTCCATTTGTTTGAATAAAAGCGGACTTTTCCATTATTTTTATCTTGCTGCTCTATGCGCGACCAATCAAGCACAGGATCGCTCTTTAGAGTATTCCTACCAGACTTTTTTGTGTACTGCTTCAGCTCAAAAGTAGCACCTTTAGGAAGATCGCCAGACCGAATAATATCCGCATTCTTCTTGCTTTTATCCTTAACACTTTGTGGTTTAGCAGTGTAAACAATAGGTACAATACTTCCCTGATCGTCACCAGTTTTTTCTGTCAAATCAATTGGAGTGTAAACAGGATTATACAGTGACGCTTGCGAAACGACCTTTATTTTAGTTGTGTGCAATTTACGTAAAGGAGTTTTGTAATTACAGTTATAAGGGCGCTTAGAAGGATCTGGATAAACAATCTCAGTTCCAAAATCAAGAACTTTGCCTTTATCTTCTTTCCTAGGATTATATGTTATTTGACCAGTCTGATTATTAATATAAACCGTTCCTTCTTTCATGTTAGACGGAGAATCAACTATTCTCACACCTGAAGGAACATTCTTAAGCTTATAAGTTATGCCTATATGCTGAGGAACATTAGTGGAAGTTTTGCCGTTATACGCAAATTTTCCATCGGAACTATCTCCTTGCCACTCTCCTTCCTTAATAAAAGGATATAAAGTAATAGGCTTACTATAAGTTGTAATTGGAACGTTAGATTTTCCATAATCTTTCAGCATATCTTCCTTATATGCTGGATACGAAATATCATCATTATTCTTAGGATTCATTTTGTACTGATGCTCAACAAAATCAGGTATGCCATCACCGTCGGTATCAAATGGGCCCATAACAGAATACTTGTTTTTACCTGTTCCTTTAGCAGAAGTCCATCCCGCTATAAACGGAAGCATCATAGCATCATATTCAGTAAGTCCCTTATTTAAATAACCAGATATAACCCATCTACGAGGAAATTCTTCATTACGAAATTCTTGACTAGAAAATACTCTGCCAAATCCTCCCCTATCTTTCCAAGCGCGCACTTCACACATGTTATATTCATAAGTTTTTGCGCCATCACCTTCGGTATTGTTATAGTGATATATCGAATTTGGATCTGTTGGACGCCCACCAAGGCCATGATTGTTAGAGCCGACTGCCAGAGAGTCGTTCCATGAAATTTCAAAATCTTTATCAGTATAATACCAAGTCTTTCTACTGGCTCTATGGCTAGGCCAAGTACTTCTATTTAATACTTCGTCTGGTTTATCAGGCCAGTAAAATGAAACTACGCCAGCTTCGATACTTCTTTGAGCAATTGATTTCGCAACGGTTATAGAACTATCTTCTATTTCCTTTGGAATCCAAGCATAAAACCAAGATGGCCTATCAAATCCCGTACCTAAAGAAGGCTGATTACCGTGTTCACCTTTACCAAACTGACCTAAAGAAGGTTTACCTGCGCGACGACCACCGATAGAATTCGTATTAAAATAGACATCCCAAGTAACCTTTATTCTATCTTCACCATTCACATTAACTTTTGCTATATCAGGATATCCAATACTCATATCACGTATGACATCAACGACAGCTACAGAATCATGACTCATATAACCATTACCAGCGTAATCCCACCAAACCTGCGCAGCGTTTGCAGGCTTAGCAGGCACAACAAAAGTCGCAAAAAGCGTGGTAGCGGCTACGAGCATTGCGAAGAGCGAGCGGCGGAAAGTGCGGGCTGGGCGTGCGGTGCGGAAACGTGCGGTGCGGAAAGAAGAGTCAGAGTCAGCGAAGTTGCATACGGAGTTAGAAGCATCAGAGTTAGAGGAAGAGTCAGATACGGTTGCGCCGGAAGTTGCGCTAGAGGTAGCGTTGAGCGCTGCATCGCGCTCGCTGGTTTTATGCCAAGACAAAGCGCGCAACGCAAGACGACCCACGCGTGATGCGAATCCACTAAACTTTGCCGGTAACATATTCCTCACCTTCCTAATCACCGCCGCCGCAAAAGGCTGATTTTTCGCGCATTTGACCCTCTAAAACAATTCGTCATTGCGCAAAAATCAAGCCGCTTGCAGCACACCTGCAACACATCTTCATCACATCTACAATCAATTGAAAAACAATCGCAATCGATGTAGCGCGCACTGCAACCAATCTCAACAATCGCAATCGATTTCAGCGTGCCTGCACTTGCAAAACAATCCAGCTGGCGAATCTTTATAAGCGTAAATTAGAGATCAAAACTCATCTTCCCTAATCTACGAGAACGCCGGCCAGTAAGCCAACTATAGGTAGAGAGTATATCATACCCTTACCTCCTATAGGCAAATACAGCCACATAGAGACTCTAGTAGTTATACCCCCCCCCGTGGTTCATTTCAAGTAATTTAGCATATAACACACATAGATTTTTATAATTGCGAAAAACTTTTTTTAATAATCAAACATGCCAAAAAATATACTGCAAAAAATGATTAATTGCAGAATATTTTTTGAAAAAATAAACCGCGCAAACAGATAAACGGCGCGCTCGGCGTGTCTTAAAACCACTAAATGTTGTTATAACATCTGCATGTTTTCACTACATGCTGTGTCAGCCGCGCGCGCTGCGCTACCTGCGCGCAAGCTAAATAAGCGCATGCAGCGCTCAAGCAGGTCGTCGCGCCAACGCGAGAAAAGCTGCGCACATTTGGAGCAAAAAAAATCGGGGCAGATGCGCTCTCGTACTTCCGCCCCCCCAAAACCCTAAGGTTTTCAGGCATTTTCAATTTTATCTTTCACATATCCAACTGTCAATAACAGTACAAATAAGGGTCGGTTACACACTAAAATCCGACCAAAACTTTACGCACGCGCAACGCAGCGCTCAAGCAGATTGGAGCGCACGTTTGAAGCAAAACGGTAGAACATTATAAAAACGCTAGAAATCCAACTCAGGATTCTTCAGCAACTCATCAAACATCGCATGATACAAGCGCAAAGACAGGTCGTGTCGCTCGCGCGTTACAGCGCGCTCACGTCTTCGCTTGCGTTGAAAGCACACCGTGCTTTCAACACTAAGCAAGCTCAGCGCTCCGAATTACCTTTTCGCGCTACGCTTTAAGCGAAAAGGTAATTCGGAGCGCACAAAGGTAAACAGCCTCATCATCCGTCCCATAATCTATAACCACATACCTATCGTGATACTTTCTGCCAGCAGTCTTAAACTTCAAATCAACACCAGGATAATCGCTTACAAAATCGTGCAACATGCTTTCCGTAAGCATATTCTTATTCCTAGCATTATCACTAAAAACTACGATTTCAACACCTTCCCCAGCAAACCGCAATAGTTCCAACGTTTTAAGACCAATATAATTATCTACAACGTAAATGCTCTTCTTGGCTGACTTATATATTTTGCAATACGCAAGATCCGCTTCTATTTTATTGCCGTCCATAAGAAGAAAATGTTTATACGAATCTGGATTAATAAAATTATCCATTACCTTATTAAAATCTTCCTTCGTTGCCATTTGAGATTTTATTTCCGCTATATCCTTAGTATTCTGATTCGTTTGAATCGCAAGCTGCGCTAACTCATTCGCACCAATAAAATCCTTATTCTCAACAATATAATCCTTCATTTGCTTAAAGGTTCTAATAAGCGCTTTCGACTGCATTATGGCAAGTTCGCCTCTTAACACCGTCATGAGCATATAAATACCCTGCTCAGTAAAAGCATATGGAAGCTTTCTGCGACCACCCCAACTTGATGTAGAATTTTTCGACATCAAGTTTTTGAACTCATCAGCAGTTAGCTGAAACATAAAGTCATCATCAAACTTTTCTATGTTATTTTTTACCTGCTCGTTGAATCTTGCCGTAGTATACCCATATATTTCAGCTAAATCCGCGTCAAGCATGACTTTTTGATTGCGAATATTATAAATTTTTTCTTTTATTGTTTTAGCGTCTATAAGCGTTTTAGCAGACTCGCTTTTAGCGTCCGCTATAATTAAATTTTTATTCTGCTCTACCATAAAATCCCCTCCTAAAAAATGTGCGTAAAACCTAGCGCCGTGCAATAAACACTTAACTTCTAACACAAACCCCATGAATCACAAGCAACACTACAAAATCAAGCACAAGCCACAAAACATCTAACAACTAGCAGAAAACTAGCATGCATCAGCGCATAAATATGATTTTATAAGATTCCACAGAATAAAAACAACACAAATACGTAGCAGCTCTCAAGCAGGTCGTCGCGCCAACGCAGGGAATTTTCCGGCAAATGTTTCCCAAAAACGCCAAACCGACAACAAATGCCGGGAATTTTCCCGCAAATGTTGCCATCCGCAGCCAAGCCGACAACAAACGCCGGAAAAGTCGCGAGCGCAATACGAAAGAAAATCAAAAGTGGGCCTAATGGGGTTCGAACCCACGACCTTCTGCTCCGGAGGCAGACGCTCTATCCACTGAGCTACAGGCCCGCAACTCGAGAAAGTATACACGCTAGTCGGGATGCGCGACGACGTGCCTGAGCGCTGCACAGCGCGCGCGAAGGCAATTCGGAGCGCCGAGCTTGCTTAGGGTTGAAAGCACGGTGTGCTTTCAACGCAAGCGAGGTCTGCCTTCGTCAATAAAGACGAAGGCAGGGCAGGTTAGTGCGGTTGTGCTTTAGAAACTAGGTTGTGACTTGTGTGCGCTGACGACCTGCCTGAGCGCTGCACAGCGCGCGCGAAGGCAATTCGGAGCGCCGAGCTTGCTCAGGGTTGAAAGCACGGTGTGCTTTCAACGCAAGCGAGGTCTGCCTTCGTCAATAAAGACGAAGGCAGGGCAGGTTAGTGCGGTTGTGCTTTAGAAACTAGGTTGTGACTTGTGTGCTTGTTCCTCACGGCTATTTGGTAGCCGTTCGGCTGATTTGGCATGTGAAGCACACTGTGCTTCACAATTGAGCCAAATCACGCTTTGAAGGAGCTTGAAATCCCATTGATTTCAAGCTCGGTCAAAGCGCCTGCTTGAGCGCAGCACAGCGCGCGCGAAGGCAACTCGGAGCGGAAACTCGCTCAAGTTGGAAGTCCAGTGGACTTCCAACGCGAGTTTCGTAAGCGAGCGCGTAATCCGCGCGAGCGCCATACTGCACCAGTGTCTCAAAATAAGCAGAATGAGACACTCGCGCAGAACGACGACTGCACGAAAGTCCAATAATCAACCACCAGAGACCATAACGCAGAACACCATCTGCACCAGTGTCTCAAAATAAGCAGAATGAGACACTCGCGCAGAAAGCAGGTCGTCGCACTATCACGCGCCGCCGAGGAAGGCGAAGGTGCCGAAGTAAAGCGCCGACGCCACCGAAGCCAGCGGCACAATCGCGCAAACAACCAAAACCCACCAATCGCGCGCATGCACACTACTCACGCGAGCATGCGAACGCGCACCAACTCCCCCAAAACCGCGAGCTTCCATAGCAGTGGCAAGCGTCGTCGAACGTCGAATCGAAAGCACAAGCAACGCAAACGACTGCGGGAAGAACGCCCTCACGCGATGCTCATCACCCAAACCGCGCGAACGCCTCGACGCAGTCAGCGCCGCCCAATCATCCTGCAGCACGCCAAACAGCCTAATTCCAGCCAAACCGCCGTACACGAATCGATCCGGCAAATGCAGCACCTGGCTAAAAGCATCCGCCAAATCGGTGGCATCCATGCCAATCACCATCACAATCGCAGGAATGCCAATCGCCAAAATCCTAAGCGCAGTAGCGACAGCCAGCACCGCCGAGCGATCCGTAGCATGCATGAGCCACCACTGGAACCAAGTATTTCCGCCACTTTTGCCGTATAGCAGCACCGTTAGCGCGGAAGTCGGCGCACCCACCCACACAGGCCACGAAAGTCGAATCACTCGCAACGGCATAAGCTTAATGCACGCGAAAATCGCAAATTCCAGCACGAGCGCCACGGACGCAGACAAGCAATCAAGCGTAAAAATCAGCGGAATAGACGCCACAAAAGCGCCAAAAATGCGAAATACCGGGTTCATCGACGCCAAAAGCGGCGAGTGACTTGAAAGTTTCGCATCCTCTCTGCGATTGTTGACAGCGCTCACTTTGATTCGCGAAATGTCAGTTGCGCTGGTGGTTGCGGAAAGCGCTTCGGTAGTTTCGGAAGATTCTGCTCTCACTTCAGTTTCAGCTTCTGCAGCTTCAGCAGCCCCAACACCTTCAGCACCTTCAGTTTTCGCATCCGGCACAAGCTCAACCAAGCGCGCACCCAACGCATCAACCAACTCGCGATCGTGCGTCACAACAATAATGCTCACGCCTTCGCTACGAAGGCTTGCAATCAAACGAATAATCTGCAGCCAAGTTTTGCGATCCTGCCCGAAAGTCGGCTCGTCCAAAATCAGCACGCGCGGAGCCGCAGCAAGCGACGCCGCCACAGTAAGTCGCCTCTTTTCGCCGCCCGAAAGCGTGTACGGATTCGCCTTCGCATAGCGCGCCAAACGGAATCGCTTCAGCAGCTCCTGAGCCTTCGCGCGCGCAGCATCCTCCGGCACACCCGTGCGAAGCGGCCCCAACATAACCTCGTCCAGCACCGAACCGCACGCAAACTGATGCTCCGGATTTTGGAAAACGTACGAAATTCGCTTCGCCAAATCAGGCGACTTCCACTTCATTGGATCCGTGCCATTCGCGCCTTCAGCAAGAGCCTCGCTAGCCACAACCTCTCCGCTTACAGCCGGCAAAAGACCTGCCAAAGTTAGCGAAAGCGTTGATTTTCCAGTGCCGTTCGCGCCGACCAAAGCCGTAATCTGCCCGGCCCTAAACTCAAGATTGATGTGCTGCGCAATCGGCTCGCTGCTGTGGCTGATTGCGAGATCCTTCGTAGAAAGCAGGATTTCTCCGTAGCCTTCTGCTGGATTGCAGTTTTCGGAAGATTTACTTTCGGAAGATTTTGCAGAAGATTTACTTTCGGAAGAAGTATCTGCAGAAGATTTTGCAGAAGATTTTACGTTTTTCTTGTAGCGCTCAGGAAGCCAAATACCAAGATCTTCAAAGTCCAAATCGGTGCGATTAAACACTTCATCCGGCGTGCCGTCCGCCACAATTACCGTGCGAGAGGAAGCCGCGCGCGCAATATCGTCGTCGTGAACAGTCTCGCCGCTCACATCTTTTCTGCTCGCATCTTCGTCATTCTCAAGCCCAAGCACCACAACGCGATCAATCATTTCAATCCACGGCTCCGCGTGATGCTCCACAAGCACCATCGTGGCGCGCGTCGAATCCAAAACCGCGCGAACAGCGCCCACAATCTGCTGCGTGCCATCAGGATCCAAATTCGCGGTCGGCTCATCCAAAAGCAGCACGCTCGGCTGCATAGCAAGCGCGCCAGCAAGCGCCAAACGCTGCAACTGACCGCCGCTTAAATGCGCAGTTTCGCGGTGCAATTGCAAGCCATCCAACCCAACCTCTTTAAGACTTTTGCGCACGCGCTCCCAAATCTCACTGCGCGGAACGTTCATATTTTCCGGACCAAACGCAACGTTATCACCCAAACGCTGGAAAATCGCCTGCGCATCCGGATCTTGCAAAACAAGCCCAACCTTGCCTCGCGCGCGGCGAACCGGCACGCCGTCAACCAAAACGTGACCCTCACTCACACCACCATCGGCATCTTCGACGAGAGTGGTTTGCTGGGATTTTGCGGAAGTATCGGAAGTATCAGAAATATCGGAAGAATTGAAAGTATCGGAAGAATTTACAGAAGTATTTTCTGATTTTGCGGAAGATTTAGTAGCGTTATCTTTCGCGCTTTTCGCGCTTTTCGCACTGTCTTTCGCAACAAAATCACTGCCAATAAGACCAGCCGCACCGCTTAAAATCGTGGATTTACCAATGCCTGACGCGCCCAGCAGCAACACGCGCTGCCCCGCCTTAATCGTGAGATCCAACCCGCGCACAGCAAAAGCGCGACGGGAAGCATGACGATAACCCCAATGCTCAAAACGAAGCTCAGCGTTACTAGCTTTATTAGCGTTACTAGCGTTACTAGTCTTATTAGCATTGCTGGCACTCTTACAATCGCAAGAAGCTGATGGAAGGAAAGTTTCAGATTCTTGCGATTTAGCAGCATCAGGCATAGTAAATCCTTTATGGCAATGATAGATTTTTAATTTTTGCGAATACGCTATTTACTACTTTTCGCGGATTTCGCGGCCGGAAGCAAACTGATCGAGCGCGCCGGTCTTAGCGATTCCAATATAAAGGAACCACATCAAAACGCCAGCAATCACAATGCCGGAAACCACGGTGCTGACGAAGTATGGAAGACCATACTTGCCGAAGAAGCTAATAGCCTGCAACTTATCGAGGAAGGTGTAAGCCCAGCAGCCGATGCCGGTCAAAGCGCCGGAAAGAACCATGGTGCCCAAATTCCACTTCTTGTAAGCGAAAATAATGAACGCAATTTCAGCGAACAAGCCCTGGAAGACTGCAATACCGAAGGTTGCAGCGCCGCCCCACTGATTACCCATCAAAGCTTCGAGCACGCCAGCGACGACTTCAGCGTAAATAGCAGCGCCTGGCTTGCGCACGATTACTGCGGCCAAAGGAGCAGCGAAGAGCCAAAGACCGTTAATCAAACCGCCAAAACCTGGAACAATGTTGTCGAGCGCGGTCCATGGAACAGCATAGAAGACTGCAACGAGCCAATAAATAAAGGAAGAAACAACGCCAATTACAGAAGCAACTGCGATGTCTGCAACACGCCACTGCATGTTGACCTGATAATTTTCTTCTGACATAAAAATGTGCCTTTCTTGTTTTGTGTTGCAATGCGTTACATTGTGCGCAATGCAATATTTTGCGTTACAACGAAACCTTGCAACAGCTCTCAGGCACGGGAAAAACTGACCTCCGTGCGCCGGCATTAACCGGATTCACGTTCAAGCGGTTTTCTCTCAGCTCTGCGGCGCGAGCAACGCGTCGGCGCAAAGCACCCGTGTCGATTGACGATTGTACGGCACCGCGTCGACGCCAACCCTCCAAACGCTGGCGCGACGACCTGCCTGAGCGCAGCACAGCGCGCGCGAAGGCAACTCGGAGCGGAAACTCGCTCAAGTTGGAAGTCCAGTGGACTTCCAACGCGAGTTTCGTAAGCGAGCGCTTATAGTGCGAGCGTGCGCGCACGTTTGGAGCGATACAAAAGCAATAACGCTCCAAACGCGAGGAACTTATCTCACATTTGGAGCGATACAAAAGCAATAACGCTCCAAACGCGAGGAATCTACCCCACGTTTGGAGCGCTACACAGCAATAAGTCTAAAACAGTAAAATTTACTTAACTTACTTAATTTACTTACCGCGCATCGCACGACGGCTAATGCGCTGAGGATGCGTTGGATCGATCCCCTTCGGAATGCCGAATCCGCTCTTGCTTTGCAACGTACGCAAGCGCTCGTTCAAAATCGCAAGCTCCGTCTTAGTAAGGAAGAAACGGCGATTTGGATGAATCTTATTAAGCAACGCAAACTTGTGATTCGAAGGCTGCAAAGTCTTGGCGCGCAACACTTTTCCGCGCAATTCCCTAAGCTTCACCTGGTTTTCGCCATTGCCAACAGATATGCGGTAGATAGGTATATTCGATCCAGCTGTAACGCTTTTTACAGCGTGCTCCTGGCGATCCATTGCGTGCATTAAGCGCTCGTAATTGCCCTCGCCAATAAGGAAGATTCCGTTAAAACCGGTGCCGCGCCAAATCGCATCCTTCGTGCGAGGATCCACCCACACAGGCTGCTGCGGGAATGTAAATCCGCCCTTGTTAATAGCCGAAACAATGCCGGCCGCCGCCCCCGGGCGACCTTCCAACTTCGCGTAACCAACCTTATCTGCGCGCTTCGTAAGCACAACCGTAAACAGCAGCAAACCAACCATCGCCGCTGTAACCATCATCATAATCCACGCAAAAATCGACCAGCGCAGCACCAAACCAAGCACAATAGCCACAACTATTGGCGCCACAAATGCCACAGCCAGCCACAGCGGCAGTTGCTTGTCATCCGTATGCGTGTACTTGTAAATACGGATAATCTGCGAAAACATGCCCTGCTTGCCAGTCTTCTTTCCAGACTGCTTCGTGTTTTGTGATTTATCTTGTGCTTTACTTTGTGCCATGCGTTTACCCCACGATATTCGCGTTATTTTTGAGTTATCCCAAATAATAATAGTAGGTTGTGCAAATATTAATAAGTTTGCGATTAGTATATTGCTAACTTGCGATTACTTCGGCCAATTTCCGCGCTTTGGCGAACTTGGCTTTGGCAAACGCCAGCGACGCATCTGCATCGCGCGGCTCCAAGCATACATGCCAGAACGCGACTTTTTCGACACAGCCGACTCGCCAAAACGCTTAACAAGCTCCTTACGCAACTTTCGCCACATAATAAACATGTCAATCACGGAAGCAAAAAGATAAACGTAAAGCAGCACAGCGAGCGCAATATAAACAATCATAAAGCGCGAAAGTGCAAACAGGCATGCCATAATCACAATTGCAACCGGCACGAAAAACTCGCCGATATTAAAGCGCGCATCCACGTAATCGCGAATATACACGCGCCAAGGAAGCTGCTCAACCTTTGGCATATGCGCCAAATCGCCTGTGCGCATTGCCTCATATTGCACGTTCTCGCGCTCCCTGATTCTAGCGCGAGCCTGCTTTGCGCTGGCCTTGCGATCAGCCGGAACAAGCGGACGAAGATTTTGCGCTTGAGCCGCGTTGCGCTTAGGAGTTGGCGCGTTTTTTTCGCGGGATTTAGTTGCGTCGCTAGAAGTTGCGCTCTGCTGATTCGATTGAGACGAAGTAGCAGATGCGGCCTCATTGTTGGCAGATTTCTTTGCAAATGGATTCCATGTCATGTTTGCAGATTACTCAACAGACTAGACGCATAAACGCAACGTAGAAACGAAATTACTCGCCCAATCGATCAAGAAGAAGCGCTTCCGTCACAATATTTCCGCGCAATCCAGAAAGCGAAATCGACTCGTTAGGACTGTGCGCATTCGACTTCGGATCTTCCGGACCAGTCACAAGCACTTGAGCTTTCGGGAAGATGCGCTGAAGCTCCGGAATAAACGGAATCGAGCCGCCCTCGCCCTTATTTACAGGCTCCACGCCGAAAGCGTCGCGCATGGAAGCGAGCGCATCCTTCGTTGCAACAGCATCCGGGTCCATTGCCCAACCCATGCCGTTATCAATCGGCTCTGCAGTAACTTCCGCACCAAAAGGCGCGTGAGATACCAAAAAGTCGCACAAAGCTTTTTGCGCTTCTTCCGGACGCTGCGAAGGCGCGGTACGAAGCGAAAGACGCAACTTAGTTTCGTGCGCGATCACATTGAAACTGCCCTCAACTGGGTGCGCGTCCATGCCGATTACCGTCAAGCTCGGCTTAGTCCACATGCGCGCGGCGAGAGAACCGGTGCCGGCAAGCTTATAAGAATCAACTACGGAAGCGTCGGCACGCACTTGCGCTTCGTCCAAATCGCGCTGCAAACCGCCAACCGGCTCCTCTGCTTTAATTCCAGGCACTGCCAAGTCGCCATCCTTGTTATAAAGCGAGGCAACAAGCATGGAAGCGAGAGTGTAAGCGTCCAAAATTGGGCCGCCGAACTGGCCGGAATGCACTTGATGGCCAAGAACCTTAACTTTTACGTCCACGTCGGTATTTCCGCGCAAACTCGTTGTGAGGCTTGGGATTTCGGCGGACCAGTTGCCGGAGTCGGCCACGATGATTACGTCGGATTCGAATTCGGCTTTATGAGACTCGATGAAAGGAATGAAGCTTGGTGAGCCCATTTCTTCTTCGCCCTCGATGAAAACCTTAATATTTACGCGCAAATCGTCGCTTAGTGCGCGCAAAGCTCCGTAGTGGATTGCGATTCCGCCGCCGTCGTCGGCAGATCCGCGGCCGTAGAGGCGACCGTCGCGCTCTGTGCCTTCAAATGGGTTCGTTTCCCACTCGGATGGGTCCGGAACTGGCTGCACATCGTGATGCGCGTAGAGCAAAACCGTTGGCGCGCTTGGGTTTACGATGCGTGAGCCGACGACTTCGAAAGCTCCCGGAGTGCCGTCCGGATTCGTGGACTGCTCGACGCGCGCGTCAATACCAACCTCACGCAATACCCCAGCCACGTATTGCGCGGACTTTTGCATATGCTCGCCGGCAATGCCCTTAGCAGAAACCGCAGCAAGCGAAATCTTCTTATTCAACACGGAAACTACGTCATTCCAAGCGTCCTGCACGCGAGCGCGCACGTCTTCGACAGCCAAATCTGCCATAAATCCTCCCAAGTAAAAGTAGCAGAGCAGTAATTGATGCCTACAAAACTATATCTAAATTATACTTATAAACTATATTCGCAAACGTGACGACTACAGCCGTTAGTTTCTATACACGCTTGTAAAGGGACTGCACTTTTAAGCCCTCTCAATGCGCGCGGCAACCCAATCGACTATGTAAGGCGCGCACTGCTCAACCTGATCCATCGCAACTTCAAACTCGTGCGGGCCGCCGTACCACGGATCTGCCAAATCAAGCAGCATCTCGCGACCCGGCTGCGGCTTCGGAAGAGAAGGATCAAACGCGCGATACATGTGCACAAGCTCGCGCTTTTGTGCAGGAATCAGTCGCAAAAGCGAGCGCATATGCGAAGCCGTCATCGGCAAAAACAGGTTCGTTTCCGCAATCTCGTCCGCTTCAATTCTGTGCGCAAAATGCGACGCAGGCAGCCTGTATCCGCGCTTTGTAAGCTCACGCTGCGCGCGGCGGTCAATCGGATTTCCGTATTCCTCGTCGCTAACTCCGCTGGAACGCACTGCAACAACGTCGCCCAATCCCCTTAACTGAAACTCGTTGCGCAACACAATTTCCGCCATTGGCGAGCGGCAAATATTGCCAGTACAAACCGTCATAACATTGTACGGGTGACGCGCGTCTACCTTGATTTTGCTTGATTCTTCAGTCATGCTTCCTCGTTTATTTTGCTGTCTCGTTTATTTTTGGGTTTTTCGTTTATTTTTGGGTTTGATAGCTTACTTCGCGATTTGCTCTTAGCTAAGGCTCATATACCATAAACCGGTATTGCGCAGGATTGCTTTCGCTACCAACTTTAAGCGGCGCTTCTTGCCAGTCGCCTTCGCGCGCAACATGCCATTTTCCGACATCAACTAACTCATGAATATTCGGAGCAAACGTGTCTGCTGCAACTTTCGCGTCGATTTGCGTAACGTAAGCTGCGTCCGCGTGATAATTCGCGAGCATTTCGCGCAAAATCGCAGCGCCTCCAATAACCCAGATTGCGGGGCCATCTAGAGGAGAGTCTTGAGATACGTCTTGAGATACGCTTTCCTGATTTTCCAGCCATTCGCGCGCGTAATCCAAAGCCGCGTCAATGCTAGTAAAAGTACGCGCTCCATCTGCTACGAAATCCGGATTATGAGTCACCACAATATTTTCGCGGCCCGGAAGCGGACGGAATTTCGGCGGCGTTGCATCCCACGTACCGCGGCCCATAATCACAGGGCAGCCGATTGTCATCGCCTTAAAATAGCGCAAATCTGGGGAAAGTCGCCACGGCATGCCGCCATTCACGCCCATCGCGCCGGGCTTGCCGTCCAAACCGAAAGCCTCGCCCCAAATAAGTCGCACCGGAAAATTATTCAGCGCACTTACGCTACTTTCCATTTTCTCCCCCTAAAAACTAAATCACGCAAAAATAATTCGCAATTATCACACCGCAACCGGCGCTTTAATCGTCGGATGATGCTTGTAATCAACCACCGTAAAATCGCTGTAATCGTAGTCAAAAATCGAATCCGCCTTACGAATTTCAAGCTGCGGATACGGGTATGGCTCGCGCGAAAGCTGCTCAAGCACCTGCTCAACGTGATTGTCGTAAATATGGCAATCGCCGCCCGTCCACACGAACTCGCCAGGCTCCAAACCTGCCTGCTGAGCCATCATCATCGTCAAAAGCGAGTAGGACGCAATATTAAACGGCACGCCGAGGAACATGTCGCAAGAGCGCTGGTAAAGCTGGCACGAAAGCTTGCCGTCAGCAACGTAGAACTGGAAAAGCGAGTGGCAAGGCGGCAGCGCCATATGCTCAACTTCCGCAGGATTCCAAGCGCTAACAATCATGCGGCGAGAATCTGGGTGATTCTTCATAAGATCCAGCACATTTGCGATTTGGTCAATCGTGCGATTCGGATTTTCTGCCGTCGGCGCCGGCCAACTCCTCCACTGCACGCCATAAACCGGACCTAAATCGCCGTTTTCGTCCGCCCACTCGTCCCAAATATGAACGCCGTTTTCTTGCAACCAACGCACGTTACTCGAACCCTTAAGGAACCAAAGTAACTCGTACGCAAGTCCTTTGAAAAACACGGTTTTTGTGGTGATAAGCGGGAAGTATTTGCTAATATCGAAGCGGATTTGCTGGCCAAAAAGTGAGATTGTGCCAGTGCCGGTGCGATCAGATTTTAGAGTGCCTTCCGTAAGGATTTTTCGCACTAAATCCTCGTAAGGAGTAGGGATGCTGGAAAGCGGTTTTTGTGGGATGCGCGCGCGAATTGCGGCGAGTTCTTCTTCTGTTAAAGCCATGATTCAATGGTAACAATTGCTCAGTAAGAAACGGACTGTCGTGGCGGTAACAATCTAGCGTAAAATAGTTAGAATAAACAGTAGCAAAGGAGCGAAAATGTCTAGAAGATTATGGGTTGAGCGCGCAGAAGACGGCACTTGGGAAGCACACAGCGACGATGGCGCGAGCTTGAAATTTGGTCACGGCGAAGGAATGTTCAATCCTGTTGAGCTGATGCAGATTGCTTTGGCCGGTTGCACCGCGCTTAGTAGCCAGTACGCGGCTGAGCACGCTGTTGGCGAGGGTGCCGGCGCGCGAGTCGTAGTAAACGGCACGTATGACGCGGAAGAAGGAGCGTACTTGCGTTTTCAAGAAGACGTTACGCTTGACGCGACTTCGGCAAAACCTGCGCTTAGCGAGGAAGATGCGGCCGCACTTAAGGAGCGCATGGAACGGCATATTTCTAAGGGTTGCACGGTTAAGCATACGCTCGAAAATGGGGCTAAAGTAAGCGTAAACGTTACGATTCGGCACTAAAATAAGCCAAAAAATCGCGAAAAATCGCACCGAAGTCGCGCTAAACTAAGCCAAAAATCGCGCTAAAATCGCACAACAATCTCGCTAAAATCACCTCAAAATCACCTCAAAATTCACCACGTGTGGCACAATTGAATACGCGAATTAAGTACACAAATTAAGTACACAAAATAAGTACACAAATTAGTACACAAGATACTTGCGCAATAACGACGCTACGCATGCATGTATGCAACCGGAGGAAACTTTGAAAATCGCTATTTTTACCGAAACGTATCCACCGTACATAAATGGCGTTGCAACACAGTCCTACATGCTCAAAAAAATGTACGAAGAGCTTGGTCACGAGGTGCTTGTGGTCACGGTTGGCTCCGAAAAACAGCGCAAAACCAAGCTTGAAGACGGCGTCGTCTATGTTCCTGGCATCTTGCTAAAAAAGCTTTACAAGTATCGCGTGGCGCTTCCGATTGGCCACATGCGAAAGCAGCTGCCGCTTAAATTCAAGCCTGACGTTATTCATATTCAAAACGAGTTTGGAATTGGCGAAATCGGCTTGGAAGTTGCGAAAAAAGAGCATATTCCTGTTATTTACACGCTTCACACGGAATACGATAAATTCCTGTTTTATATTGGTTTGAAGCATTTTACTGAGTTTTCGCGCAACCTTTCGGCGAAATATTTTATGCGATTCTCGAAAAATGCCACAATTATTACGAGTATGTCGGCTAAAGCGCAGGCTTATATTGACCGACAGAAAGTAGATAAAAAAGTTGTTGTGCTCAACAATGCCGTGGAATACAAGCAGTTTTTGCCGACGCCTGAACGACTCGCCTTCCGTAAAGCTTTCCGCGAAAAATACGGCGTTTCGGACTCGACTAAGCTTTTCGTTTTCGTAGGCAGAATTGGTGCCGAGAAAAATATTGCGGAGTTGATTGACAACTTTATGTATTGCGATTTTCCTCGCGAAAAAGCGCGATTGTTCGTGATTGGCGGCGGCCCGGATTTGGAAGACTTGCGAAAGCGCGTGGCAGACAACGGTTTTGACGATAGGATTTGCCTGCTCGGGCCTATTTCGCACACGGAAATTCCAAAGTATTTGCACGCGATGGACTACTACACCACCGCATCGCTTTCCGAGATGCACTCGCTTTCTATGCTCGAAGCAATGGCGTCCGGGCTGTTTGCGCTTGTGAAGCATGATGCGCCTAACGAAGACCAGATTATTAGCGGCCAAAACGGGTATCAGTGGGATACTCGCGAAGATTTTAAGGCGGTTTTTAGCAAGGTTTTGAATATGAGCGAGGCTGAGCAGGCTCAGCTTAAGGCGAATGTGCTTGAGTATTCGAAGAATAACGATTTTAAGAGCCAAGCGCTTGAGTTGCTTAAGATTTACGAGCGCGCGATTGAGATGAATAACGAGAAGCTTGCTGAAAAGAAGGCTCGTCGCGAAGCTATTCGCAGGCACTTTATGCTGAAAAAGCGCGGCAAGCAGGAAAAGTAGTAGTAGATATTACTCGGTATTACTCGGCGCTTTTGGAACATTTGCCGGAGATGTCACTTCGTTACGAACATCGTCTATAATTAGTGAGGATGTCCACAGATTCAATCTACAGATAAAGACGTCTGCAACTAACCAACGCGTTAGGCGCTAAAGCAGCATAAATAGAAAGGACGCACCATGCGAGTGATTTTCAACGAAGAAATGAAGGCCGTAGCAACAAACCTCGAACGCATGGCCGAACTTGTGTCAAAATCCATGAACGACGCTGGAAACGCGCTTTTGAACGCGGATCTGGACGTTGCGCAAGCTGTTATCGACAAAGACGCAGATCTGGACGCTTTGGAAGCAAACACAATCAACCAATGCTTGACTTTGCTCGCGCGCCAAAACCCTGTGGCAACGGATCTGCGCGAAGTTGTTGCTACTATGCGTTTGGCGGCAACTTTTGAGCGCATGGGCGATTTGACAAGTCATATTGCGCAAATTACCAGGCGCACGTGGCCGGAATCTGCACTTCCGCAAGAGGCGCGCGAAACTATTGTGGAAATGATTAACTTCCTGCACAATCTTTCAGGGCAATTAACAAGCATGGTTTCTAATCGCGATGTAAAAATGGCGGAAACTATTATTGCAGGCGACGATGCGCTAGATAAGCTGCATGAGAAGATTTTTGCGTTGGTTGAAGGCGAAGATTGGCACGGTACGCGCAGGCAGTTGATTGACGTTGTGCTGCTGAGCCGATTTATTGAGCGAATTGGCGACCATTCCGTGGCCACCGCAAGGCAGATTGTGTTTATTGTTTCGGGATTCGATCCTTCGAAGGCTCCGGAGCCAGATAAAGACACTGTTGTAGCTTAATACGCAAGGATTAAGTAGCGAAGTAGCGAAAGACGTTGCTTAAAAAAAAATAACTTATACAAAAAGTAGGCCTGCAAGATTAGTTGCAAGCCTACTTTTTATTTAACTTAATCTAGTTAAATTTCACTTCTGACCCTGAGCAGCCACAGCGGCAGCGCCGGCAGCAGCAGCTTCTGGATCCAAATACTCACCGCGAGGCTTGATTGGCTTGAAGTTCTCATCCAACTCGTAAAGCAGCGGAATAGCAGTAGGAATATTGACCTTAGAAATCTCTTCCTCACTCAAGTTGTCGAGCATCTTCACGATTGCGCGCAAGC
Source organism: Gardnerella sp. CCPDSM (assembly GCF_056754715.1). Taxonomy (NCBI): domain Bacteria; kingdom Bacillati; phylum Actinomycetota; class Actinomycetes; order Bifidobacteriales; family Bifidobacteriaceae; genus Gardnerella; species Gardnerella sp. CCPDSM. The sequence goes on from NZ_JBQEQO010000007.1 coordinate 109,144, forward strand.
TGTTGCCGTGAGCAGCAATCATTACAGTCTTGCCGGACTTAAGCTCAGGAATAATATCCGACTCCCAGTAAGGAGTTACGCGAGTCACAACGTTTGCCAAAGCTTCAGTTTCTGGAACTGGATCGCCTGCGTAACGAGGATCGTTCGCTTGCGAATACTCATCGTTTGGATCGATCTCAGGAGGTGGAGTTGCGTAAGAACGACGCCAAATCATGAACTTTTCATCGCCATATTCCTGACGAATCTCAGACTTGTTCTTACCTTGCAAAGCACCGTAGTGACGTTCGTTCAAACGCCAGCTGCGACGAACTGGAATCCAAAGGCGGTCGGCTGCATCAAGCGCGTAATTCGCGGTGTTGATAGCGCGACGAAGCAAAGAAGTGAACACGATGTCTGGAAGAACGTTCTTCTCCTTAAGAAGCTCGCCACCATGCTTAGCTTCCTCAACACCCTGCTCAGTCAGCGGTACATCAACCCAACCAGTGAACTGATTGGTCTTATTCCATGCGCTCTGACCATGTCGGAGCAATACTAATTTATATGTCATAATTACCTAGTTTATTCACGCCTTACGACGACAGACCTAAACCCTCCAAATGTGAGATAAGTTGCGCACGTTTGGAGCAAATAACCACACCAAACCCTCCAAACGCGGGCGCGACGACATGCTTGAGCGCAGCACAGCGCGCGCGAAAGCAACTCGGAGCGGAAACTCGTTCAAGTTGGAAGTCCAGTGGACTTCCAACGCGAGTTTCGTAAGCGAGCGCTTATAGTGCGAGCGTCCTCTCACATTTGGAGCACTGCGATACACAACCTCATCGCATACAAAAAGCCGCTGAATGTTAAACAACATCCAACGGCTCTACAATCTACTAAAATTTACCAACTAGCGAAGTGGCTTCACAAGTGGGAACGTAATCGTCTCGCGAATAGTCGCGCCCGTAAGAGCGATCAGCAGGCGATCAATACCCATGCCCATGCCGCCGGCAGGAGGCATACCGACGCCGAGAGCCTCAATGAAGTCCTCGTCAATATCCATTGCCTCAACATCGCCAGCCAAAGCATCCTTAGCCTGAGCCACAAAACGCTCGCGCTGCACAACAGGATCGTTAAGCTCGGAATAGCCGGTTGCAAGCTCAAAGCCGCGCACGTACAAATCCCACTTCTCAACCATTCCAGGCTTCGTGCGGTGACCCTTAACAAGCGGGCTGGTCTCAACCGGGAAGTCGCGCACAAACGTTGGCTCGTAAAGCTTATCCTCGTAGAAGTGCTCCCACAAGTGCTCAACCAACTTGCCGTGATTCTCCACGTCGTCGCGCTCAACGCCAAGCTTGTCCGCAATCGCACCCAAATGCTCAACGGAAGTTTCTGGCGTAATCTCCTCACCCAAAGCCTCGCTAAGCGAGCCGTACATTGTAATCTGCTTCCACTCGCCGCCAAAATCGTACTCTTCGCCATTAAGCAAAGTCACCTTGGTAGAGCCGAAAGCGTCGATAGCAGCCTTCTGAATCAGCTCCTTAGTAAGAGCGCCAATCGTATCGTAAGTGCCGTAAGCTTGGTAAGCCTCGAGCATAGTGAACTCAGGAGCGTGAGTTGCGTCCACGCCTTCGTTTCTAAAATCGCGGTTAATTTCAAACACGCGGTCGATGCCACCAACCAAGCAGCGCTTCAAGAAAAGCTCCGGAGCGATGCGCAAATAAAGATCAATGTCAAAAGCGTTCATGTGAGTTGTGAACGGACGAGCAGCAGCGCCGCCGTGAACCGTTTGCAACATTGGGGTTTCAACTTCCAAGAAGTCGTGGCTGTCGAAAGTGCGACGGAGCGAAGCCACAGCGTGAGAACGCCTGCGAACCATATCGCGAATCTTCTCGTCCGCAATCATGCCAATATAAGGCTTGCGCGTGCGAGTATCGTCGCTTAATTCCTTGTGCAAAGCTGGAAGCGGCTGCAAAGCCTTAGCCGCAATCGCCCACTCGGTTGCAAAAACGGAAAGCTCGCCGGTCTTAGAAGAAATCACGCGACCGCGCACGTACAAATGGTCTCCCAAATCAACCATCTGCTTAAAGCTTTTAATGGATTCTTCGCCAATTTCCTTCTTGGAAACCATAGCCTGAATCGTAGTGCCGTCGCCAGCAGAAAGCTTAACGAAGCACAAGCCACCAGCGTTACGCAAGAAAAGCACGCGACCTGCAATACCAACCTCGGTATCGGTTTCTTCGCCGGCTTCAAGCTTGCCGTCGAACTGCTTACGAACCTGCTCAATAGTATCCGTAACGTTAAGATGCACCGGGTAAGGCTGCACGCCTTCCTTAAGAAGCATCGCGCGCTTAGCAACGCGCATCTGCACCTGCTCCGGGTGCGCAAGAGGGCCAAACTCTTTATTGCTTGGGTCGATTGCTTCGTCCAGAGTTGCGCCTTCGTTTACGCGCTTGGCGATTGCCTCGTCCTGCGCGAGCAGCATTTCGGCATGCTCAACGGTGTCGATTTCGTTGGTGGTATCTGTTGCTTCGTTTTCTGCGGCATTTTGCGCGGCAGACATTGCAGTATTGGTGTCAGTCATAAACGCTTATTGTAGCCAGTAGGTAATACAGATGTAAGGGTTTTGAGTACGTTTTATTGCGCTATTAGCTTGATTCGACCGACCATTTTTGCAAAAAACGTATGTTTTTGCGGAAATATTTATATTTTTCTGTTTTCGGAAGAAAAATGCATTTTTAGTAAAAATTTTTATTATTTTATTAAGATATACGAAATTATTTACGAAAAGTGAGGTAATTTTGCAAATATTGCGGAATGATGCAGCTACAAAATGGTACAAGTGAATTTTCTATAAAAATTTTTATAAGATTTTCAAAATTTCTCGAAATTTTTCGAAAATTTGAGAGAGTTATTTGGAAGCGACACACATCGCTTATTTGTAGAAAGTTCACGATAATATAACCAAGTTGTCGAAGTGTTACGAAACGCGCGAAAATGCAAAAGTGCGCAGCGCGAGTAATCGCAAGCGCTGTTTCTTGATTAGCACAATCGACATCGGGCTGTAGCGCAGTTTGGTAGCGCGCTTCGTTCGGGACGAAGAGGCCGCGGGTTCAAATCCCGCCAGCCCGACTTTTGATTTTTGAAACATTTGCCGGAAAATTCCCGGATTTTGTAGCTAAATTTGCGTAATTATGAAACATTTGCCGGAAAATTCCCCGCGTTTGCGCGACGACCTGCTTTCGCGCTTAGAGCGTAGCGCGCGAAAGTAACTCGGAGCGGAAACTCGCTTAAGTTGGAAGTCCAGTGGACTTCCAACTTAAGCGAGTTTCGTAGCGAGCACTTGTAGTGCGAGCGCATCAGCCATTTTATGAAACATTTGCCGGAAAATTATCCGCGTTTGTGGACTTGAGTTGGGTGTGAGTACACAAAAGCGCGCATAGTTCCTCGCGTTTGTGGACTTGAGTTGGGTGTAAGTACACATTTGCGCGCACACCTCCTCACGTTTGTGGACTTGAGTTGGGTGTAAGTACACATTTGCGCGCACACCTCCTCACGTTTG
>NZ_JBQEQO010000070.1:0-485 GCF_056754715.1 Gardnerella sp. CCPDSM
ATGTTTATTCTTGACAAACTCATACAACAACTTTAATATTTTTAATAAAAGTTTAATTTAATTAAAGTTTATAGGCTGAAGAAAGGGGTGATATGGATCATATTCCAAGATGGATGGCTAATCTCACAGACGAAGACATGTCGTTTATAAAGAACTTTGTATTATCGTCTGGATCGTTAAAAGAAATGTCGCAAATGTATCAAGTCTCTTACCCAACGATGAGAATCAGGCTTAACAGGCTCATTGAAAAAATTCGAATAAGCGACAATGAACCAGAAGACCCGTTCGTTCTTTTAGTAAAGAGTCTTGCTATTGACGATAAATACGATGTTGACACAGCTCGAACACTCATAAACGAATATAGAAAAAGAAAGGATGAATCATGAGCTATGCATTATTTGGTCCGATAATTGACATTCTTATCGCACTTGCCATATGTGCTTTAGTGTTCTTTATTGCAAGAAGTCTTATTCGATATGCGCATT
>NZ_JBQEQO010000071.1:0-461 GCF_056754715.1 Gardnerella sp. CCPDSM
GAGTAGTCATGTGTTGAAAAATAATATCAGTTGAAATACTGAAATGTTGAAATGTTGAAATGCTGAAATGCTAGGGCAGGTGTGGGTTAAACCATGCCTGCCCTTTTTTATTACTTTCTACTTTTTGTTTTTTGTTTTTATAAGAGTACTGGCAAATGTTAGGAAAACTTGTAAGGAGAATTATGAGAGGATTTTGGAATATTGCTCAACTGGCTTTCACACTGGTAGGCGGCTGGCTGGGATACTTTTTAGGCGGATGCGACGGGCTGATCCTCGCACTCGTTTTATTTGTGGTTGCGGATTATATTACAGGCGTGATGTGTGCTGTTACGGATAAGAAACTGTCTAGCAGCATTGGTTTTAAGGGCATTTTTAGAAAGGTGCTCATTTTTATGCTTGTTGGCATAGCAAACATTATAGATTTTCATGTTTTAAAGCAAGGAAGCGTGATTAGAACCGCG
>NZ_JBQEQO010000072.1:0-454 GCF_056754715.1 Gardnerella sp. CCPDSM
TCAGAAAGGCAGGCTTTTCATCTATCACCTCATGACACAACACGGTATCTACCCGTTGATTGAACAGGAGGCTAAAGATGAGTAAGTCTTATAAAAAGCATTTAGAAACGACACCGAATTTTAAGCCTATCGTCTATATTTGTGCTCCCTACCGTGGAGATAAGGAGAAAAACGTGCAACACGCTATTCGGTGTGCGGCTTACGCGTATTCACGCGGAGCAATCCCAGTAACACCGCACCTGCTTTTCCCGTTTATGAATGATGAGAATCAAAAGCATAGAGGGGATGCGATGTTTATGGACATTATCCTCTTAGGCAAATGCAACGAACTGTGGGTGTTCGGAGAAAAAATCACAGGCGGCATGCAAGTAGAAATCAATCTGGCAGAAAAACGCAGGCAGCCGATTAAGTATTTTACGGATAAGGATTTAGGGGGTGAATGTTGATGCTTGAA
>NZ_JBQEQO010000073.1:0-485 GCF_056754715.1 Gardnerella sp. CCPDSM
CTCAAGCATCAACATTCACCCCCTAAATCCTTATCTGTAAAATACTTAATCGGCTGGTTTCGTTTTTCAGCCAGATTGATTTCTACTTGCATGCCGCCTGTGATTTTTTCTCCGAACACCCATAGTTCGTTGCATTTACCTAAGAGGATAATGTCCATAAACATCGCATCCCCTCTATGCTTTTGATTCTCATCATCCATGAACGGGAAAAGCAGGTGTGGTGTTACTGGGATTGCTCCGCGCAAATACGCGTATGCCGCACACCGAATAGCATGTTGCACGTTTTTCTCCTTATCTCCACGGTAGGGAGCACAAATGTAGACGATAGGCTTAAAATTCGGTGTCGTTTCTAAATGCTTTTTATAAGACTTACTCACTTTTAGCCTCCTGTTCAATCAACGGGTAGATCCCGTGTTGTGTCATGAGGTGATAGATAAAAAGCCTGCCTTTCTGCGTCCAATAAGTATGCATTTTTGAGTGTCTGC
>NZ_JBQEQO010000074.1:0-449 GCF_056754715.1 Gardnerella sp. CCPDSM
TAACTTTGAGGTGGTGTAATTTGGAAAATTTGAGTGTGGATTTAGAAACGTTTTCGAGTGTAAATCTTGGTAAATGTGGGGTTTACAAGTACGCAGAATCAGAGGATTTTGAAATACTGCTCTTTGGCTACAGTGTGGACGGTAGCGAAGTTGAAGTCGTTGACTTAGCACAAGGTGAAACCATACCCGAGGTTGTGCTTTCTGCTTTAACGGATGAAACGGTGACAAAGTGGGCGTTTAACGCTCAGTTTGAAAGAGTCTGCTTATCACGCTACCTGCGAGATAAAGGCATCAATGTTAACCCTGGTAAGACAGTGAAAAGTGAAGGCCTGTTTTTAAACCCCTGCTCCTGGCATTGCACAATGATCTGGTCAGCCACACTGGGACTTCCCATGTCTTTGGAAAGCGTGGGAGCAGTACTGGGTCTTGATAAGCAGAAACTAACTGAA
>NZ_JBQEQO010000075.1:0-476 GCF_056754715.1 Gardnerella sp. CCPDSM
AAGCTTGGAGGTGGGTAATTTGGAAAATTTGAGTGTGGATTTAGAGACGTTTTCGAGTGTAAATCTTGGTAAATGTGGTGTTTACAAGTACGCAGAATCAGAGGATTTTGAAATACTGCTCTTTGGCTACAGTGTGGACGGTAGTGAAGTTCAGGTCGTTGACTTAGCACAAGGTGAAACCATACCCGAGGTTGTGCTTTCTGCTTTAACGGATGAAACGGTGACCAAGTGGGCGTTTAACGCTCAGTTTGAAAGAGTCTGTCTATCACGCTACCTGCGAGATAAAGGCATCAATGTTAACCCCGGTAAGACAGGAAAAAGTGAAGGCCTATTTTTAAACCCAAGCTCGTGGCATTGCACAATGATCTGGTCAGCCACCCTGGGGCTACCCATGTCGCTTGAAAACGTGGGAGCAGTACTGGGCCTTGATAAGCAGAAACTCACTGAGGGTAAGAATCTTATTAAATACTTCTGAG
>NZ_JBQEQO010000076.1:0-445 GCF_056754715.1 Gardnerella sp. CCPDSM
TTTTATTGCTTCTTTTTTGATCTATATGTCTGCTACTTCGCAATAGCTTTCCCATTAAGACAGTGCACCATGTAATGCGCAAATCCATCGTTTTTACAATTTACCTTCTTCTTATCTGAAACCTCGGTGACACCATTCTCACAATCTACTTCAAGGCTTGCATCCTTAGGTATTGTTCCTTCTAAAATACTCATGCCATTTAACGTATCAAGCGTACAAACATGAGTTACTTCTACGTTTGTTGCTGAAACCGACCCATTACAACATTTAAGAAAGACATCATCCGCCTTCAAATTAACAACTTCTACCTTGCCATTGTTCACTTCTACATAAAGCTTACCAATCTCAATATCCGTGATGAGCACTTGATTAGAATCAGATTCAACCTCACAAACTTCCACATCATGTGGCAAACTCACAACAATTTCAGGCATACCCTGAGTAA
>NZ_JBQEQO010000077.1:0-439 GCF_056754715.1 Gardnerella sp. CCPDSM
TGCGGTTCTAATCACGCTTCCTTGTTTCAAAACATGAAAATCTATAATGTTTGCTATGCCAACAAGCATAAAAATGAGCACCTTTCTAAAAATGCCCTTAAAACCAATGCTGCTAGACAGTTTCTTATCCGTGACCGCACACATCACGCCTGTAATATAATCCGTTACCACAAATAAAACGAGTGCGAGGATAAGCCCGTCGCACCCGCCTAAAAAGTATCCCAGCCAGCCGCCTACCAGTGTGAAAGCCAGTTGAGCACTATTCCAAAATCCTCTCATAATTCTCCTTACAAGTTTTCCTAACATTTGCCAGTACTCTTATAAAAAATAAAAAGTAAAAAGTAATAAAAAAGGGCAGGCATGGTTTAACCCACACCTGCCCTAACATTTCAGCATTTCAGTATTTCAACTGATATTATTTTTCAACACATGACTACTA
>NZ_JBQEQO010000078.1:0-425 GCF_056754715.1 Gardnerella sp. CCPDSM
CTAATAACTTCTTTAGAGAGGCTGCCAATACTTACTTTGCTCACTTTTTACACCTCTTACAGTGAAGTTTCAGGCTTTTCTTCTTATAATTCATGTGGTCAACACCTAAAATCTCGTAAACCGTATCACGGAAAACAATCCTGTAACCAAGAGATGAGACTACTGCTGTTTCTTTCGAATAGCGGATAGTAAAATCTATTTTTGACTCATCCCACACGTTTCCCGCCGAAGTCTGCTCCATTGGACTTTCAGCACTTACCGTGGCGTAACACTCGTAATATTTACTCCACTTAATCTTATGGTTACCAATATCATCAATTTCAACACTGTTTTTAAGCAGCACAATACGCTCGTTTAATAAACCTATTCTCATTTAAAACCCCGTTTTTCTAACAGTAAAAAGCATCGAACGTAAAGTGAGCATA
>NZ_JBQEQO010000079.1:0-438 GCF_056754715.1 Gardnerella sp. CCPDSM
TTAATAACTTCTTGAGAGAGGCTGCCAATACTTACTTTGCTCACTTTTTACACCTCTTACAGTGAAGTTTCAGGCTTTTCTTCTTATAATTCATGTGGTCAACACCTAAAATCTCGTAAACCGTATCACGGAAAATAATCCTGTAACCAAGCGATGAGACTACGGCTGTTTCTTTCGAATAGCGGATAGTAAAATCTATTTTTGACTCATCCCACACGTTTCCCGCCGAAGTCTCTTCTATGGGACTTTCAGCACTCACCGTGGTGTAACACTCGTAATATTTACTCCACTTAATCTTATGGTTACCAATATCATCAATTTCAACACTGTTTTTAAGCAGCACAATACGCTCGTTTAATAAGCCTATTCTCATTTAAAACCCCGTTTTTCTAACAGTAAAAAGCATCGAACGTAAGGTGAGAGTTAGCGCGTGGAGTT
>NZ_JBQEQO010000008.1:0-39667 GCF_056754715.1 Gardnerella sp. CCPDSM
CAAACTACGAAGACAGCATGGTTGGTAGGTTTCCCGCATACGCGGGGGGATCCTCTCATCCAAAAATTCAAAAAGGTTCACGTAAAAAATATCTAGCATACTTAACAAAGCATGTGACAATATTGTCGCATACTGATACAATGAATTTATTGCCTATCTCTTCGGAGGATATGGAAGTTGGAGCCGGAATTGCCTGAGTATCTTGGGCGCCGGCTCCTGCGATATCTAGAGTCATGTGCCAAATGCAAAACACTGTTAAAAACTCAGTCGGCCAACTGAGAAAATAACACTCACAACTCAAACACTGTTAATATCTCAGCTAACGAACTGAGCTAGTAACGGTGTTACTACGTAAGACCTGTTTGCGTTGAAATCGCAGCATATTTTAAATCCTTAAGCAAACTCGGACTCTGAAAAAATCTTGAAATGCACTATGCAATTTCAATATTTCATCATGCTATCTACGTGGGGATAACTTGTCCCTACGTAACTACTTGCGCGCGTGTTTGATTGTGACCCCGACGCGGGGGCAACGTACCGTAACCTTGTTGTAAGTTCGTTGAATGACACGAGTTCAAGCCCCTGAGGCTCAACTGAATAGTCATAACAGTGGTTTTTTGTGGGGGGAGGGATGACCAGCTTCTGCTTACCGGTTTCCGTTTGTCAGCTTCCGCTTACACGCTTATGTTGACAGCGTGTGATTACATAGTTATAGATGTGAAATATTTAGCAATTTGAACCCCGGCTTCGGCTGGGGTTCATTGCGTATAAGAGAAAATGCGAATGATATTGAGAAATAATATCGTTCCAATATTTGAGGAGGCTTAGTAAGTGCATAATCATAACGGTGTAACTTCAACTAACGGCATTGATGAAAACTCAATAAGCACTGCTGACAGAACCAACGTAAGCGCCGGCACCAAAACCGCCGGTACCAGCACCAGCACCACCGCCAGCACCAGCACCAAAACCACCAGCACCACCGCCGGCACCAGTGCAAACGTAACCACCGCCACCACCAACGCCAACGCAGCTTCCCAAGCCGCTGCAATCCACGCAAGTCACACCCATCAGCATCGCTTACTTCTTACTCTTTCCCTTACCTCAATTGTATTTTTTGCCGAAGTAATCGGCTCTTTCCTCACTAATTCTCTTTCGCTTCTTATTGACGCGGGCCATATGCTTACGGATATTTCCGTTCTTGCAGCTTCAACTGTTACTGCAATTCTTATGCGTCGTCGTCCAAGCAGCAAGCGCACGTGGGGTTGGGCTCGTCTTGAGGTTATTACTGCTGCTGCCGGCGCTCTTATTTTGCTAATTGTTGGCGTATATGCTCTTGTTGAAGCTGGAATGCGTCTTTTTGGCAATGGTCACCAAGGCATTCATGATGTAAATCAACTGCTTTTCTTCGGTATCCTAGGCCTTGCTGCAAACCTTGCTTCTCTTATAATTCTTATGTCTCAATCTCAAGACAACATGAATATGCGAGCCGCATTCCTTGAGGTTATGAATGACGCTTTAGGCTCTGTGGCGGTTGTAATTTCTGCAATCGTTATGATGAGTACTGGTTGGGCAGGTTTCGATGCTTTAGCTGGTGCGATTATTGCTATTCTTATGATTCCGCGCGCTCTGAAGTTGCTTAAGAATGCTGTTAAGGTTCTTCTTGAACAAACTCCAGAAGGACTTGATTTAGATAAAGTTCGTGAGCATTTAGAGCATGTGCCGCATGTTCTTGCTGTTCATGATTTGCACGCAAGCACTGTTTCTACTGGCATGCCAATTTTTATGGCTCACGTAGTTGTGGAGCCGAATATGACCATGGCTCAATGCGCTCAAGTTCTTTCGCAGCTTCAGGATTGCTTACGTGAACATTTTCCTGTTTCTGTGTCTCATACTACTTTCCAGTTGGAGCCTGAAGGCTATACCACTTCTAGTTCTTCTGAGCATCACGAGTAATATTTGAAGCCTGGTTATTATTTTTTAAAGCCTGCTTATTATTTTTTGAAGCTCGGTTATTATTTAACTGTGTTGCATTCGTTTTTGAAGTAAAGTGGAAGTATGCCTTTAAAAGAATTAATTGATAATCCGCACAGTGAGCGTGTGCGTAGGCTTGTGGCGTTAGGCAGAGGCAACTCGCATGATTCTAAGCGTTTTTTGGTTGAAGGTCCACAAAGCGTGCGTGAAGCTGTTCGATACGCTTCGGATTCAATAAGTGATATTTACGTTAATAAAGAAGCTTGCGCAACTAGCGAGGAAGAAAATAACCAGTCTTCTACTTTGCAAGCAATTATTAAGGAAGCGCTATCGAAAGACTTATACGTGCATCCTGTTGAATCTAGTATTATGCAAAAAATAAGTTCTGATTCGCAAGGAATTGTTGCGGTTAGTGACGCGCAATCTTTGGATGAGTTTTATGCAAGTGAGTTTAAAAATTTGCAAAAGTCTATGAGTACAGAAGGCTCTGTGCGCGCAGGCAATGCAAATAATCCTCTTTTAATTGCAGCATGTTGGCAAGTAAGAGATCCTGGTAATGCTGGTGCGATTATTAGAGTTGCGGACGTAGCAGGATGCGCTGCTGTAGTTTTTATTGACGATTGCGTAAGTCGTTGGAATTCAAAGCTTGTGCGATCTACTGCAGGCTCGCTATTTCATCTTCCGGTAGTTCAAATGAGTGTAAAAGACTGGTTTGATTACGCTAAAAAATCAAATACTCGCGTTATTGCAGCAGATATTTACGGAACTGATCAGAACAAGCCTGTACCATTCCCACAAATTCTTGCAAATAATGAGCTTACTAAATCTTCTTTAGCTATATTATTTGGTAATGAAGCTAGAGGATTAACGCAAGATATATTGCAAAAAGTTGATGATATTTCAATAATCCCAATCTATGGAAAAGCTGAATCGATGAATCTCGCAACAAGCGCTGCAGTAATGCTAATGGGCTTGGCTATGTCGAGTCATGAGCGAAAAATATAGCTTTGGGCAGTATTAAAAAGTGTATAAACACATGTATATACGCATAACACAGATAGGAAGGGTGCTGTGACCGATAATAAGCCATTCGACATTAAAGCTGTAACTCAAGCAGTCAAAGAAGGCATTGCTCGTGCTGCCGCAGCTCAAACTATGGACGAGTTAAAGGCGGTGAAGTCTCAATACGCTGGTGCTCAGTCAGTGATGACTGTTGCTAGCAAAGCAATTGGTTCATTGCCTGCAGATCAAAAGAAGGAAGTTGGCAAAGTAATGTCAACTTTGCGAGCTGATTTTGGCCGTGCATTTGCTCAAGCTTCAGAGCGTGTTAAAGCTGCTGAAGAAGCGCGCATGCTTTCTGCTGAAACAGTAGATATGACGCTTCCTGTTAACCGCAAGCCTTTGGGTGCTCGTCATCCAATTGCTCGCATTATTGAGGATTTTGAAGACTTCTTCGTTTCTATGGGTTGGCAAATTTCCGCAGGCCCTGAAGTTGAAACTGAGTGGTTTGACTTTGATGCTTTGAACTTTGGCCCAGATCATCCTGCTCGTCAAATGCAAGATACTTTCTACGTGCAAGGAAATAAGTCTAAGGATGCTGCAGGTTTTGTGGGCTCCAACATGGTTCTTCGCACGCAAACTTCTTCCGATCAGGTTCGTGCTTTGCTTGAGCGTGGAGTTCCTCTGTATATTGCTTCTCCAGGACGTGTGTTCCGCACGGATGAGCTTGATGCAACGCATACTCCTGTATTCCATCAATGCGAAGCTTTGGCTGTAGATAAGCATTTGACAATGGCTGATTTAAAGGGTGTTCTTGATCGTTTAGCTGTTGCAATGTTTGGTCCTGACGCTAAAAGCCGTCTTCGTCCAAGCTACTTCCCATTTACTGAGCCGAGTGCTGAGCTTGACTTGTGGTTCCCAGATAAAAAGGGTGGCCCAGGTTGGATTGAATGGGGCGGTTGCGGCATGGTTAACCCGAACGTTTTGAAGTCTGCAGGATTAGATCCGCAAGTTTATACAGGCTTTGCGTTTGGTGTTGGCTTGGAGCGCACCTTGCTGCTTCGTCACGATATTAACGATATGCATGATTTGGTTGAAGGCGATAAGCGCTTCGCAGAACAGTTTGTAATGGGGGAGTAACATCATGCCAATGGTAGATATTGACTGGCTCAAAGATCACGTTGACGTGCCAGAAAATTTGACTTACGAGCAGCTTGCTAAAGATTTAGTGCGCGTAGGTTTGGAAGAAGAAGAAATTCACACTTCTCAAGTTACAGGTCCAATCGTAGTTGGCTACGTTGTGGACGCAACTGCCGAGCCTCAAAAGAATGGCAAAACAATTAATTGGTGCCATGTTGACGTTGGTGAAAAATATAACGATGTTGACGAAAAGGGCAATAAAGTTCCTCGTGGAATTATTTGTGGCGCTCCAAATATGGCTGCCGGTGAAAAGGTTGTTGTAACTCTTCCAGGCGCTGTTCTTCCTGGCGATTTTAAGATTGAGCCTCGTAAGACGTATGGCCACATTTCTAATGGCATGTGCGCTTCTGAGCGTGAGCTTGGATTAGGTGATAGTCATAACGGCATTATTTTATTGCGTGAGTATGGCTTTACTAAAGCTGAATATGATGCGCTTAAGCCTGGTGACGATGCAATGGAATTGTTGCATCTTAACAAGCCTGTTTTGGAGATTAATATTACTCCAGATCGCGGTTACGCTTTCTCGTATCGTGGGGTCGCGCGCGAATATCATCATTCAACTGGAGCTACTTACACTGATCCTGCTATAGCTTTGAATGAGCAAGCTTCTAAAGTTATGGATAGCGAAGGCCATAAGTCTTCCGATATTGAGGTGAGTATTGAAGATACTAACCCAATTCACGGAGTTCCTGGTTGCGACCGTTACTATGTTCGTGCTGTTCATGATTTTAATGCTTCTTCTCAAAGTCCTCGTTGGATGCAGCGCCGTTTAACTCGTGCTGGAATGCGTGGTATTTCTCTTGCTGTTGACGTTACTAATTATGTAATGCTCGACTTGGGTCAGCCTTTGCACGCTTACGATTTGGATAAAATCGAAGGACCTATTGTTGTTCGTCGCGCACGTTCCGGTGAGCATTTAACTACTTTAGATGGTAAAGATCGCGAATTGCATGTTGAAGATTTAGTGATTTGTGATTCTCCACGCGGCAACCATGGTTCGCGCGTGCTCGGCTTGGCTGGCGTTATGGGCGGCATGTACGGTGAAGTTACGAACGAAACCAAGAACGTTCTTATTGAAGCAGCTCATTTTGATCCTGTTTCTATTGCTCGTACTGCTCGCCGTCATAAGATTCCTTCTGAGGCTTCTCGTCGTTTCGAGCGTGGTGTTGATACTGAGCTTCAGCCTGCAGCTGCACAAATGGCTTCGAATCTTTTGGAGAAGTTCGCAAATGCTAAACCATCTTCATCTCCATTAGATCTTAATAACACTCAGCCTCGCAATGTGATTGTGTTTAAAGCTGATGAAGTTAATCGTGTTGCTGGTCTTGATGTTGATTTGAACAAAATTAGCGACATCCTTACAGATATTGGTTGCTCTGTTGCTGGCGGCGGCAACGGTTCATTCTCTGTGCTTCCTCCAACTTGGCGCCCTGACTTGAATGAGCCTTGCGATTTGGTAGAAGAAATCGCTCGTCTTGTTGGTTACGATGAGATTCCTGTTAAGGTTCCTGCGGTTCCTGTTACTGGAAGGACTGGTTTAACAGCAGAGCAGGCAACTCGCAGAGCTATTGCTTACGAGTTGGCTGAAACTGGCTTAGTTGAATCTTTGAGCTACCCGTTTGTTGGCGAAGAAGATATTAAGGCATTCCGTCAGGATGTTGACGAAATTTCTAAAGTAAGCGTTCGCATTGCTAATCCTTTGGCTGGAGATCGCCCTTGGCTTCGTCGCTCTGTTTTGATTACTTTGGCTGGTACTGTTCGCCGCAATCTTCGTCGTGGACTTGAAAACATTTCTATGTACGAGCTTGGCCACGTATACTTCAACGATCCGGATGCTCCTGCAATTCCAGCATTGCCTGGTTCTGTGCGACCATCTAATGCGGAGCTTGCTGCGTTGGATGCTGGTTTGCCGGATCAGCCTTTGCATGTTGCAGCTCTTCTTACAGGCCATGCTGAAGAAACTGGCTGGCTTGGAACTCATAGAGATGTTGACTGGAGTGACGCTGTTGAAGCTCTTGAACGAGTAGGAAAGCGTATTGGTGTTCGCTTCGTTCTTGAACAATTTAAGGCTGCAGATGCTCCAGTTTCGTGGCATCCAGGCCGTAGCGCTAAGGTTTGCGTTATTGCAGAAGATTCCTCTAGCGTGAATATTGGTACTGTTGGTGAATTGCATCCTCACGTTTGTGAAGCTTTGGATTTGCCGAAGCATTCTGCTGCATTCGAGCTTGATTTAACAGCATTGTTCAGCAATATGTTAATGAAGCCGGTTCAAGCTAAGCCAATTTCTACTTTCCCTCCAGTAAAGCAAGATTTTGCTTTCACTGCGCCAATCTCATTGCAAGCAAAAACTTTGCAAGATGCTATTGAAAAGTCTGCAGGGGATTTGCTTGAGTCTGTTGAATTATTCGACGTTTATGAGGGTGAACAGCTTGGTGAAGGCTTGCGTTCTCTTGCATATTCTGTAACTTTCCGTGCAACAGATAGAACTTTGTCTGGTGAAGAAATGGAAGAAGTGCGCGAGGCAATTACTAAGGCTGCTGCAAAATTGCACGCTACTTTGCGCGTATAAATTTGCATAAAATAATACTAAATAATGCGATTGTGTAACTTTTTCTAGTTGCGCAATCGCATTGTTCTGTTGTTGTGACAAATTTTTTGCAATAAATTTCACATTTCCTAGATATTTATGTGCATAGTCGTATATATTTGACTGTAAATGTTTTTTAGGAAAGGTTTTTTAGAGAAACTATGATAAATCCGAAAAAGGATTATGAAACAAGCAAAGATGACGAAGTTATTTCAAGTCAGCAACGTCCTTCTACAAAAGCTGCTCGTTTAAACGCTATTGAGCAGGCTTTATTGGCAGAAGTTATTACTTCACAATCGCAGCTTGCTAAAGTACTTGCTAGACATGGTTTTAAGGTTACTCAAGCTACATTAAGCCGTGATTTAGATGAGATGAATGCTGTTAAAATTCGTTTAACAGATGGCAGAATTGCTTACGTATTAGGTGATGGTACTGGGAATCGTCACGCTATGGATACTGTTCGAATTGATCAGCAAGTTGCTCGTACATTATCTGGTCTTGTTACAGAAGTTGGTCACGCAAATAATATTGTTGTTATTCATACGCCTTCTGGAGCTGCACAGTACGTTGCTAGCGTTATTGACCGTCAACCTTTGAAGGGTATTTTAGGATCGGTTGCTGGAGACGACACGGTTATTATGGTTTGCTCTTCTAATGAAGAGGCTGAAGATCGAGCAAACTGGATGCTAACTGTTGCATCTCGCTAAATCTTGACTATAAATTACGAATAATTATTATTTTATGCGCGCATAGGCTGTAAATGCTATATGCGCGCTTTTTTATTACTGTATGCGCGCTTTTTTATTACTATACGCTTACTATACGAGCAGTTTTATTGCATAAGTATTCTTTAAATAATTTTGTATAATTTTAATAAATTATACTAAAAAAAATTATATTTCAACATTTTGCGACACGTATATTGATTTTATCTAATCTGTATAATATGCTCTATATTGTTTAATTATACAAAGCGGCCTAGGAGGTCATAATGAATACTAACAAGCGCATCGTTCTGGCATACTCAGGTGGCTTGGATACTTCTGTAGCTATTCCTTACTTGAAAGAGCAAACAGGAAAAGATGTTGTTGCTGTTTCGCTTAACGTCGGTCAAGGTGGTGAAGCGCTTGATGCAATTAAAAAGCGCGCTTTGGCTTGTGGTGCAGTTGAGTCATACGTTGTTGACGCTCGCGAAGAATTCGCGGACGAATATTGCATGCTTGCTTTAAAAGCAAACGCATTGTATGAGGACGTGTATCCGTTGGTATCCGCTTTGTCTAGGCCGCTTATAACTAAGCATTTAGTGCATGCTGCTCACGAATTTGACGCGGATACTATTGCCCACGGTTGCACTGGTAAAGGCAACGATCAAGTTCGTTTCGAAGTTGCAATCCAATCTTTGGATCCAGATTTAAAAGCTATTAGTCCAATTCGTGATTTGTCTCTTACTCGTGACGTTGAAATTGCTTTTGCGAACGATCACAATCTTCCAATTACGCAAAGTAAAAAGAGCCCTTACTCTATTGACCAAAATGTGTGGGGTCGCGCAATTGAAACAGGTTTCTTGGAAGACCCATGGAATGCTCCAACTGAAGAATGCTATTCTTACACTCAAAATCCTATGGAATCTCAAGAGCCAGATGAAGTAACAATCACATTCGAAAAGGGCGTTCCTGTTGCAATCGACGGACATGACGTAACGCCTTTGCAAGCAATTGAAGAAATGAATGCAAGAGCAGGTGCTCAAGGAATTGGTCGAATTGACATTATTGAAGATCGTTTAGTTGGAATTAAATCTCGCGAATTGTACGAAGTTCCAGGTGCGCAAGCCTTAATTACTGCGCATCAAGAGCTTGAAAACTGCTGCTTGGAGCGTGAACAGCACAGGCTAAAGCGCGCTCTTGATAAAAAGTGGGCTGAATTTGTGTACGACGGTCAATGGTTCTCTCCAGTCGTGCGTTCGTTGAATGCGTTTATTAACGAAACTCAAAATCATGTTTCTGGAGATATTCGTATGACTATGTACGCAGGAAAGGCTGTTGTTACTGGTCGCCGCTCTAAAGAATCTTTGTATGACTTTAACTTGGCAACTTACGATTCTTCCGATACTTTTGATCAGCGCGCATCCAACGGCTTCATTGAAATCTACGGATTGTCAAGCAAGGTTGCTGCAGCTCGTGACATGCGTGTTGCAAATAACTAGTAAAAGCTAATCAAAAGTTAACTTAAAATCTACGCACCTAAACAAGATGCACCTAAACAAGAGGTAAGAATGACTACGAACGATACAACAAACAATGCTAACCATCCAATCGCATTGTGGGGTGGACGTTTTAGCTCAGGCCCTTCTAAAGCGCTTGCAGCTTTAAGTAAGTCAACACAGTTTGATTGGCGATTGGCAGACGATGATATTGCAGGCTCTAGAGCTCATGCTCATGCGCTGTATCGTGCTGGTCTTCTTAGCGAAAAAGAGTATGCTGATTTATCTTTAGCTTTGGACGAATTGCAAAAACGCGTAGATGATGGAACTTTCGCGCCTATTGAGGAAGATGAAGATGAAGCTACGGCTTTAGAGCGTGGATTGCTTGAAATTGCAGGAAACGAGCTTGGTGGAAAGCTTCGTGCAGGTCGTTCTAGAAACGATCAGATTGCAGCATTAATACGCATGTTTTTGCGCAGGTATGCTCGAATTATTGCAGGTTTGCTGCTTTCAGTTTGCGATGCTTTAATTAAGCAGTCAAAAAATGCAAAAGATGCAGTAATGCCAGGGCGTACGCATATGCAACACGCTCAGCCAATTCTTCTTGCTCACCAGCTAATGGCGCACGTTTGGCCGCTTCTTAGAGATATTCAAAGGCTTATTGATTGGGATTTACGAGCGAATGAAAGCCCGTATGGAGCAGGCGCTTTAGCAGGTAACACTCTTGGACTTAATCCGGAAGAAGTTGCAAAAGAGCTTGGTTTTGCGAATGTTTGCGCAAATTCTATTGACGCTACTGCAAGCCGAGATATTGTTGCAGAATTTTCTTTTATTGCTGCAATGATTGGCGTTGATATTTCTCGCTTAAGTGAGGAAATTATTATTTGGAATACTCAAGAATTTGCGTTTGTGCGATTGGATGACGCTTATTCAACCGGCTCTTCAATCATGCCTCAAAAAAAGAACCCAGATATTGCTGAACTTGCTCGCGGAAAAGCAGGACGTTTAATAGGGGATTTAACTGGCTTAATGGCAACTCTTAAAGGTCTTCCAACTGCTTACGCGCGCGATTTGCAGGAAGATAAAGAAGCTGTTTTCGATCAAATCGATACTTTAGAAGTCTTGCTACCGGCATTTTGCGGGATGATTGAAACAATGAAATTCGACTTGGATCGTCTTAAGGAACAATCTTCTACGGGCTTCGCTTTAGCTACAGATATTGCAGAATGGCTTGTAAAACATGGTGTTCCATTCCGTAATGCTCATACTTTGTCGGGATTGTGCGTAAAGAAAGCTGAGGAGATTGGTGGAGATTTAGCTGATTTAACAGACGATGATTTTGCGGCGATTTTGCAAGGTTTTGTTGATGAATCGCATATTTGTGATCTCCGCAAAGTGCTTTCAAGTGAAGGTTCTGTTGCATCTCGTTGCGGACGTGGAGGAACAGCGTTTGTGCGAGTAAAAGAGCAAATTTTAGAAGCTGAAACTAAAGTAAATAATTATTATAACTTTGCGAATTCTATAAGTGACGGTATTGCGTATCGTTCTTTTGCAAAGTAATTAAGCAAAATTAAATTAGTTGCACGAAAATAGTGCCGAATATGATTTTCTTCAATATTCGGCACTTTTTGTTAAGCGTGTCGCCATGTACTGCAAAAATTGAATGGCTTGTGGACGCGCACAGCGCCCGATATTTTCGGTAATTTTCTAAATCAAGGAGATACTAATGGCTCAGGTCAGGAATTACAAGGAAGCCGGATTTGCTTCTTTGTTTGAAGAGCTAAAGTGGCGTGGATTGATTTCGCAATCTACTGACGAAAAGCAGCTTGCTCAAGCACTTGACGGAGAACCATTAACTTATTATTGCGGCTACGATCCTACTGCCGCCTCTTTGCATATTGGAAATCTTGTTCAGCTTATTAACATGCGTCATTTGCAAGCTGCAGGTCATCACCCAATTGCTTTGGTTGGCGGCGCTACAGGTTTAATTGGCGATCCTCGTCAAAGCGGCGAGCGAACTTTAAATTCTAAAGATATTGTTGCAGCATGGGCTGAGCGTTTGCGCAGGCAGATTGGTAGAATTTTGCCGCTTGAAGGCGAAAACCCTGTGCGTTTTGTTAGCAACTACGACTGGGTTTCCAAGATGTCTGCTATTGATTTCTTGCGCGATGTTGGCAAAAACTTCCGCGTAGGAACGATGATTGCTAAGGATATTGTGGCTCGTCGTTTGAATTCTGACGAAGGTATTTCTTTTGCAGAATTTAGTTACCAGGTTTTGCAAGGTAATGACTTTTTGTATTTATTCGATAATTACAATGTTACTTTGCAGCTTGGTGGTTCGGATCAGTGGGGCAATCTTACTTCCGGAATGGATTTGATTCGCAAAGTGCGCGGCGTTTCAGTAAACGTGTTTACTAGCCCTATTATTACGGATAATCAGGGTCGTAAGTTTGGTAAGTCTGAAGGCAACGCAATGTGGCTTGATCCAGCAATGTTAAGCCCTTACCGCTTCTACCAGTTCTGGTTTAATCAGCCAGATGATGAAGTTGTTAAGCTGCTTAAAGTTTTCACATTCTTGCCAAAGAGTGAAATTGAGCGTTTGGCTCAGCAGATTCAAGATGATCCTGGTTCTAGGGAAGCTCAGCGAGTGCTTGCTTGGGAAGTTACAAGTTTTGTGCATGGCGAAGATTTAACTAACCAGGCTATTGAGGCTTCTTCTGCACTATTCGGTCGTGGAGATATTAAAAATATTGATGAGCAGACTCTTGAAGCTGCGTTGTCTGGCGTTAAAGTAAAGGCGGAAGATGGCAGCTTAGAATTTGCAAAGTCTAGCAATGGAGATCGTATTGTAGAAGCTGCAGTTGCTGCAGGCTTGTTCCACACTATTTCCGAAGCTCGTCGCGCTATTGAAGCTGGCGGCTTGTATTTGAACAATGAGCGTGTTGAAGGTGTTGACGATGTGCTTGACGATAATTCGTTCTTGCATGGTCGTTTTGCTTTGCTTCGCCGCGGTAAGAAAGCTATTGGTGCTGTTGAGCGCGCATAATACGCGTTTATTATGATTATTTGAAAATGCGTCTGTTATAAGCTGGCTGCTTGATGTATGCTATAGCTTGCTTATAACAGACGTTTAATGATGTTACGATAATAAAAATGCGATTTTGCAATTAAATCGCATACGGATGAGAGGTATGCCAGAATGGGCGAACAGCGCGAACACTCGCGGAGTGGTAAAAAGTCTTTTGGTGAGCGTGGCGGATTTGGCCATCGCAATGGTGGAAAAAGTGGCGAACGTCGTGGTGGATTCCATAAAGATGGATTCCATAAAGGTGGCTTTAAGAAGGGCGGCTTTAATCGCCGTCGTGACGATGAGCGCGGTGAAGGATTCCACTCTGGCGTAAATCATGATGGCGAGCGCCGTTTTGATCGCAACCGTCATTTTGACCGTAAAGATAATCACTTCGATAATCGTCGTTCAAGAGATTTTGAACGTTCTGGTGAAGAAGGCGGCAATCCACGCTACAGGAAGTTTGATAATGAGCGTCGCTTTGATCGTCGTGACGATCGCCGTGACGATCGCCGTGACGATAGAAGAGACTATAGAAGAGACGATAGGCGTGACAATCGTCATGATCGTAATGGCGATTTCCATAAGGACTTCCATAAGGGTTCTAATGGCGGTTTCCGTGGTGACCGTAGGGACGATCGTAGGGACGACCGTAGGAATAATCGCTATGAAGAGCGTCGAGATAATGAGCGTCGCTTTGATCGTCGTGACGATCGCCGTGATGATAGAAGAGACAATCGTAGAGACGACCGCAGAGACAATCGCAGATCAAATTCAAACAGCAACTTCCGTTTTGAAAACGGTCCACGCAGAAACTCAGACGGAACTGTTTCGTATCCATCGCAGAATCCTTATACTGCTCGCCGCCCTAATGAGCCTAAGATGCCAAAAGGCTTGGAATGGGCAATGCTTTCCAAGGAAGATCGTGAACGTTTACGCGGCCTTTCAAAGGAGCATGCTGAAAATATTGGTCTTCATATTCTTGCAGCATACACTTTGGAAGAGGAGAATCCTGAGCTTGCTTTAGAGCATGCAAAGTGGGCTGCTAAGCAGGCTTCTCGCATTGATTTTGCTCGCGAAACTTTAGCTTTTGTATCTTATCGTCAAGGCGATTACAAGCTTGCTTCGAAAGAATTCCGTACTGCTATGCGAATGAATGGGTATCTTGATTATTTGCCATTTATTGCTGACTGCGAACGCGGTATGGGTAATCTTGACAAGGCTCTAGAAATTTGCATGTCTGATGAAGCGAAATCCTTAAGAGGAGAAGTAAAAGCCGAAATGTTCCTCGTTTATGCAGGCGTTTTGGCAGATACTGGTCATGCAGATAAAGCTATTGATTTGGTCCACGCAATGGGTCGTTCAAAGGGCTTGCCGGGAGAGTATCGTATGCGAGCTGTTCAAGCTGAGCAGTACTTCTTGGAAGAAGCAGGACGAAACGATGAAGCAATTGAATTAGAGTCTTTGCTTGACAATCTTGAGCAGCAATATGCAGACAAAGATGATGAAGATATTAATCCAGATGACATTGTTATTGACTACGATTTAGAGCATTTGAACGATGACATGATGGATGAAATCGGCATGAGTGAAGATGATGCTCAATTTGCTCCAGAAGAAGATGATTCTGAAGATTATTCTGAAGATTATTCTGAAGACGATTCTGAAGATGATTCCGAAGATTCTAGCGAAAATGAAGAAAATGAAGAAGATGAAGAAGAATTTTCTAGCGAAGAAAATAATTCTGAAGATTCTAGTGAAGAAGTTAAATCTGAGGATTAAAACAATTTAAGGCTATTTTATGCAACTTGAAACGAGAAAGAATTTTTCTGCAAGTAATCTTCCTTTAAGCGAAGCGTTTCGTTTAGCTTTGCTTGATTTGGACGGTGTAGTGTATCGTGGCGGAAACGCTGTTGAGCATGCTGCTGAAGAAATAGAATCCGCGCAAAATCACGGTATGGCTATTGAATACACAACGAATAATTCTTCTCGTTTTCAAGCTGTTGTTGCAAAACAGCTAGAAAGTTTTGGCCTTAGCGTTAAACCTTGGCAGATTATTACATCTTCGGTTGTGGCAGCTCGTATGGTTGCACGCCATGTTGAGCGTGGTGCTCGAGTTCTTGTTCTTGGAGCTGAACATTTGCAAGAAGAAGTCAAACGTGCAGGTTTGCAGCCAGTAACTTCTTGCGAAGACAATCCAAAAGCTGTAATTCAAGGCTGGTATCCTAAAATGACTTGGCAAGAAATGGCAGAGGTTTCATTTGCCGTTGAACATGGAGCCAAGTATTTTGTTACAAATCGCGACTTAACAATTCCTAGAGAGCTCGGAATAGCGCCTGGATGCGGCTCTATGATTCAAGCAGTAATTAATGCTACTGGCGTTGAGCCTATTGCTTCTGCTGGAAAACCAGAATCTGCAATGTATGACGAAGCTCGACTATTAGTTGCAGCAAACTCTAATCACAGTGAGAATGAGCTTAAAGAATATACTGAAAAAGACGAATTTGGCAATCCTGTAATCAGTATTGCGAATTCTTTAGCTGTTGGCGACCGTTTAGATACGGATATTGAAGCAGGCACAAGAGGCGGATACGAGTCTTTGCTTGTGCTTACAGGAGTTACGGATCCTAGAATGCTTATGCTTGCGCCAGCGCATTTGCGTCCAAGTTTTGTAGCAAAAGATTTGCGCGGATTAAATGAGCCTCATGAAGCTCCAAATCGCGTTGATAATAATACTTTTGTGTGCGGCGACGCGAAAGCTCAGCTTGTAGAAAATAGTATTGAAGTTAATAATACTTACGACTTAAATGCTTTGCGCGCAGCTTGTGCGTTGACTTGGAGTTTGCAAGATAGCGGCAATAGAGTAGAAGACTACGAATTGCCGGAGTTTTCTCTATGATCTCAAACGAAAAGCGCGCAAACGAAAAGCGCGCAAACGACGTAAGCTTGCATAGCATGAGCATAAATGGAAAATCGGAAGTGCCAACAGGCTCATATGTAACTCAACGTTTAGATTCTGCGCTTGTAGACCGTTCTTTAGCAAACAGTAGAACTATTGCGCAACGTCTTATTAAAGCCGGAGTAGTAAGCGTAAATAATCGTATTATTACCAAATCATCATTTTTAGTAAATAATTCTGAAGAAATAATTATTCAAAAATCAGCAGAATCAGCAAAATCAGAATACTTTCTTAAATACGTTTCAAGAGGCGCACTTAAATTAGAAGGCGCTTTTGAAGCATTTTCTAAATACGGTTTATCTATTTTAAATTCAACTCGAGCATTAGATATTGGCGCTTCAACAGGCGGCTTTTGCGACGTTCTTTTACAAAAAGGAGTTAATAGCGTTATTGCTTTAGACGTTGGCCACGGTCAATTGCATCCCAAAATTGCTAATAATCCTCGCGTAATAGAAATGAGCGGCGTAAATATTCGAGACGTTTATGAAGAAGATTTGCCGTATAAGCCAAATCTTATAGTTTCGGACGTTTCTTTTATTTCTCTTACTCTAGTCATACCAACAATTGCGCGTATTGCGCAGAAAAATGCGAATATTGTACTACTTGTAAAACCACAATTTGAAGTTGGAAAAGGAAATCTTGGAAAAGGCGGCATAGTAACAGACGAAAGTTTGCGCATTAGCGCATTGGAAAAAGTGAAAAATTGCGCTAAAGCTAATAATATGACTGTTATTGCAACAGAAAAATCGCCTATTGAAGGAACTCACGGCAACGTAGAATACTTACTTTACGCACGATTTTCCTCGTAAGTACTTTTTGTAATATACGCAAAAGAATTACAATAGTTACTGTTATGTTTCAACAGTACAAAGGGGACGTGTGATGCAAGAACATTTAGCAAATGATGCTACTTTGGCAGTCCGCCGTGCTCTTGTTGTTACTCATGCAAGTCTTGATAGTAACAGTGCTGTAGTTAACCAAGTTACTAAGCAGCTTAGAGACGCAGGCTTTAAAGTAGACGTGTTCCATAGTGCTGCTGCTTCTGCTTTTGCGCAAAAACCAACGCATTTAATCGACGAGAATACAGAAATTGTTGTTGTTCTCGGCGGAGATGGCACTATGCTTCAAGCTGCAGAATTAGTGCATTGTACTCCAGTTCCAATTATTGGCATTAATTTAGGTCATGTTGGTTTTTTGGCAGAATTTGAAAGCTTCCAAATAGATGAAGCAATTAGAAGAATTGCTAATAAAGATTATTTTATTAATCGACGTATGGAAGCTCACGTAGACGTGTGGCTTCCTGGTGAAAGCGAGCCTTTAAGCGACTGGGCTTTAAACGATATTACTGTTGATCGTGCAGACAGAGGCCGCATGGTTGAGCTTTCTATTCGCGTGGACGATGTTGAAATGTCATCGTTCGGCTGCGATGGCGTAATAGTTTCAACACCTACTGGTTCCACGGCTTACGCGTTTTCAGCAGGTGGCCCAATTATGTGGCCAAACGTAGAAGCTTTACAATTAGTGCCATTAGCAGCTCATGCGCTTTTTGCAAGACCGCTTATTATTGGTGCGGGATCAACTTTTACTATTGATATTCTTGAAGAATCGTCTTCGGGAGGTTGGATTTGCTGCGACGGCAGACGACAACGCGCACTTCCGCAAGGATCACGCATTCAAGTTCGTCAATCTAAAGACGAATTATTATTAGCTCGACTTTCCGGCGCTCCTTTTACAAAGCGTTTAGTTACAAAATTTGATTTACCAGTAGTTGGTTGGCGAGAACAAAGAAACAGTAGTAAACGAGGTGCATAGTGCTTGAAGAACTAGAAATACGTAATCTTGGACCAATTGCGCATGCTCTTATTGCACCTTCAGCGCACATGACTGCTATTACTGGCGAAACCGGTGCTGGAAAATCAATGCTACTAAGCGCAATCAAACTTATTTCAGGCGGTAAAGCTGATTCTGCGCGCGTATCCGTAAATGCTAAAGAAGCATGGGTTCAAGGCGTTTTTAGCGTGCCGAAATCAAGCGAAGTAGAAGATATTGTAAATCAAGCTGGAATTAATCTTGAAACTTCAGAAAATAATATTAATCAATCCGATATGTATGTTTCAAGAACAATTCCTCAAGAGGGAAGGTCCAGAGCGACTCTTTCTGGATGCGCTGTGCCAAAAACTTTGCTAGAAAAAGTTTCTTCTCAACTTGTTACTATTCACGGCCAAAGTGACCAGCTACGTTTAGCAACATGTGCTAAGCAGCGCGAAGTGCTAGATAAAATTGCGAATAATAGTGAATTGTTAAAAAAGTATACTCAAGCTTATCGCGATTGGAAGGAAGCAAAAGCTGTTTGCGAGCGCCTAGAAAATCAAGAGTCTTCAGCAAGACAAAGAGCTGATTATCTTCGAGAATCTTTAACTCGCATACGTGACGTTAATCCGCGTCCTACCGAAGATGAAGAATTGCGTGCAAGACGAGAAAGAATTGAGAATGCTGCACAAATTATTAATTCCGTAAGCACGGCTTTAGCTTCTCTTGACTCAAGTCAAATCGATTATGGTGCTTCGCAATCTTCTGAAGACGCTTTAACTCTTATTGATAAAGCTTCGCAAGCTCTTAGAAGCGCTAATATTAATTCATCTTTTGGCGAAATTGTTAATCAGCTTGACGATATTCGTTCCCAAATTGACGACGTTGTAATGCAACTTGCGCAACAATTAGACTTGGATGCGAATGAAGAAGATTTAGATGCTTTAAATTCTAGAATTCACGATTTAACTGAACTGACGAGAAGATGGGGGCCTACTCTAGATAATGTGCTTGATTGGGCAGAAAAAGCTCAGTTTGAGCTTGAAGATTTAGATGATTCTCCGGAAGCTATTGAAAAAGCGCGCGCAACTTGTAATAAACGCTATATTGAAGCATTAAATATAGCTGAAGAATTGTATTCTACGCGTGTAAAAGCTGCTGAGAAGCTTAGTGACGAAGTAAGCGAAGAATTATCAAGTCTTGCTATGAAAGGCGCTGAGTTAATAATCCAAGTTAATTCGCGCAAAAACAGCACGTCTACCGAAAAGCTAGATTCTTACGGTATTGACGACATTGAGTTTTTGTTCCGTCCTTTCCCCGCTTCTCCTAATCTTCCGATGTCTAAAAGTGCGTCAGGTGGCGAATTAAGTAGGCTGATGCTTGCAATAGAACTTGTTATTTCTAAATTTAGTGAAAATGACAATAAAACTATGACTTTTATTTTTGATGAGGTTGATTCTGGCGTTGGTGGAGTAGCTGCAGTAGAGCTTGGTAAACGTTTAGCACAGCTTGCAAAACATGCTCAAGTTATTGTTGTTACGCATTTGCCACAAGTTGCTTCTTTTGCAAATGTTCAGCTTGCTGTTAAAAAGAGTCTTGTGGAAAATGTTACTAGCGAATCTGCCGATGAGTGTGCTGACACAACCGTTATGCAGCTTGAAGGTGATGATCGAGAGGAAGAAATTGCTCGCATGCTTTCCGGAAGTAATTCTCAAACTTCGCTTGATCATGCGCGAGAATTGTTGGAAACAAGTAGAAAGTTAATTGATGGAAGCGGAGAATATAGAGAATAATTCGTTTTTTAAAGCTGCGATTTTTGATTTTGACGGTACTCTTATCGACTCTCTTGGCGTGTGGGATGATATTGACAAACGTAGTTTTGCTAAACGAGGCATGAGCGTTCCTGAAATTTTTGCGAACAATACTGCAACAATGAAACCTCGCCAAATTGCTGATTATGTTATTAAAAATTATGGTTTTACAGACTCTCCAGAAGATTTAATGAAAGAATGGTCAGATATGGCATTTGATGCTTATGCTAACCATCTTCCGCTTAGAAAAGGCGCATACGATTACGTGCATTATTTGCAATCTAAAAAAATAAAAATGCTTCTTATGACTACTCTTTCTAAGCGTTTATGCGAACCGGCTTTAAAAAGAACCGGTATTTTAGAATGTTTCGACTTTTTGCAATTTGGGGAAGATTTACCAGAAGAAGGTAAGCATAGTTACCAAACTTATATAAATATTGCGAAGAAAATTAATATTAATCCTGTGGATTGCGCAGTATTTGAAGATTCCGCAACTGCTTTACTTTCAGCTCAGAAAGCTTGTATGAAAACGTACGGGGTAGTGGACGATACTAATGCTGAAATTGCGGAAGATTCGCCGTTTGCAAACTGTTTAGCAGTGTTTTCAGACTTCGCAAACGCACCAAAAAGTTGATGAGGTTTCACATACCCCGGGTTTTGTCGTGTGCACAAGTGCACACGGATGACCATCCATCTCGATTTGACGTTGCCGCCAAACTCTAGCAGTCTACCCGAAGACTTGGGCGAGCAGCCCTTAAACGTCTTCTGCTTGACCTTGCTCCCGATGAGGCTTGCCATGCGGCTAACTGTTACCAGAAGCCCGGTGGTCTCTTACACCGCCGTTTCACCCTTACCTAAACAAACTGTTCAGGCGGTCTATTCTCTGCTGCGCTATCTCTCAGGTCGCCCTGGGCGGACGTTATCCGCCATCGTGCTCTGTGGAGCCCGGAAGTTCCTCAGTCACTCCGAATGAACATCGTGACCGCGGTCATCGTGAAACCTCAACCTTCCTAAGTATAGCAGATAATATTAATCTCGTAAAAAATTCGTTATTTTATATAAAATACTGAAAGAAATATTAATTTTTTTATTTAAATTTGATAAATTGCTAGGTTCTTCTTGCTTAAGCAGATATAATAGAGATACCGACGGCATCGTGGCAGTCGGAGGATTCCAATCGAACGAATAGTTCGAGCTTATATGGGGAGGTTTCGCATGGAAATCGTCATTACTGGTCGTCATACGCAAATTAATCAAAGATTCCGTGACGTTGTTGAAAGTAAGATGAATCGTGTGACCGCCATTGCGCCTGATGCGCAACGTGTACAAATTGTGTTAACACACGAAGGTAATCCACGTCAAGCAGATACTGCAAAACGAGTTGAGATTACTGTTGTTGCAGGAAGTACAGTTATTCGCGCAGAGGCTTCTAGCACTGATCAATATAGTGCTTTAGATATGGCACTTGATAAATTGACGCTGCGTTTGCGCCGCACTCGCGATCGTCGTAAGGATCATCGTCGTGGATATAGCGAGATGGTTCCTGTCGACATGGGTGTGGTGGAGCCAGAAATTGAAACTACTGTTGAAGAGCCAGAAGAAGATGAAGTCAATAGTGCTGATGCAGCTGTTGCTTCTGATTTAGGCCCGGGCGAGTCTGTAGAAGTTAGCGTAGGAAGCACTCCTATTGTGATTCGTCGTAAGCTTCATATTGCAGAGCCTATGAGCATTGACGAGGCTTTGTATGAAATGGAGCTTATTGGCCATGATTTCTTCCTGTTTGTGAACAAAGAAACTATGCGTCCGTCGGTTGTGTACCGCAGGCACGGTTGGAGCTATGGTGTATTTGAGATTGATACACCAGAAAATGTTGCTAAGCAAAAGTAAACAAATAAATAAAATTACGAATAAAAAGGTAGTGAAAAGTAACCAAAATTAGTAAAAAGTAAATAAAAAATTACTAAAATAAATAAATGTCCCGTCTGACACAACGTTGGACGGGCATTTTTATTTTGAGCTGTCAGACTCGCTAACTTATAAAAATCGTAGCCGTCGCGTAATATAGGCACAGTTTACGTCTATGTTGGCTAGGCCGTCTTCATAGACATGACCTAAGGGAGCAAAACGTGGTAGATATCGTCGATAAAGCCTTGCGTATGGGTGAAGGCCGTCAATTGAAGCGCCTTGAGAACGTAGCCAAGGCTGTGAATGCGTTAGAAGATGAAGTTTCTGCGCTTTCCGATGAAGAATTGAAGGGCCAAACTGCTAAGTTTAAGCAGCGTTTGGATAATGGCGCAAAGCTTGATGATTTAATGCCTGAAGCCTTCGCTACAGTTCGAGAGGTTTCAAAGCGTACGCTTGGCCAGCGTCACTTCGACGTTCAGCTTATGGGTGGCGCGGCATTGCACTGGGGCAATATCGCAGAAATGAAAACTGGTGAAGGTAAAACACTGGTTGCAACTTTGCCAAGCTATTTGAACGCTTTGGAAGGTAAAGGCGTACACGTTGTTACTGTTAACGATTACCTTGCAAGCTATCAAAGTGAGTTGATGGGTCGTATTTACCGATTCCTCAACATGAGCGTTGGCTGCATTATTACAGATCAGCAGCCTGTTGAGCGTCGTAAGCAGTACAATGCAGACATTACTTACGGCACTAATAACGAGTTCGGCTTTGATTACTTGCGCGATAACATGGCTTGGGAAAAGAGCGAGCTTGTGCAGCGTGGCCATCATTACGCTATTGTTGATGAGGTTGATTCTATTCTCATCGATGAAGCGCGTACGCCACTTATTATTTCTGGTCCTGCTGAAGGCGACGTAACTCATTGGTATCGTGAATTTGCAAAGCTTGTTTTAAAGCTTAATCGCGATACTGATTATGAGATTGACGAAAAGAAGAAGACTGCAGGTATTCTCGATTCTGGTATTGCTAAGATTGAGGATTATCTTGGTATCGATAACCTTTATGAGCCGAATAATACTGCGCTTATTGGTTATTTGAATAATGCTTTGAAAGCTAAGGAACTGTTCCTTCGCGACCGCGATTACGTTGTTACTAACGGAGAAGTTCTTATTGTTGATGAGCACACCGGTCGTGTTCTTCCAGGACGTCGCTACAGCGAAGGCTTGCATCAAGCTATTGAAGCTAAGGAAGATGTTGAAGTTAAGGCAGAAAATCAGACTTTTGCTACTATTACTTTGCAAAACTACTTCCGTATGTACGACAAGCTTGCTGGTATGACTGGTACTGCAGAAACTGAAGCTGCAGAATTTATGGGTACCTACAAGTTGGGTGTTCTTCCAATTCCTTCTAACCGTCCAGTTATTCGTATGGATAAGGATGATTTAATCTTCCGCACTAAGAAGGAAAAGTTAAGCGCTATTGTTCGCGACGTTGCTCAGCGTCACGCTAAGGGTCAGCCAGTACTTCTTGGTACTGCATCTGTTGAATCTTCTGAGATTCTTTCTTCTTTGCTTGATGTTGCTCGTATTCCTCACCAGGTTTTGAATGCTAAGCAGAATGCTAAGGAAGCTGCTGTTGTTGCTGTTGCAGGTCGTAAGGGCGCTGTGACTGTTGCCACTAACATGGCAGGCCGTGGTACTGATATTATGCTCGGCGGAAACGTTGAATTCTTGGCTGATGCAAAGTTGAAGGCTGAAGGTTATTCTCCAGACGATACTCCTGACGAGTACGAGAAGCGTTGGCCGGGCGTTTTGGCTGAAGTTAAGGAACAAGTTAAGGACGAGCACGAAGAAGTTAAGAAGCTTGGTGGCTTGTATGTGCTTGGTACTGAGCGCCATGAGTCTCGTCGTATTGATAACCAGCTTCGTGGTCGTTCTGGCCGTCAGGGCGATCCTGGTGAGTCTCGCTTCTACTTGAGCTTGGAAGACGATTTGATGCGTTTGTTCAACACGCAGCTTGTTGCTCGTGTTATGGCAAAGGGCTTGCCTGAAGGTGAACCAATCGAGTCCAAGTATGTTTCTAACGGTGTTCGCACAGCTCAGAAAACTGTTGAAGCTCGTAACTTCGAAATGCGTAAGAACGTTTTGAAGTACGACGACGTTATGAATAAGCAGCGTACGGTTATTTATTCCGAACGTCAAATGGTTCTTAAGGGCGAAGATATTCATGAGGATATCTTGAAGTTCATTAGCGATACTGCTGAAAGCTACGTTCGCGGCGCAATGAACGGATCAGATAAGCCAAAGAATTGGGATTTGCAAGGCTTAACTTCGGCTCTTAACACTGTTATGCCAGTTATTCTTGACTGGGATGAGATTCATGAGTCTATTGACAAGCTTAAGGGCGAAAAGGCAGTACTTGCTTTGCGCGATATTATCGTTGAAAGCGCAGTAATGTTCTATGGACTTTTTGAAGCTGAAGTTGGTAGCGAATCTCTTCGTCAGCTTGAACGCCGAGTTGTTTTGGCTGTTCTCGACAGAAAGTGGCGTGAACACCTTTACGAAATGGATTATTTGAAGGATGGTATTGGCCTGCGTGGTATGGGTCAGCGCGATCCTTTGGTTGAATACCAGCGTGAAGGCTATCAGATGTACAATTCCATGATTGAAGCAATTAAGGAAGAAAGCATCCAACTTCTCTTCCATATTGATATTAATCAGGTTGCTACAACAATGGATGAAGATTCTGACGCTGAAGTAGATGAAGATGTTGCTAAGGTTTCTGCTGAAGTTGATAATGAAGACGAATCGGCTGGAATCGTCGGACCTGCTCCTTTGAGCCATGCTGAAGGCGAAGTTCCATTAAGCATGCGTCCAAAGAATGAAGAGTGGAAGACTCCATGGGCCGATGGACGTACTTTCCCAGGCACTAATAAGAATGATGAGTGCCCATGCGGTTCTGGTCGCAAGTACAAGCTTTGCCACGGTCAGAATGAAGCCGAAAACTAAGCTGAGTAAAGAAAAAGTTTTACTTTAAGCAAAACTTAAAAATAAATGGCGGCGTGATTCTTTTGAATCGTGCCGCCATTTTATTTCTTATAACTTAAGATTTATTAAATAAGAAGAAGCGATTTTATACTCGCGCTCCATGACCGTAATCTCTATAGTCTTCTTTATACGGATCAGGTTTCTTGTGATTCATAATTAATCCTGCTCCGCCAATAAGAATAAATAATCCGCTTGCAATTCCAACAATAGTTGCAAGAGACGGCACAAAAGCGCAAAAAATAATTCCAGCAATTCCAAGAGCAAAAACAATCCACAATATTGCAGTTGTTAATGGAATATTTTCTAAAGTAGGATTTGGTGGCACAAAATCATCACCATAATCATCCATAGTTTCGTCTACATCAAGCCAGCTGCTGCGAGTGTTATCGCGAGGGCCTTGCGGGTTCACGAATTGCACGTGTGAATCTTGCATACGATTAGGAGAAATATATGATTCCTTGCTGCTTAAATTTTTAAGACTAAACTTATTTTTTGCGACTTTTTCTCCATCTTGAAGATGTTGAGCTTTTATAGCCGCTTCCTTCCTTTTAGCTTCTAGCTTTAATTTCTCTTTTAAATCTTTTTCTACATGCTTTTTAAAATGTTTCGCAAGGCGAGAACGTAAGACATCGTCCAACTCACCTCCGTATTCTGCCATAAAATCGTTCCACTCTGATTCAAAATCCATGTCGTCAAGATCCATGTCGTCATAATTTTTGTTATCAAAATTT
Organism: Gardnerella sp. CCPDSM; assembly: GCF_056754715.1. Lineage (NCBI taxonomy): Bacteria > Bacillati > Actinomycetota > Actinomycetes > Bifidobacteriales > Bifidobacteriaceae > Gardnerella > Gardnerella sp. CCPDSM. The sequence goes on from NZ_JBQEQO010000008.1 coordinate 24,290, forward strand.
GAAAATGGTGACGTTTCGTCATCCTCACGGCGAGGGTCATTGGTATTCTTAGAAGAAGTCATGAACTATACTGTAGCAAATCTTCCTGATTGTTTCGCAAAATAGTGTGAAAATAGGTAGCTGCAAGAAAGGATATAGTATGTTGTACTGGTTCTTCGTGAAGGGACTTGGGGGTATTGCCCGCATGAGGATTCATCCATCTGCTCAAGGCGTTCATAATGTTCCAAAGAAGGGCGGTGCAATTATTGCCGCAAACCATCTTGCTGTTATTGATGATGCTCTTTTGCCATTGACTTGCCCTCGTATGATTCACTTTATGGGAAAAGCTGAATATTTTGAAGGAAAAGGCATAAAGGGACGTTTTAAAAAGTGGTGGTTTACTTCAGTTGGAGTTTTTCCAGTAGATCGATCTGGCGGTTCTAAATCTCTTGGAGCATTAAATCATGCTCGAGAAATTCTAGAAAAAGGTCAGCTTTTTGGCATTCATATTGAAGGCACAAGAAGCCCTGATGGCAAATTGTATCGCGGACACACTGGTGCTGCCCGTCTTGCTCTTGAAACTGGTTGCCCAATTGTGCCAGTGGCTATTATTGGCACAAGAGAACTTCAAGTTCAAGGACAAATAGTTCCTGCAAAAGGTAAAACGCAAGCAATTTATGGTGAGCCTATTAAAGTGGAGAAAGTTCGAGATTCAAGCGAAATTACTCACGAACGTTTGCGCGAAATCACTAATCAAATAACGCAAGCAATTCAAAAAATGAGCGGTCAAGAATACGTTGACGAATACGCTCAAACCGTAAAAGAGCGTATGAGAGAAGCTAGAGAGAAAAACAAATCTCAAAAATAAAATTAAATATTAAAATATAAAAAGCGGCGGAAGTTACTAGCTTTCGTCGCTTTTATTTTTACTGCACTGCTATCAAATATTGCAAGTATTCTCGCAAAAACACTTATTAAATAACCGTAAGTGTCACAACAGTTGCATTACCTCTAGCATCTTTTACAGGCACTTCGCTTCCGCCTGCTGGAGATTGGAAACGCACAACGTGCATGAAATCACCAAGAGGAGCAGAAATCTTCACTTGAAGTCCAAGTCCCTCAATAATCCTACGCGCTTCATCAGTGTTCTTGCCGCAAACATTAGGCATCGTAATAGTCTTAGGACCTTTAGAAACAACAAGCTTTACGCTATCTCCCCAATGCAACTGGGTGCCAGCATCAACCGAAGAACTAATAATCTTACCTTTTGCTACAGTATCGCTATTTTCTTCATCGTACGTAACGCTTAATTTTGCGTCACTTAACGCTGCATCAGCTTCAGCTTTAGTATGATTCACAACTTCCGGCATTTGCACAGGCATAGGTCCTTTAGACAGCAATACGCTAACTTCATCATTGTGATTCATTCTTGTGCCAGGATCTGGGCTAATATCAATCACGCTACCTTCTGGAATCTCAAGAGAGTATATGTCTGAAGATTTGTGGTGAACAATATTAGTGAATCCAGCCTTTTTCAATGCTTTTATAGGATTCTTGCCATTGTAAGAGTTTGGATCAGTAATATCGCTAGGAATCGTAGATTTACGAATTCCAAGAGAAAGCACAACGCGAAGGCGATCATTTCCATGCTTACCAATATGGCCGCCAACAACATCCGGCTTAGTTTCAAGAACTCTTCCAGCAGAAACATTATCACTGTAATTTTGCGAAACAGTGTAAGGAATTCCAGCAACTTTCAAAGTATGCTCGTATTGTTGCCAATTAATATCAGTAATTTTACAAGCTGCGCGATTTGAGCATTGAAGATCGTCCGGTTTAGGAAGCGTCCAATAACTGCCAGGACCGAGCATATACCATAATCCGCCAGCTACTGCAGCAACTAGTACTACAGCAGTGCTAGAACCTGCAATAATAAACGCTTTCTTTTTAGAATTCTTAGCATTGCGATTATTTGAATCTTTTGGCTGCAATGTTGGAATAGCAGTATTGCTCACACCATTTGCACTTAAGTTTTTTGCGCTTATTGCAATTGTTGGCATATTACTATCGTCAAATTCAGATAGCGGATCATCTTGAGAATTATAAGACATATTTTCCGTATAAGTCTTATTAGGAGCTTCACTATAAGTTTCTGAAGAAGAACTTAAGTTTTTATTCTGCTGAAGCATAATAGTTGCATTGTTATAATCGTTATTTTCAGTATCGACGCTACTATTTTCTGCAAAAACGTCAGCATTTATATTTTTAGTATCATCTTCATCTTTAGAATGCATAGACTCAGAATCAGACTTAAAATCAGACTCATGATTAGATTCAGAATCAGATTCAGACTCAGAATCAGCATCAGCATCAGCATGTTCGGCTGAAGCATTCAAATTCTCAAGTGGAGAAAGATTTAGCAAAGACTGTTGATCTTCCGGCTCTTCAAGCTTATACTGCCAATCTTCAGGCTGCAATTGTTTTGAAAGCGCGCGCAACTGTGCCAAAGCTTCGCTAGCATTATTCGGTCGCTCGTTCATATCTCTTGCAGTAAGTTTAGATATAAACTGCGCAACTTTTTCGTTAATTTCTGGGCAAGCGGTACTTATTGAAGGCGTATTTTCATGAACATGCTTAAAAACTAAAGTTACAGGATTATCCGCCGTAAAAGGCACGCGTCCGGCAAGCATTTCCCAAGCCATCATTCCTGCGGAATACAAGTCTCCTTGAGGAGTTGCAAGATTATGCTCAATAAGTTCTGGCGCAAGATAAGCTGCAGTGCCTAAAAGTAAGCCTGTAGAAGAAAGCGTTGCTTGCGAAATTGCGCGAGCTAAACCAAAATCAGTAATTTGAACGTGACCGCGGTCATTAATCAAAATGTTTTCCGGCTTAATATCGCGATGCACGACTCCAGCTTGATGCGCAGAAGCAAGACCATCCAAAGTCTCAGCCAACAATCTTAACGTGTCTCTAACGCTAAAAGTTCCTTGCGTATTCATCTCGTAGCGCAAATTAACGCCATGAACGTATTCCATTACAAGGTAGTCAAGTCCTTCATATTCGCCAGTGTCATAAACTTGCACAATATGCGGATTTGCTATTGCCGCTGCGGAAGTTGCTTCTCTGCGGAATCTTGCAATAAATTGTTGACGGTGAACACCTTGAGCAAGCTGGGTGTGCATGATTTTAATAGCAACAGGCCTGTCAAGTCGCTCGTCTTGTGCCTGATACACTGTAGCCATTCCGCCTTGAGCGATTTTGCGCACAATTCGATAGCGATTCTCGATGCACATGCCTTTTTGTGCCTGTGAAGATTCATCCATTGCCACAATCCTTATACGCGAAAACCTATTTACTACTTATTACTACTTACGAGTGTACAAGCAATATAGTAAAGAAGATTAATTTTTTTAGCGTTTTATTAACTATTGTACATTACGCCATACTTCAGGTATAAAGCGCTCGCTAATAGAATGCAATATGTTTTTGCCACTACTAGTTAATTGACTATTATCAATAGCTTTTTGCGATTCTTGCCAAAGCTTATTAATTCGTTTTATTGAGTTTTCAATAGCTCCAGTACTGTAGTAAATTTTAATTATTTTTTCTACATCATCTTCGCTTCGTGATTTGCTTAAGTAAGCTTTTAGCAAAGTGTCTCGTTCCTCGCTATTACCGTACTGTAGCGCGTCTGCTAGCAAAACTGCGCGCTTTCCTTCGCGAATATCTCCGCCAATCGGCTTTCCAGTATGCTTACTATCCGACACAATATCAAGCAAATCGTCAGCAAGCTGGAAAGCAATTCCTAAAGGATCGCCAATACGTAAAGCTAGTTCATAAGCTTCATCTGGTTTCATCGATCCTGCAAGAAAACCAAGCGTTAAAGGAGCAACCGTAGTATAACTTGCAGTTTTCCACCTAAACACGTTTAGCGAGGATTGCGCAAGTTGTAAAGGATCACTTAAATCCATCATTTCAATAGACAAATCAAGCACTTGACCAATGCCAACATTTTTTTGCATACTTGCAAATGCTTCAAGCACTTCCTCGCTGTAAGTGAAGTTTTTAGCAGCACTACGCGCAATATCAAAACTTTCAGTAGCAAGTAAATCTCCAAGCATAATGCCAAGGCCTGAGCCAATATGCTTGTTGTTTAAAGATGCGCTCAGAGCACAATATGCGCTTGGCTTTCCGCGTCGCAAAGCTGACTCGTCAATAATATCGTCGTGAATTAACGCTGCAGTTTGGAAAACTTCTAACGCGCAAGCAATATCAAAAATAGATTCTTTTTGAATTTTCGAAGTATTTTCGTCTGTAAATGAATTAAAAGCGGCAATAGTTAACAAAGCTCTAAGACGCTTACCGCCTTCGCTAGAAACAATAGCTTGCTTAACTACTTTTTGCAAAGTACTAGCGCACGTTGAAGAAAGATTATTTTCGGCGCTTGTGCAAAATTGTTGAGAAATCAAGTACGCAATACGAGACTCAATAGAAGAAAGCGTAAATGCATCGTCATCCGTTAATGTGCTCATAGTATGAAAGTTATCCACAGGGCTGAACATTACAAAACGCAATATTTACTAGGCTAACCGAAGCTTTTAACCAAAGCTAATCATTTTTATTGAATGCTTGCAAATATCTTGAGAAACTTACTTTTATCAAGAGCTGCACAAGTAGTACTTGGTGTTTGCAAATGCATAAAAATGCATGAAAGTGCATGAAGGTGCATAAAAAATGCAGAAAAAATGCATAAAAAATGCATGAAAGTGCAGAAAAAGTGCAGAAAAGTTGCACATAAAAACTATTACGAAGGGAAAATTATGGAAGTGTTAGATATTGATGTTGCGGATCAAATTTCGCGTAACTGCGTTGACGATTTTGATATTCAAGGCGTATTGGAAATTTATGGTGAAAGCGCTAATAGTTACGATGGTTGCATAGATTTTGTTGGTTTGGATGATTTTGCAAGTTTTGCTGGTAAAGAAGTTTCAAATGTTAACGGGAACATATACCCGTCAAAAGAATGTAGCTTCTTTATGACGTTTGCAAAAGAGTATGCGTGCGCTAATTGCAGTGAGAATTCGCAGTGGATTAAGGGATTGCGTTATTGGGTTCCAGCAGTTTCAGATGGTTTCATAGAAAATGTTGATAAGAATGGTAAACAGTTTGCTATTAGAAATACAGCATGCACTTCATTCTTACGTTGGTGCGACATGTTTTTGCACAACAAGAAAATGTTTGGGTACGATTTAATAAATCTTCCTATAGCAATGTTTCATAATATTAATGTTCGAGACGCAATGCTTATATCTATTCTGGATGAAGATCAAGAATGGTATGACGACGACTCGTTAGCGGAATTTGCTTGGTATCCTCACACTACTGAAACTTCACGCAACTTGCGGCACTGTTTGGAAGCTAAATTTACTCAAAAAAACAAAAAACCGGATATAAAGCGTGCTATTGCTGCTTGCAAAGTTCTGGAAGTTATGACAATGGTTGTGAAAAGTATTCCTGAACTAACCGTGCAAGTTTATGCTTTATTAGCATATATTAGTTGGTGGTTTAAGTTGGGTAATGTCAAATATTATGCAGATTGCGCTCTTGAAATTGATAAGGATTGCACAATGGCAAAAATCGTGCGCGGAGCGTGTGAGAATAATCTAGAACCAGCTTGGATTGATAATTACGCCACGCCGCAAGAAAATTAGGGGGAATAATCGTCGTGCTTAAATGGTTTACTACTTAAGGTAAAACTTGCCCTTGCGTGAACTATGCCTAAAATGCGTAGCAAGGGGTACTACAGGAGGAAATAGTTTGACGAGTGAAGTTGAATCAACGGCCGATCAGAGTGAAACGCAAGAAGATAATAAGCCTGTAAAAACGCGTAAGGCTAGTACTGCACGTAAAACTAGTGCGCGCAAGCAAGATGATAATAAGTCGCGTAATTCTCGTTCAAAGAAATCATCTGAAAATGAAGATGCCAACATGGAATCTGCTGCGGATGAATACGCTGAGAATAAATTAAGCGATGATAGTGTTGAAAGCGACGACAATTTTGACATGGATTCGCATGATTCGTTGGCTCTTGAGGATCCTTTAGGCGATGATTCGCATCTTGACGTTGACGCTGAGCAGATGTCTCTTGAGGACTTAGATGTTGACGATATTCAGCCAGAAGACATAGCTGACGTTGACGATCTTAGCGATGTTGATGATGTTGAACTTGATGATGAAGCTGATGATTTAGACGATATTGACGAACATGATGAAAATAAGTCTGATGTTCCTCAAGTTCCACAAGCTAAAGGCGCGTTTATTGTTCGAGACGACGATGACGATGATAATCTAACTCCTTCTGGAAACCCGAAGCGTCGAGTAATTGCTACGGGAGCTACAGCTGATCCTGTTAAAGACTATTTGAAGCAGATTGGCCGCGTAAGTTTGCTTAACGCTGAACAAGAAGTTGATTTGTCGGAGCGTATTGAGGCTGGCTTGTACGCTCAGCATTTGCTCGACACGCAAATCGATCAAATGGAGTTTAAGCGTAAGCGTGAGCTTAAGTGGGCTGCAGCAGACGGCAAGAAAGCTAAAGATCATCTTTTGGAAGCAAACCTTCGTCTTGTAGTTTCTCTTGCGAAGCGTTACACCGGTAGGGGAATGCTTTTCCTTGATTTGATTCAGGAAGGTAACCTTGGCTTAATTCGTGCAGTTGAAAAGTTCGACTGGAAGAAGGGCTTTAAGTTCTCAACTTACGCAACTTGGTGGATTCGCCAGGCTATTACTCGTGCTATGGCAGATCAGGCTCGTACAATTCGAGTTCCAGTGCACATGGTTGAAGTTATTAATAAGCTTTCTAGAGTTCAGCGTCAAATGTTGCAAGACTTGGGCCGTGAACCTACGCCGGATGAGCTTGCTCGCGAGCTTGACATGCCAGTAGAAAAAGTTCAGGAAGTGCAAAAATATGGTCGCGAACCTATTTCTTTGCACACGCCATTGGGTGAAGATGGTGATTCTGAGTTTGGTGATTTGATTGAAGATACCGACGCAATTGCACCATCTGACGCAGTTGCATTCTCGCTTCTTCAAGAACAGTTTAGGCAGGTTCTTGAAACTTTGGCTCCTCGAGAGGCTGGAGTTATTAAGATGCGTTACGGTTTGGAAGATGGTCAACCTAAGACTTTGGATGATATTGGCCGCGTGTACGGCGTTACGCGTGAGCGTATTCGTCAGATTGAGTCGAAGACAATGTCTAAGTTGCGTCATCCTTCTAGGTCGCAAACCTTGCGCGACTTCTTGGATCAGTGATTTGGTAATAGCTGCGTGAAAAGTGTCGTATTCTTGCTTAGATTTGCAATAATGCGACACTTATTGCTTGGTATCCGGTATTAATAGTTTTACATTAAGATTCGTTCCATTCGTTAGTTCAAGGGGTAGAAGTGGTCTCTCGTAAAGAGCAAGAACAGTATGATGCCGATAGCTTGACAGTGCTTGAAGGCTTGGACGCAGTTAGAAAGCGCCCAGGCATGTATATTGGCACTACTGATAGCCAAGGTTTAATGCATTGCCTTTGGGAGATTATTGATAACGCTGTTGACGAGGCTTTGGCCGGAGCTTGCAATCATATTACTGTTACTCTCCACGACGATGGATCTATTGAAGTTGCGGATAACGGCCGCGGTATTCCAGTAGATGTTGAGCCTAAAACTAAGCTAACTGGCGTGGAAGTTGTGCTTACTAAGCTTCACGCTGGAGCAAAGTTTGGCAACGCTTCTTACAACGCTGCAGGCGGCTTGCATGGTGTTGGATCTTCTGTTGTAAACGCGTTGAGCTTGCGCTTGGATGTGGAAGTTGATAGAGACGGTAAAACGCATCATATGGCGTTCCATCAAGGGCATCCTGGTGTTTATAGCGACGCGGATTCGGAGCATCCTTCTCCAGCTTCACCTTTTAAGCGCACGCGTAAGAACAAGCCTACTGAGCTTGAAATTATTGGAACTGTTTCGCCAAAAACTACCGGAACTCGCGTACGATACTGGGCTGATCCTGAAATTTTTAACTCAACTGCGAAATTTAGTTACGAGCAGCTTATTGACAGAGTTCGTCAAACGAGTTTTTTGGTTCCAGGCTTGCGAATTACGGTTATTGATGAGCATGTGCCTGAAGGAGAGTCTGCAAATATTGAGGAGATTGATGCTCCTGAAGATGCTACTGCGGAATCTGAAGCTATAAAAACTGATGTTACAGAAATTTCGGAAGATACGGAAACTTATATTGACGAATCTGAAGACGTTGACGAAGCTGAAAATATTAGCGAATCTGACGAAATTAGCGAAACAGAAGAAACTACTGAATCTGACGAAACAGAAGAAGATTTTAAATCTTCAGAAGCACAATCTATTGCGAATGCTGAGTCTAACAACTCAATGCAAAACAAGCACCACCCTCGCGTAGTTGAATTTTTGCATAACGGCGGAGTTGAAGATTTCGTTGATTTCCTTTCAAAAGGTGAAGCAGTATCCGATATTTGGCGAATCTCTGGCGAAGATACTTATATAGAAGAAACGCAAGCTGTTGACTCTTCCGGAGAATTGCACGCTCAACAAGTGACTCGAAAATGCGGCGTTGATATTGCAATGCGCTGGGTAAACGGCTACGATTCAACGATTATTAGTTTCGTAAACGTTGTTGAAACTCCTGGCGGAGGCATGCACGTTGACGGATTTATGCAAGGCTTAACTAAGCAAATTCGTAAAGCCGTAGAAGACAATGCTAGAAAGCTTAAAGTAAATCTTAAAGACGCTAACACGAAAATTGAGCGCGACGACATTATGGCAGGCTTAGTAGCAGTCGTAACTGTTCGAATTGCAGAGCCTCAATTCCAAGGCCAAACTAAAGACGTGCTTGGAACTGCTCAAGTAAAGCCGATAGTTATGAAAATGACTGACGCTCAATTTGGCGAAATGATTACTGGCTCTAAGCGAGGTTTTAAAGAGCAGTCCGCTAGAGTTTTGGAAAAAATCGTTTCCGAAATGCACGCACGTATTCAGGCGCGTAAAACTAAGGAAGTTACTCGCAGAAAGAATGCGCTTGAGTCTGCTTCAATGCCACCGAAACTTTCCGACTGCCAGCCTGGAAACGACGATGTTGCGGAACTTTTCATCGTCGAGGGCGATTCTGCACTTGGTACCGCAAAAGCCGCTAGAAACTCTGCTTTCCAAGCGCTTCTGCCAATTCGCGGTAAGATTTTGAACGTGCAAAAAGCGAGCCTTGCACAAATGCTTTCCAACAAAGAATGCGCTGCAATTATTCAGGTTGTTGGAGCAGGATCTGGCGCAAGTTTCGATATTTCGCAAGCGCGTTACAACAAGATTGTTATGATGACCGATGCTGACGTTGACGGCGCACACATTCGTATTTTGCTTCTAACGCTGTTCTACCGTTACATGCGTCCGCTTATTGAGCACGGGCACGTTTATGCTGCAGTGCCGCCGCTCCACAGGATTGCGCTCGCAGGAAAGCGCAAGGGCGAGTATATTTACACGTATTCTGACGACGAGTTGGCTGGAAAGCTTGATGATTTGCAAGCTAAGGGCATTGATTTTAACAGCGACATTCAGCGTTACAAGGGCTTGGGTGAGATGGATGCGGATCAGCTTGCAGACACAACCATGGATCCTAGAACTCGCATGCTTCGAAGAATTCGTATGGAAGATGCTCAGCAGGCGAGCGAAGTGTTCGATTTGCTGATGGGCGATGACGTTCCTCCGCGCAAGCAGTTTATTGTTGATAATGCGGATGACTTCGATCGTTCCAAAATCGATACCTGATAGCGGTATGTATGCGTGCGTGCATGCGTGCATGTTGTATGTATGCATATTGCTTGATTGTTGTATATTGCTATATCGCCTTGTATCGTTTTGTATCGCTTTGTATTGCTATATATTGCTTTATACACGTGCGATTGAATGTGCGCGCGTTTATGTGTAAGCTTTTATAATTTTGTATATACATTATACCGAATTGTGGTATACTAATTATGTGGTTGCGCTCCTATGATGAAGCTGCAGCTGTGTGATTTTTATTTTATAAGTTTTTTTAAATTTGTTTATTTTGTGAGGAAGAAATGAACAAGAGAACTGCGCTTGTGCTGTCGACTACGATGATGAGTATTGCTACTGCGGCTTGCGCTTTTTGCATGGCACAAACTGCGAATGCGGCTGAGAAAAGCGTTAATACCGTTGAAAGTGCTGTTTCAACAACACAATCTTCAACCACCCCCCCCCCAGTTGCAAATAGCAAATTTACAAATACTGATGCTTCTAACGAAAGTAGCCTAAAAACCGAAGATTCTTCAAAGAAGAGTGAAGATTCTGGAATTTCTGAGAATGGGGGTTCAGAAATTGCAGAATCTACGAAGGGTAATGCAAAGCCTGAAGTGAGCACGGAAGCAGGTACCCAGGCTGAGACTGAGGCTGAGACTGAGACTAAGACTAAGAATACTGAGAAGCCTGGTGAAAAGTCTGAGTCTTCAAATGCTAATAATCAAATGCTTTTGGCAAGTAGTGGTAAGCCTGCTCCTAATCAAAAGAAGCAAGAAACAACTGAGCTTAGAGTAAGTCTTTGCTGGGAGACTATGAACGGTGATAATAACAAGGCTCTCGTTAAAGCTGATAGCGATTTTGGCCAATTGAATTTTGTGAATTGGGATTTTGGTTCCACGCTAGATTCTTCTAGGCAGGACGTAAAGGACGCGTTTAAGAATATCGAATTTAAGATAAAAGATACAACTACAAATAAGGAAGTAACTGTTAAAGGTGAATACCCTGATACTGCTACGAGTGCAACTAAAAGCTTGGGTAGTTATGATTCAAGCCATACGTATGAAGTGTCAGTGGTAAATAGCACAATTCCAAGTCCGTATTATGTGACATACAATAATGTTGCTGTAGGTGAAGATGATTCGTTTACGCCTGATGCCACATACTTTACATGGACTCCTAAAGGATCCGATAAAAAGTCTCAAAACAAATATTTCCGTTTAAATGTATTGGAAATTGTGTATGCCAAGGATGAGTCGGTAGCAAAAGATTGCTTCTCGTATAAGCAACCACAGAATGTTGATAAAAGCTATAGATCCGATGGTAACTGGAAATTCACGTATAACAGTGACAATATTTTTAAACGTGTTCGTGTAGAAGATAATGCTATTAAGATTCCTAAAGATAAAGATGGCAATTTTATACATCCTGTTAAAGCAGGTTTTAAGTTTGTTGGTTGGCAGTTCTATGTTGCTAGAAAAACAAATAAGCGTCCGTATACATCGTATGATCGAATGGATGACGATGATGGAACTATTATTAAAAACGCAACCACAATGTACTCGCCATTCAATTCTCAGACTACTACCTACCCATATTTATTTGCTGTACTTAGAGACAAAGAGGGCGTTAATACATTTGGAAGTAAACTCGGTACACAATATTGCTCTACGAACCACACCTTTGTTGTGTTCCCGAAGTGGGAAGCTGCTGGTTATAAAGTAACTTTTATGAATGGAGAGACTCAGTATGCACAAGTAAAGGTGCAAGAAAACAAATCCATTAATGGAGATGAGTGGACTGACCAGTCGATGCCGGCTGATCCTTCAAAGTCTGGTTTTACTTTTAACGGTTGGTTTACTGAATCTAATGGCAAAGGCACTCGGTTTACTGGTGATACTCCTGTGAGTGGCAATATTTCGGTGTATAGCTCGTATACGTCTAATCCGCCAACACCTCCAACGCCGCCAGCTCCTGCTCCTGAGCCAGAACCAGAGCCAACGCCAGAACCTGAGCCGGATATTGATTGGGATGATATTCCGGATATAGATTTGACTCCAGATAAAGAGCCAACTCCTGTTCCGTTTATTGTTGCTCCAGCTCCGATTCTGCCGCCTGCTGAAGCAGAGCCGGAACCTGCGCCAGCTCCTTCGCAGCCAGAGCCGGAACCTAAGCACGTTGCTAAGCATCTTCCTAAAACTGGATCAACCGCAGCCCCAATTCTTGCTTCCGCAATTGCCTCGCTTTTCGCAGGTTTCGCCGGTCTTGCTGAATCATTTGCTGCAACTCGCAAGCGTAGAAACTAGTTGTAAGTTGTGATTTGTAAGTTGTAATTTGTAAGTTATAACCAATACGTAGTTTTAATTGCCTACGTTTTATTAGTAATTAAGGCTTCTGTTTTATGTTTAATACACTAAGCAGAAGCCTTATTTTGTGTCACGCGATATGCTGTTAATGCTTATTGGGTTACACTTGTTTGGTGAGTTGTTTTTGTAAACACGTTTTGTAAACACGTATTAACTAAGGTTGGGGAATTTTTATGGTTAACCTTCTTCTAGCGGTTATTTATCTTGCGTTTATTAGCTTGGGTTTGCCGGATGCTCTTCTTGGAGCCGCGTGGCCGACTATGAGTCACGATGTTGGAGCGCAAATTTCTTGGGCTGGCGGAATATCAATGGTTATTTCTGCAGGAACAATTGTTTCTGCGCTGCTATCTAATAGGCTTACGCATAAGTTTGGCCCTGGTAAGGTTACGCTTGTTTCAGTTGCTTTAACAGCTTTAGCGTTGCTAGGTTTTTCTTTTGCACCGAATTATCTTGTGCTTATTTTTCTATCTGTGCCATACGGTTTGGGTGCTGGAGGAGTGGACGCGGCTCTTAATAATTACGTTGCAATTCACTATGAGAGTTGGCACATGAGCTGGCTTCACTGCATGTGGGGAATTGGAGCTTCGGTGGGCCCTTACGTTATGGGGTTTGCGCTTTCGCACGGTCAGCGCTGGCCTGCAGGATATCAGTATATTGCTGTTATACAAATTGTTCTAACTCTTGTGCTGTTTATAAGTTTGCCGCTGTGGAAAAATAATAATAAAAGTGCAGAATCGCATCATAATCAATCGAATGATAAATCGCATAATCAATCGCATAATCTTACTGAGGTAAAGCAGCAATCTTCTGTAATGCTTTCTTATGCGGAAGTTTTGCGCATTCCAGGAGCTAAGAATATTCTTATTATGTTCTTTTGCTATTGTGCGTTGGAGCAAACTGCAGGATTATGGGCTAGTAGTTACATGGTTTTGCATGGGGGAGTTAGCCGCGTTGTTGCGGCAGGTTGGGCAAGCCTGTTTTATGTTGGTATTACGGTTGGTCGTTTTGTAAGCGGATTTCTTACTATGCGTTTTAACGATGCAACTATGATTCGTATTGGGCAGTGCGTGATGCTTGTGGGAATTCTGGTATTGTTGCTGCCTTTGCCGAATCATATTGAGCTTATTGCAGGATTTGTAATTGTTGGACTAGGATGCGCTCCGGTTTACCCATGCATTATTCATTCCACGCCGCATTATTTTGGGGAAGATAAGTCTCAAGCAATTGTTGGCATGCAAATGGCGAGCGCATATATTGGCTCTATGGTAATGCCTGCGATTTTTGGGTTTATTGGGCAGAACGTTTCTATGGTGCTGCTTCCGGCTTATTTGCTTATTCTTCTTGTTTTAATGACTTTTATGCACGTGCGTTTGCTTCGAACTTGCGAAAGTTGAGCGTGAAGTGTTTGTGTGCGCGTTTAAGTGTAAGCTTTCATAATTTTGTGTATACATTATACCGAATTATGGTATATTGGTTTGTGTGGTTGCATTCTTAGGATGAGATTGCAGCTGTGTGATTTTTATTTTATAAGTTTTTTAAATTTGTTTATTTTATAAGAGGGAAAAATGAACAAAAGGACTGTGCTCGTTTTGTCAACGACGATGATGAGTATTGCTACTGCGGCTTGCGCTTTTTGCGTTGCGCAGAGTGCGAATGCGGCTGAGAATGTTACAAGTGCGTCTGCTGTTGTGAATGCTAACTCTAATGTTGCGAATCCGGGATTTTCTGACGGGGGGGGGGTATCCTTCTGCTAAAAATTCTGATAAAGCAAAGGGTGATGCGCTTTCTAAGGATGATGACAATTCCAAGAATGTTACGCTTTCTAAGGATGATGACAATTCCAAGAATGTTACGCTTTCTAAGGATGAGTCTAGTTTCAAGAATGATGCTGGTTCCAAGAATGTTGATGCTTCGAAGAATGATGTAAATTCTAATAATATAAATTCTAATAATGCTAATATTCATAAGAATGATGCTGTAAGTAGTAATGTCAAAGATAATAATGCTACGAATGATTCGGCTGATGTAAAGAAAAGCAAAGAAGCTGTATACAAGTCGACTCAATCTACAAAAGAAGTATCAAAAGAAGATAAATCTGCAGAAGATTCATCAAGTGAAGTTATGTCTAATAAAAAAGGCGTTAGTAATGCTGATAATGTAACTAATCCGTTCCCTAATGTAATTACACCTGCTGAAGTGAAAGAGCTGCAGGATAAAACAATGTCTTCCCGCCCGCCTAGGAATATAACAAAGGTTTTTTATACGTCATTTGGTAAAGAGTTGAACATTGCCAATGGAAAAGCATCTGGAGATACTCACGTAATTCCATATAATGAAGTTATTAGACATCAAGGTATGATAGGACGAATTGATGCTTACATATTTATTCCACGTGTCAAGGGTGCCTCCTATGCGTATGCGGATATTTCTCCTTATAAATCAATACGAGAAAATAAGAATGCTGATGGTTCTCTGAGTTTTGATAATCAAAATTCTCACAAGACGGTGATACCTTATACGCTTGAGGTAAATGGAAAGATAGTTGATGAGGATCGTACCACTAAGCATACCGTGGAATATCACATTGGAGGACAGCAGACATTTATTCATGTGACGACGATTGTGCGCAAAAAGGATGAATTGATTTGGGGTCATGCTGAAGTTCGTTATGAAGCTGCTAACCACATGAATATCATTTTCTGGATTTTGCCGCAATGCGGTGGAGAGTTTCACTTTGTTGACGACCTGAAATATAGAAAAACAACTAATATAAGTGGTGCGAGCGATATTCCTCAACGTAGCGCAGCAGAGTTGGATAGATTCTCAACAAAGCCATTTACACCTTTGAACATTCCTGATTTGATTGAGGCAAAAACTATAAATAAGGTTCCTTTTTTAAATAATAATGAGTTTAATCCGTATTTTGCCCCTTTATTAAACTTTGAAGGAGATCGTCACAACAGGCAGGTCAAGCGCCCGACTATGGAGGGACTTACCGGTACTAAGATTCCTGGTTATTTGTATTACAGTAACGATATTGATACTCCTAAAGGTGGAGAATTTACTGCGGATAATACAGGTGATTTTGGCAACTACGATTATGGTATTGTTCGAGATAATGACGACAATCAGCTGACTACCAAACACTATTATGTGACTTTTAGGCCGATTCCTACGCAGCTGGTTGTACAGTACAAAGATTTGAAAAACAG
>NZ_JBQEQO010000080.1:0-423 GCF_056754715.1 Gardnerella sp. CCPDSM
TGCTTGAACAACCTTCGCAATAGTTTGGAAGCTGGGATTGCCGTCTCGTCTTAAGCTTTTGTAAAGGCTTTCCCTTCCAACCTCGGCTTTTTGAGCAATTTCTTTCATTCTTCGAGCTTTTGCAATATCGCCTATAGCAGCTTGCAACAAGCGAGGATCATTGAGTTCTGCTGCTGCATTGAGATATGCAATAATATCATCATCGTTCTCAAGATACTCACTCGCATCCCATTTACTTATATTTACCATTTCTTCTCCTCAATTAACTGTGCAAGGAGTATCTTTGCTTGTTTAATATCTTTACTTTGACTACTTTTATCTCCACCAGCGAGTAACAGCATTAGTTTTGAGCCTTTTTGCGCAAAATACACACGATATCCTGGTCCAAAAGTGAAACGCAGTTCACCAATATCATTGCAATAT
>NZ_JBQEQO010000081.1:0-412 GCF_056754715.1 Gardnerella sp. CCPDSM
CGCTTGAACAACCTTCGCAATAGTTTGGAAGCTGGGATTGCCGTCTCGTCTTAAGCTTTTGTAAAGGCTTTCCCTTCCAACCTCGGCTTTTTGAGCAATCTCTTTCATTCTTCGAGCTTTTGCAATATCGCCTATAGCAGCTTGCAACAAGCGAGGATCATTGAGTTCTGCTGCGGCATTGAGATATGCAATAACATCATCATCGTTCTCAAGATACTCACTCGCATCCCATTTACTTATATTTACCATTTCTTCTCCTCAATTAACTGTGCAAGAAGTATCTTCGCTTGCTTAATATCTTTACTTTGACTACTTTTATCCCCACCAGCAAGTAATAGCATTAACTTTGAGCCTTTTTGTGCAAAATACACACGATACCCTGGTCCAAAAGCGAAACGCAGTTCACCAATAC
>NZ_JBQEQO010000082.1:0-410 GCF_056754715.1 Gardnerella sp. CCPDSM
GTTTATTAGTAGTGTCTTATTGATTAATCATTAACCACAATCTTGTTAATTGTTCCAAAAATTCTTATAACATTTACCCGCTCTTTCTTAAAACCCGTATCATGAGTGTAAAAAAGAGTGGAATAATCTCGTTTTTATAACAGTTTGACATGTAAAAACCACACTTGCCTTGAAAGCTACGTGCTTTGAGGTTTAAGCGTTAACAATGTTTTCACCCCCCTTCTCGTTAAACAACACTCGTTTTAGAAAACAAAACGAGCATTAGCCACGCTCTAATAGAGTCCCAACCGTGGCTAATAAAGTCCCAACTGTATTTAATACAATCCCAACAAATCTAATATAATCCCAACCGTATTAATATCAGAAATCCTCACTCCGCAAAAAGTGTTATAGGCCTAACTACTTTTAGT
>NZ_JBQEQO010000083.1:0-408 GCF_056754715.1 Gardnerella sp. CCPDSM
TTTAACGCTCCTATGAGCTTGTGGCTGACTGATAGTGAAAAAATGCAGCATGTTGGTGATTTTTTCTACGACACGTCAACCGGCTACGCTTACAGGCTTATTGTTAAGCAGGAAAGTTTAGCCGTAAAATTTAATGAGAAGTCGCATACGGAATCAGCTTTTGACGATTTTGTAGACATTTTTTACAAGTATGAGGATAAAATTTACGCTATACCGGGTTTAACTGGTGAAAAAATTTCTGGCGCAACAGTGTTTGTTCCATCAGGCGAGTTTTGGCTACATTTTAGAACTAACTGGTCTCCGTTTGACAATTATGGTTTTAAGATTGATAGCATTAAAAAAGAGTATTCAGGAGAAATTTCAGGATACGTGTCTAAACTGCCTGAAGATATTAACATTATTGAGGTT
>NZ_JBQEQO010000084.1:0-397 GCF_056754715.1 Gardnerella sp. CCPDSM
TGGATTTTACAAGAGGTAGACAATGTGCGAAAAGACTGGGAATTAGATCGGATAAATACAAACGGCAACTACGAAAAAGGAAATATCCGCTTTGTTCCAAGAATAGTCAATCAAAACAACAAGCAGAACGCTATCCTAACACGGTGGGAGCAACAATATTGGCCATACGCAAGATCGGTAGTTACAAGAATGCTATCGAAAGGAATAAGCAGAGAAGAAATCATATCAAGAGCAAATACAGCTGTAGCACAACACAGAAAAAACTGGCGTTTAATCGAAGCAAGGCTCGAGTTTATGACATACGAAATGCCGGACCAAATCATCGTTTTACCGTATCGGGAAAGCTCGTGCATAACTGTGGCTACGGTGGTGCAGTAGGAGCATTAAAGGCAATGGG
>NZ_JBQEQO010000085.1:0-370 GCF_056754715.1 Gardnerella sp. CCPDSM
GTGAAGTGGGGATATACAGTATTACAAGCATAATATAGTAAGAAATAATATGATGTTCTAAATCAAAGTTTCAGAGTACAGAGCAATAGTTTCAGAGTTCAAAAGCAAAGCTTCATTGTATACAACACGTAATGAAGCTAGATTTCAAATTATCATGTGAAGAATCATGGAAGATATTATCTGAAATCATAAAATCATCACCTTCAAACCTTGTATATTTTAAAACCCACGCGACTAATCAGCTAAATCCGCTAATTTAGGAGACTTAGTAGGCTCATGGTCTTGCAATCTAAAGCTCGAATTAATGCGAGGCTAAGATTATGTGAAATTGCAGGTAAGCCAGTAGGTGATTTACATCCAGTTTGCAATG
>NZ_JBQEQO010000086.1:0-352 GCF_056754715.1 Gardnerella sp. CCPDSM
ACAAATCCCAGTTTGTAGTGTCTTAGACTTTTATCATCATATGACATTCCCTTTGCCAGCTTCTTTCCTGCAACGAACGTTA
The DNA here is from genome assembly GCF_056754715.1 of Gardnerella sp. CCPDSM. Classification (NCBI taxonomy): domain Bacteria; kingdom Bacillati; phylum Actinomycetota; class Actinomycetes; order Bifidobacteriales; family Bifidobacteriaceae; genus Gardnerella; species Gardnerella sp. CCPDSM. The sequence continues at coordinate 83 of NZ_JBQEQO010000086.1, forward strand.
ATGCTCTTTTCTTGATGCATGGTTATCATCAGGGTAGTCTTGAAACATGTGAGACTGTCGTATTGATGTCAAGGGCTGATTAGGTGGGTGCAAATTTGCCCTTGTGTAGCAAGGCTTAGTGAGGTCTATCGTTAAAAGGTTTAGCATGTGGCGGCTTTAGGCTGGCTTGGCGTGGTTTTTGAGTGTGATTTTGCTGTATGAGGAAACATATCAACGCTCTAGGGTCGAGTGCACAGGATGTTAACGTTAAAAAGTGCACCCACTTTGCAT
>NZ_JBQEQO010000087.1:0-358 GCF_056754715.1 Gardnerella sp. CCPDSM
GTGCAAAGCGGGTGCACTTTTTAACGTTTACATCCTGTGCACTCGACCCCAGAGCGTCGACATCTTCCCTCAAACAGCCAAACTGCGCTCAAAAACCGCGAGAACCCGGCCTAAAGCCACTTCGCATTAAACCTTTTAACGATAGCCCTCGCTAAGCCTTGCTACACAAGAGCAAACTTGCACCCACCTATTAAGCCCTTGACATCAATACGACAGTCTCACGTGTATCAAGACTACCCTTATGATAACCATGCATCAATAAAAGAGCCTTAACGTTCATTGCAGGAGAGAAACTGGCAAGGGGAATGTCGTATGATGATAAAAGTCTAAGGCACTACAAACTGGGATTTGGATTTGG
>NZ_JBQEQO010000088.1:0-330 GCF_056754715.1 Gardnerella sp. CCPDSM
TTACACGTCTGCTTACGCGCCTGAAAACATGGTGGCTTTTGGTGACTACTCGTACTACAACATTGGCGACCGTGGTTCACGTTCGTTTAAAGAGCTTACCGAGCTTTTCGCTGGAAACGGCATGATAGGTTTCGTTGCTAAAGAGCGTGTAGACGGCAAACTCGTGCTTAAAGAAGCAGTGCAGATTCTGCCTGTTAAAACAAGCGTAGCAGCTTAAAAGACGGTTAAAAGTTAAGGAGGGGTGTTGATGATAGTTACAGTTGAGGAAGCAAAAAACTATCTTAGGGTGGATAGTAAAGAAGATGATGAGCTTATCAACACCCTTATTCA
>NZ_JBQEQO010000089.1:0-325 GCF_056754715.1 Gardnerella sp. CCPDSM
ATACACGTCTGCTTACGCGCCTGAAAACATGGTGGCTTTTGGCGACTACTCGTACTACAACATTGGTGATCGTGGTTCACGCTCGTTTAAAGAGCTTACCGAGCTTTTCGCTGGAAACGGCATGATAGGTTTCGTCGCTAAAGAGCGTGTAGACGGCAAACTCGTGCTTAAAGAAGCAGTACAGATTCTGCCTGTTAAAACAAGCGTAGCAGCATAAAAAGATGGTTTAAGGAGGGGTGTTGATGATAGTTACAGTTGAGGAAGCAAAAAACTATCTTAGGGTGGATAGTAGAGAAGATGATGAGCTTATCAACACCCTTATTCG
>NZ_JBQEQO010000009.1:0-17181 GCF_056754715.1 Gardnerella sp. CCPDSM
AAAGGAGTGTTCAGTAAGGGATTAAAAGAAAACCAACTGAAAGCCTTTAAGCGGGAACATAAGAAATAAAACGACCATACAAGAGTAGAGATACTCTGTGTGGCCGTTTTCTTATACTCAGATACCGAAATAGTATTTGAGATTTTTAGAACAAACCTTGTATTTGAGCTTGTATTAACACTGCAGTAACGCTGGCACCTGTATTAATTAAAAAGTCTTTTAGTCCAACCAATGCTGATTTTAAAATATGCGGTTTCTTCTCTTCTTCAATTTTTAATTTGATGTCAGCTAATAATTCTGTTGCGGTTTCTATATCCTCTTTTGATAAATCAGATTCACTAATACTTTTTTCAACGGCATCAACTACATCCTTAACTTTATCATAGGAAAATGTAACTGTATTCTCACTTCCAGACACTATCTGTACATTATCGGATGGCGAATTGATCACACTTGTATTCCCGTAATAATTATTCACGGTTTGCGGCATGTTCACTGCGGATTCTTTTTCAGTCTCAGAGAAAACCATATTTTCCCCTACAATACCTTCCGATTCTAATTTCAATGTCCATTCTAAAATAGTATTTTTGACTTTTTCTTCAATGTCTTTAACTGCAGTTGTAGGTACATGTAATGCATAATCCATTGGAAGTAGCGAATCAGCCATTTTATCAAACAATGCAAGTTGTTCGCCTGAAAAATCTAAAGTTAATACATTTCCTGAGGACTGACATAAAGAAATGATTTCAGAAATTGAATTTACTAACTTTCTTTCACAAATCTTTTTTTCGTATTCATTATCCTGTATTGAGGTTGGAATCCAACCGCGATAAGGATTGAAAGTTTTTAAACTTCCACGAACCTTTCTATACTCAGGGCAAGATTCTGGGTCAGGATAACCATTTAATTCGTGTTGAATCCATTGATCAAAATCAGCAAGCTTTAATTTTGATGCAATCAAATGTGCTTTGCGTAATATATTAACAACATCGCAATTTGATGACACAATTTCATTCTGTAATTCTAAAACAATACTTCCCATGTTATTCACCATCCTTCTTTCTACCATATAGGGCACTATTCTCAGCAAACATCATAGTTCTTCACATAGAAGCAATAAGGAAAAGGAATAATCTAACTTTCTGAAGTTGTTTCAGAATGCTCCTCAAAATTTTCTACCTGCTCCATCACCTTTGTGAACACTTCAGGACTATACTGTGGCGGATAGCCGTTCTTAACCAAACAAATCTTTATCTTCAATTTTAACTGATTACGCACATTCTGATTGTTGAGCCAGTCCACAAATGAAGACTCGGTATCTATTATTTCCTTAACTTTTTTAGCAAGTGTCTTGCATTTATCGTTTATCACAACACCGTTAACTTCTTTGTCAATGCCATATTCAAACTTATACTGGTCACGAAGAGCAATCAAAATATCATAGAATGCCTTTTCTTCAAAGGTTAATCCTATTTTACGGAAACTCTCACGATTTTCGTTCATCTGACGAAGTATCACTAAAGCTTGTTCAGTTGCAGCCTTAATAATATCTTCTGAGGCAGCTTCCTGTGTTGCCCCGGCTTCTTCAGCAGTAAGGTGCTTACGTCTTTCATGGTACTCATCAATAGTCTTTTCAATCATTTCTTGGAAAGATTTCGCTGCTAATTGGTTAACCCTGCCATATTCCTTTATTTGCTTACGGAGCATTTTGATAAGTAATTCTAACTTTGTAGCAGGCATTTCTACATCTGATAATTTTTCAAAGTATTCAGGAGAGAAGATATCTTCTTCCTCGCCACTTTCAAGAACACTTTCTACCTTATTGTATTTTAATGCCTCTTCAACCATCTTTGATACCACAAGATTCATAGTTTCAGCATCAACATCGCTGGTTCCACTCATTTTACGAACGAAGCCTGCTATAGCCATAAAGCACTGTGCAAGCGCAGATTCTTCTTCGCCCAGATTTCCAGAAGGTTGGCAAATATCAAAAGCACTTCTCATTCTCTTAACAGACTTTAAGAAATATGTCTTAAATGAGACCTGATTAGTTTTTCCGTTTCCTTCTGTCTGCAAGACCTGTGCTGATGTAAAGACATACTCAGCCGCTTTGGAAAGTAATTTATATCTTTCAACAGGGTCACATTTCGTATTAAGGAATGGAGCTAAGTCATAATCTGTAAACAGTGCTTTAAGTATTTCAATCTCCTCCCTGAATGCAGAGGTAGCCTGCTCAACGTCATCCGATGTGGGAGCAACTGATGTATCACCACCGTAAACCTTCATGGCCTCACGCATATTATCGCGAATGCCAATATAGTCGATAACCATACCATATTCTTTGCCGGGATATTTTCTGTTTACACGACTGATAGTTTGAATCAGCAAGTGCTTCTTCAAAGGCTTATCGTTATATAAATATGTAAGTGACGGAACATCAAATCCCGTAATCCACATATCAACTACGATAACAATATGGAAATTAGACTTTTCCTGTTTAAAGGCTGCATCCAGTTCTTCGCAACGTTTATCATTTTTAACTCCACCAAGATAGTTATACATCTCAGCTTCATCATTACTTCCAACACTCGATACCATAGCCATAAATGGCATAGGCTTTAATTCTTTAAGTTCTTCATCTGTTGCAGTAACTCCGTCAGGAGTTTTCTTTTCTTCAAACCATTCCGGATATTTATCCTTGAATTTCAAAAGAAGTGAATATGCAATTTTTCTGCTAGAGCAGACAATCATTGCTTTCTGAATTCTATCTGGGTCACTATCACAAGATGAAATATAATGGTCATGAATATCTATAGCAAGCCTCTCCAAGCGAGAAGGCTCGCCAAGGATAACTTCCATAGAACTCATTGCACGTTTACTGGCTTCAATATCATCATACGTTGCACCATCATCGGCACACTTTTTATAGTAATTTTCAATTTCTTTAGCTTTGGTCTTATCAAGTAACACCTTGGCAATACGAGGATGATACTTAATAGAAACAGTTAGTCCATCTGCGACCGCCTGATCCATAGTGTATCTATCAATTTCCTGACCAAAGGTCTGATATGTTTCGGCAATAGGAGTTCCTGTGAAACCTACAAACGTAGCATGTTGAGGCGGTAAGTTTGCTAGTCAAGGAGTAAAACGACGAAGATTAGCATTTACTTCCGCCCATGCGATAGCTGTCCGTGATTGACAAGTGCTAGCACGCAGACAGAACGGAGATAGCGAACCGCTGAGTGTGTCGCTCTGCTCGTAAAAGCTTAGAAACCTTTGAACGAAAGGGATAATGAAAGCCTTGATTGCAAGGCTTTTTGCTTTATGGTGGGTAAGTATCAGAGTGAGAAAATTTTTGGAATGAGTAGAAGTGATAGCTAGAAATTATCAGTTTCTATTTCCATTTACCCTGTGGGTACGTGTTTGTTTCCATTGACAAGGAGTTTGTGGGAATAGAAATGTACCCACCTTGTTTGAATCAAGTGAAGTGTAGTTGAAGGAAATCTGTTGAAAGCAATACTTCATTTTACCGAATAAGTAATAATTTAGGCAACTTCAAATCGATTAAAAAAAACTATTTTAAAGGTTAAGAGTAGACAAAAATTGTCCACTCTTTTTTGCAAACTCAATTTATCAATAAATGAAATGAGGGAATGTAAAATGAAATATTTTGAGGTTGAGTTAGAAAATCCTGATGAATTTTTAAAACTACAAACAGAAGATTTTGTGAAAGCTAATCGCTTGCTACTAAGGAAGATAATCCAGAGCGTTACAGTCTATGAAGAAAACTTCGTCATATCCTTTAAATCTGGCATCGAATTGGAAGTATGAGTCTCATTCCATAACTTTTATATTGAACATATCATCTTGTTGTGTTATACTATAAATTGATATAAACAAAGATGTAGGAGGAACCGAAACTATGACAGCCTCAATGCGTTTAAGATAAGCTGGCAATAAAAAAAGCAGAATCTATACCCGATGATAGGCTTTTTTGTTGTGCTTATTTATACGATATTGAGCATTCATTAGTTACGGTGAGGATATTGGTTATTTAACTATACCTTTATTTAACTATGTCTTTAATATGAATGTTTCCAAATTGTATGTATGCAGACCAAAAGCCACATTGTGGGGTTTGGCCTGCATTTTTTATTGCCTAGAATGCTATTCAAAATAGAAATTCAAGCAAAATAATATGCAGGAGATAATATAAATGGAAAAATACAACAATTGGAAACGAAAATTTTATGCAATATGGGCAGGGCAAGCAGTATCATTAATCACTAATGCCATCCTGCAAATGGCGATTATTTTTTACCTTACAGAAAAAACAGGATCTGCGATGGTCTTGTCTATGGCTTCATTAGTAGGTTTTTTACCCTATGCGATTTTGGGACCTGCCATTGGTGTGCTAGTGGATCGTCATGATAGGAAGAAGATAATGATTGGTGCCGATTTAATTATCGCAGCAGCTGGTGCAGTGCTTGCTATTGTTGCATTCTGTATGGAGCTACCTGTCTGGATGATTATGATAGTATTGTTTATCCGTAGCATTGGAACAGCTTTTCATACCCCAGCACTCAATGCGGTTACACCACTTTTAGTACCAGAAGAACAGCTAACGAAATGCGCAGGCTATAGTCAGTCTTTGCAGTCTATAAGCTATATTGTTAGTCCGGCAGTTGCAGCACTCTTATACTCCGTTTGGGATTTAAATGCTATTATTGCCATCGACGTATTGGGTGCTGTGATTGCATCTATTACGGTAGCAATTGTACGTATACCTAAGCTGGGTAATCAAGTGCAAAGTTTAGAACCAAATTTCATAAGGGAGATGAAAGAAGGAGTTGTGGTTCTGAGACAAAACAAAGGATTGTTTGCCTTATTACTCTTAGGAACACTATATACTTTTGTTTATATGCCAATCAATGCACTATTTCCTTTTAATAAGCATGGAACACTTTAATGGAACGCCTGTGCATATTTCTATTACGGAAATTTCCTTTGCATTTGGGATGCTAGCAGGAGGCTTATTATTAGGAAGATTAGGGGGCTTCGAAAAGCATGTATTACTAATAACAAGTTCATTTTTTATAATGGGGACCAGTTTAGCCGTTTCGGGAATACTTCCTCCAAATGGATTTGTAATATTCGTAGTTTGCTGTGCAATAATGGGGCTTTCGGTGCCATTTTATAGCGGTGTGCAAACAGCTCTTTTTCAGGAGAAAATTAAGCCTGAATATTTAGGACGTGTATTTTCTTTGATCGGAAGTATCATGTCACTTGCTATGCCAATTGGGTTAATTCTTTCTGGATTCTTTGCTGATAAAATCGGTGTAAATCATTGGTTTTTACTATCAGGTATTTTAATTATTGGCATTGCTATAGTTTGCCAAATGATAACTGAGGTTAGAAAATTAGATTTAAAATAAACAATATTGGAGGAATATTTATGTATCTTATTTTCATGTAACTCTTCCTGCTAAAATCGCAGGGTTTTCCCTGCATACAAGCAAATGAAAGCATGCGATTATAGACAGGAGGAAATGTTATGGAATTAATATTAAAAGCAAAAGACATTCGTGTGGAATTCAAAGGACGCGATGTTTTAGATATAAATGAATTAGAAGTATATGATTATGACCGTATTGGTTTAGTAGGAGCAAATGGTGCTGGAAAAAGCACTTTACTCAGGGTACTTTTAGGAGAATTAACTCCCCCAGGATGTAAAATGAATCGTCTGGGTGAACTTGCCTATATTCCCCAGTTGGACGAAGTAACTCTGCAGGAGGAAAAAGATTTTGCACTTGTAGGCAAGCTAGGTGTTGAGCAATTAAATATACAGACTATGAGCGGTGGTGAAGAAACAAGGCTTAAAATAGCACAGGCCTTATCGGCACAGGTTCATGGTATTTTAGCGGATGAACCTACGAGCCATTTAGACCGTGAAGGAATTGATTTTCTAATAGGACAGCTAAAATATTTTACAGGTGCACTGTTAGTTATTAGCCATGACCGCTATTTTCTTGATGAAATAGTAGATAAAATATGGGAACTGAAAGATGGCAAAATCACTGAGTATTGGGGAAACTATTCTGATTATCTTCGTCAGAAAGAGGAAGAACGTAAGAGCCAAGCTGCAGAATACGAACAATTTATTGCGGAACGTGCCCGATTGGAAAGGGCTGCGGAGGAAAAGCGAAAACAGGCTCGTAAAATAGAACAGAAGGCAAAAGGTTCTTCAAAGAAAAAAAGTACTGAAGACGGAGGGCGTTTAGCTCATCAAAAATCAATAGGAAGTAAGGAAAAAAAGATGTATAATGCTGCTAAAACCCTAGAGCACAGGATTGCGGCCTTAGGAAAAGTAGAAGCTCCGGAAGGCATTCGCAGAATTCGTTTCAGGCAAAGTAAAGCATTGGAGCTCCATAATCCATACCCTATAGTCGGTGCAGAAATTAATAAAGTATTTGGGGATAAGGCTCTGTTTGAAAATGCATCTTTTCAAATTCCGTTAGGAGCAAAAGTGGCGTTAACTGGTGGTAATGGAATCGGAAAAACAACTTTAATCCAAATGATCTTAAACCATGAAGAAGGAATTTCTATTTCGCCTAAGGCAAAAATAGGTTACTTTGCACAGAATGGTTACAAGTACAACAGTAATCAGAATGTTATGGAGTTTATGCAGAAGGATTGTGACTACAATATATCAGAAATTCGTTCAGTGCTAGCATCTATGGGGTTCAAACAGAACGATATTGGAAAAAGTTTATCTGTTTTAAGCGGTGGAGAAATTATAAAATTGTTGCTTGCTAAAATGCTCATGGGTAGATATAACATCCTAATAATGGATGAACCCAGTAACTTCCTTGACATACCAAGTTTAGAGGCTTTGGAAATACTAATGAAGGAGTACACCGGAACTATCGTGTTTATCACCCACGATAAACGATTACTCGAAAATGTAGCAGATGTAGTTTATGAAATTAGAGATAAGAAAATAAATCTGAAACATTAAATTTAAGGTAGTCGCTGGTCAGTATAGTCTGTTCTGGTTGGCGACTCCATTGTTAAAGAGTATAAAGACTTTAGATTTTATGAATATTAAAAATAGGAACAGTCAATTGAACTGCTCCTATTTTTCTGCTAAATATATTGTAGTTTTCTTATATGTATAATGATAGATTAGCGGATTCTCATCTACGGTACTTACTTCAAATATGAAGAAGTGATCGCGGTTACCTGCATATTTGTTTTCTAACGCTTTTAGTGCGAGTAGGTTATCTCCATGTATGAGCATGTTTTCTGTATTAGGATCATTTTTGCAGTTTGATTTTTCTTTATCCTCAACTAGAATCCTAGGCTCTATTTTGATTTCTTTATCCTTACCAAGCCACGTAAGTTCCAGTTTTTGATTATTAGCCATTACTTTTCATCCTCCGCTATAAATTCCAAAATATCGTTGGGCGTGCAGTGTAAAGCTGTGCAGATACCTTCCACTTTTTCCAGTGATATATATTGCCCAGTGCGTAGTTTCGTAATAATGTTGGCGGAAATATTGCTCATTCTCATTAAGTCCTGATTGGAAATATCTTCTTCAATCATGCGATGTAATAGTTTTTTATAACTAACAGCCATAATTCCCTCCTTATTTTAATAGTTAAATATTATCACGATTCTGTGAGTATATCAACGATATAAAGAGCTAGCCACTCCGGAATATAGCAGATTAAAAAAGTCTCCTTTGCTATTCATTCAAGGCAAATGCCTAATGAATGCTTAGGAGATTTTTATTGTCAAAAATTTTTTCTAAAACCGTCAGATTACACCCTCTTTCATGGCTACCAAGTAGAAGACCAAAAAAACTTTTTAAGACAGGTTAAAAAGTCGGCTTTTTCTTTTGCCTGTGATGTAGAAGGGATAAGCCTTCTAGAAAAGGAGGATCAAATATGGATCTAGAGAAACTGCCAAAAGCACTAAAGAACAAGAATATCTTTTGTTCATGGAAGTACGAGCAGCAAGAAAACGGTAGGCTCACTAAGCCGCCTTATAACCCCATAACGGGAAAGAAAGCAGCTACAGACAACTTAAGCGATTTCACCTCGCTTGATGATGCCATGAAAGTAAAAGACCAATACGACGGAATTGGTATAAAGCTTGTTGATAACCTCTTAGGCATCGATTTAGACCACTGCATCGATAATGGCATCATTAAAGACTGGGCAAAAGAGATTATTGCCCATTTCAAGCACGCTTATATCGAATACAGCCCAAGTAAGCATGGCTTTCATATCTTGCTTCTGTTTAACGGCGCATACGATAAAAAGTCTTATTACATCAAGCATGGGGATATTGAGGTTTACAGCGCTCTAGCTACGAATCGCTATCTAACAGTTACGGGCGACGTGTATCAGGAAGGCGAGCTTTTAGAAGACGATGAAGCCATCATGTGGCTTTTAGACACGTACATGAAGCGAAACATAAACACTCATGAAAAAGAAAATAACGCGTGTACAAGGTCATATTTAAGCGATACATCTGTTATTGAAAAAGCTGGCAACGCCATAAATGGAGCTAAATTTACAGCACTTTGGCATGGTGACATTTCGGCTTACCCTTCTCATAGCGAAGCAGATGCCGCGCTTGTGTCTATTCTTGCCTTTTACTGTGGCGGTAACAAGGAGCAAATAGACCGACTTTTTCGTAAGTCTGCTTTATTCCGTCCTAAGTGGGATGAACACCGTGGCGCGGATACTTATGGCAACACAACCATTCAGAAAGCTGTTTCTAAATGTCATACCTTCTATGAGCCTTTCCATAATGCAAGTGCTGAGGAAGACTTTGATGATCTCTTATCTAAATTACAGGAACTAAAGCCTGATGAAAATATACGATATCGCAACGGTGATTTAGGTAATGGCAGATTGTTTGCTGATATTTTCCAAAACATTCTGCACTATGTACCGGAGCGCAAAATGTGGTTCATCTTCGACGGTGTACGTTGGACTTGCGATATTGGAACGCTTAAAACGATGGAACTATGCAAGGATTTAGCTCTTTCTCTTATACGTTATGCTGGTGCCATTAAAGACGAGAGAACCCGCTCCATGCTTGTTGAGTATTGGAACAAATGGAGCAGCCGTCGTAACCGTGAGATTTATATCAAGGAAGCTCAAAGCGTTTACCCCATTTCGATGGAAGCGTTCGATAAGAACATTTATCTATTTAACTGCCAAAACGGAACTTTAGACCTTGAGCATGGTGTTTTTCGCAAGCACTTAGCAACAGATCTTATTACCAAAGTATCACCTGTGTTTTATGACCCGAAGGCAAGAAGTGAACGTTTTCGCCAGTTTGTCGATGAAATTATGAGCGGAGATTGTGAGAAAGCCTTGTATCTTCAAAAGTCATTAGGCTATGCGTTAAGCGGTGATACACGCTATGAGTGCATGTTCTTTCTTTTTGGAGAAAGCACAAGAAACGGTAAAGGCACACTCATGGAAAGTGTTCTGTCTGTGATGGGCGATTACGGAAAAGCGGTACGCGCGGAAACCATTGCTTTAAAGAAGAACCCTAATAGCTCACAGCCGACAGAGGATGTAGCACGCCTTGCCGGTGTTCGCTTTGCCAATATATCTGAGCCGAGCCGAGGACTATTCCTTAATTCAGCCCAAGTTAAATACATGACGGGAAGTGATACCTTAAACGCTCGATTCCTGCATGAGAACAGCTTTGACTTTAAACCACAGTTCAAACTGTATGTGAACACCAATTATCTGCCCGTCATCAGCGATATGACAGTGTTTAGTAGCGACCGCATGCAGATTATTCCCTTTAACAGGCATTTTGAAGCGTGGGAACAGGATAAAACCTTAAAGGCGGAGTTTTCTAAAAAAGAGGTGCAAAGTGCCATTTTAAACTGGCTTCTTGAAGGCTTTACCCGCCTCCGAGATGAAGGCTTTAAGCCGCCTAATAGCGTTCTTGATGCCATTTTTAGTTATGCCCACGACAGTGACAAAATGGCACAGTTTGCTGAAGATGTACTCGTTAAAGACCAAAGCTCTGAGATTCGAACGGCAGTTGTATACGACCACTACAAGAAGTGGTGCATTGATAACGGCTGTTTTTCTGAGAACAGCAGAAACTTCAATCAGGAATTAAGAAAATTTGCCGAGGTTGTAAGAAAGCGTCCCAATACAGGCGGAGAAAAAACCACGCTTCTTAAAGGCTACAGGCTTAAAAGTGAGTTTAGCGATTTTTTAAGTGGCAACTAGTGGCAGTTAATAACCTATATCCCCATATAACCCTATAAGGCAATAACGAAATTTAACTGCCACATCATGCCACGTTTAAGGAGGTGGTGCCTATGATTGCATAATTCGTATCGCAAACCTGTGTTGAACATGAAGAAGAAATACTATCATGCACAAATCAAAATACTGAAATGATTTCAGTTTTTTGACAACATTGAAGAAAGAAAACCTGCCTAGATACTGTGCTGTTGGAAATTTATTCGCATACTACTTTCTGAACCTAACCCCCTAGGGGGGGTCAAATCTCTAAAGAGTACCCCTTCGGGAACGGGCGCAGGGTCTTGCGTGCAAAAACAGCGAATTCAAAAGGGTAAATGGGCAAAATCAAGCAAGTTACTGCAGTAATTGCAGAAAACAGTAATGAAAGGAACTAACGATTATGATTAACAGAGATATTGAAAAAGAAATGAAACTAGCAAGTCAGGACTACCACAGCACGTTTTGGAACGTATTGCGCAATGCAAATGGTAATGCGAATAATATTGAAAGAAAACTGCGCCACCATTATACGGATGCCTATGATTTGCCGACTTCTTCTCTAGCAAAACTCGAAGCAAAGCTTGCAAACAAAAGTAATCTTAGAAAACTGTGTACAGTGGTAAAAGCACACTCGCAAGCAAGTAAATTGTTCATCTATGAAGCCTCACCGTTCACCAAATGGATGAAAGATTATGACACAAGCATCATGACGTATATGCCTATTAAAGATGGCTTTAAGCGTATTGATGTAACGGATTATACCCTAGTTAACCTCATTCGTTTGGGTACGGATTTTGCAGCTGACCTTGACTTTGATATCGAAGAGTTCATAACAAGCGAACTGACGAAGCAGTTCACATTGAATGAGTCGGAAGCTTTTATAAATGGTGATGGGATAACTAAGCCGACAGGAATTTTATCAGATACATCAGGTGCTGAGGTTGCTGTGCAAGCAAAAGAGATTTCCGCAGATACCATCAAACGTTTATTCTTCTCGCTAGATAGTAAGTATCGAGAAAATGCCACGTGGCTTATGAATGATGAAACTGCTCTTTATCTTCAAACCTTAAAGGACACTACCGGATCATACATCCTACCTGATTTTGATGGCAACTTAATGGGCAGACCTGTGGTCATTGACAATGCCATGCCTTCTTCTCAAAAGGGAGCAAAAGTTATCGCTTTTGGTGATTTTTCCAACTATTGGATTATCGAACGCCATAACCCAACCATCAAGGTTCTAAACGAAATATTTTCTCTTATAGACCAGATAGGTTACCTCTCTTTTGAGTATTTGGATGGAAAACTGGTACATCCTGAAGCAATTAAAGTATTGCAACTTTCTTAAAAAAGAGGTCAAAATGCATGGATGAACAAATTAGGGATACACCGGTAAAAACCGAAGTGTTAAGAATCGGAAATACTGAATTTACGGTTCACTCTCTTGAAAGCAAGAGTGCTCAGAAAGGTGTCAAAGACCTAATCAAACACCTTATTTTAAGCAATTTAAACCATGTAATAGAAGCTAAATAACTTGATAAATTCTGAGTTATACGGGAATATATACTGACCGCTTGAAGGCTGTCGGAAAGGAGGAAAACAGATGAATAAACTAAATAGACAGCCTTCTTATACTCTAGATAATGTAGGCAAGATAACGGCACTTTACTGCCGTTTATCCAGAGACGATGAATTACAAGGTGACAGCAATTCCATTATCAATCAAAAGAGCATGCTGAAAAAGTATGCCGAGGATAATCATTTCAACAATCTTATGTTCTTTGTAGACGATGGCTACTCGGGTACTAATTTCCAGCGACCTGATTGGCTTAAATTAACTGCTCTCATTGACGAAGGAAAGATTGGAACCATTATCGTCAAGGACATGTCACGCTTGGGTAGAGATTATCTGCAAGTTGGTATGTATACAGAGATGGTATTCCCTAACGCTGATATTCGCTTTATTGCAATAAATAACGGCGTAGATAGCAATAATCAGTCAGACAACGACATGACACCTTTCATCAACATCTTCAATGAGTTTTATGCTAAAGACACAAGCAGAAAAATAAAAGCTGTGTTTAAAGCAAAAGGACAAAGTGGGAAGCCGCTCTGCATCAATCCTCCTTACGGATATCTTAAGGATCCTGAAGATAAAAATCATTGGATTGTAGATGAAGAAGCTGCCAGTGTAGTGCGTGAAATCTTTAGACTCTGCGTTAATGGGTATGGGCCTAGCCAGATTGCCAATGAGCTAATCAAAAGGAATATTCCAACACCTTCTGAGCATTTTTTCTCTCTTGGTATTAAAATTCCTTCCGCGAAATCGGAGATTAAGGGAGTCTGGAATCAAAAAACTATCTCTAATATGCTTGAAAAGCAAGAATATCTTGGGCATACGGTCAATTTCAAAACAAGAAGGAAATCGTACAAGTGCAAGAAAACATTATTGAATCCCAAAGAAGACTGGCTAATTTTCAAAAACACACACGAAGCAATTATTGACCAGGAAACTTTTGATATTGTTCAACGTATAAGAGATGGTAGACGAGTGTGTGCCAATCTTGGAGAAATGCCAGTGTTATCAGGAATGCTATTTTGTGCGGATTGTGGTAACAAGCTTTATCAGGTTCGAGGAAAAGATTGGAGCCATGATAAAGAATACTTTGTCTGTGCTACCTATCGTAAGCAAAAAGGCAAATGCTCATCACATCAAATTAGAAATATTCAGATCGAAGCAATACTGCTTCACGAGCTACGAATGATTACTTCATTCGCCAAACAGCACGAAGAAGAGTTCGTGGGACTTGTGATGAAGAAAAGCGAGAAAGAACTAACCCAAAAGTTAAAGTCCTCTAATAGGGAACTCGAGCAAGCAAAAGCAAGAATTAGCAAACTTGACACAATTGTTCAGCATCTCTATGAAGACAACTTAGACGGTAAAATTTCTGATGAACGATTTAAGAGCATGTCTGAGTCCTACGACAAGGAACAAGCTGAACTGAAAAGCAAGATTGAATCCCTTGAAGCCTTTATTTCTAAAGCGCAAGAGGAATGTCTCAACGTGGATTCTTTCTTGAAATTAGTACGACAATACACAGATATACAAGAACTTAATGCAGAGATCATTCGAACCTTTGTAGATAAGATTTATGTTGAAAAATCTGAAAAGGTAGCAGGTACAAGAACCAAGAAACAAACCATATGGATACAGTGGAATTACATAGGTGCAGTTGATATTCCACTCCATAAGTAAAATCGGCGTAGCCGGTAGTAATACCGATTACGCCGATAATTTTTTAGGAATTAAATCCCTAAGTGAATGCCCCTAAGTGTGTGCACTTTTTAACGTTAACATCCTGTGCACTCGACCCTAAAGCGTCGATATCTTCCCTCAAACAGCAAAACTGCACTCAAAAATCACGAGAACCCAGCTTAAAGCTGCTTCGCATTAAACCTTTTAACGATAGCCCTCGCAAACCCCTGCTACACAATGGCAAAAATGCACCCACCTATTAAGCCTTTGACATCAATACGACAGTCTCCACATGGATTGAGAGAACGGGTAGTATATCTACACTTTTTTGAGTGAACACCATTGATAGTGGGTGCACTTTTTAACGATAGGAAAAGCTATCGTTAAAAAGTTTAAGATTGGCTTAATAACTTGATTTTAGCATAAAAACAAAAAAACAGCCTAGAGATGATTCCCCCTAGGCTGACTTTTGTAACATTTCAAACGCTCACATTCTTTTGGCTTTTACGATGCCCTTTCAATATTCACACTAATCTCTGATTTAAAAGTTACGCTGAACTTGTCCTCGTAAACTTTTATTTTCTTGATGTACTTTCTTACTAGCTTCTCATCATACTCACCAATATCATGACGCTCATTTTTCAGAAAATCTTCCATTTCTCTGATTCGTCTTTTAGCATCTTCTTGACCTGCTTTTTCTATAAGAAGCTGCTGTTTCTTAGCCTTCAGTTCATCAATCTCATCAGCTATTTTCGTGTAGTCTTTTTTAGCTTTTAGCAAGGTTAGTAGTGTCGCTTGTTTGTCTGCGATTTTTTTATCAACCGTTTCAATCTCGCTTAAGTTGTTGCCCGCGATAATTTCTCTAATATTGTTATTCAACGTATCCAATACTTCATCCGGTATACTAAACACCTTGTTTATGGCTTTCACTGTAGCAGACTGCAGTTCGTTCTCTTGTACTGTCGGAGCATCGCAAGCACTAGGACCGTTTTCCACTCTGGTGCAACAACGCCAGACAACAGAATGCACTCCTCGGTTGTTCCAAGCAATTCTTCTGTAAACATCCCCGCATTTAGAACAAACACACAGGCTGGATAAAGCGTACTTACTGGAATAAACTCTCCTTTTTTTATTCTCCTCACCGCTAAACATGTTGGCTCGTCTTAACATTTCTTCTTGAACTTTAAAGAAAATATCTCTTGGAATAATAGGCGTGTGGCTATCTTTTACATAATACTGTGGTTCTGTTCCATCATTTTTTATACGAACATGGTTAATAAAATCTGTCGTGATGGTTTTTTGTAAAAGAGCATCACCAATATATTTTTCGTTTTGCAAGATGCCTTTAATATTAGATAAATTCCATTTTAAATGCCCGGCACCGTTTTTAACACCGTCTTTTTCAAGACCCTCCGCTATGTCTCTAAGGCTTGCTCCTTCTAAATATTCTCTATAAATCCTTCTTACGACTTTTGCTTCCTGTTCAAGAATTACAAGATTCCCTTCATCGTCTTTTGTGTATCCTAAAAACCAGTTATGGTTGATTTGCACTTTGCCTTCCTGGTAGCGAAACTTAAGTCCAAGCTTCACATTCTGAGAAAGCGACACTGATTCCTGTTGAGCTAAAGAAGCCATGATAGTAAGCAATAGTTCTCCGCTTGCTTCCATGGTGTTGATGTTTTCTTTTTCAAAAATGATCGGAATGTTTTTGTCTTTCAACTGTCTAACAAACTTTAAACAGTCTATAGTGTTTCTCGCAAAACGGCTAATCGACTTAGTGATAACCATGTCTACTTTGCCACTCATGCAATCGTGGATCATGTCATTGAAACCGACACGTTTTTTCGTGCTGGTTCCTGAAATACCGTCATCAGCGTAAATGCCAGCAAACTCCCAGAGAGGATTTCTTGAAATATAATCCGTATAATGCTGAACTTGCGTGTCATAACTTGTTGCCTGTTCTTCACTGTCAGTACTAACACGACAATACGCTACTACTCTTAACCTCGGCTTATCTTCATGCTTATCTACCGTATTCCCCGCTATTTTTCTTGGTGGAATAATTATAACGTTGGCACTCATTTTACACCTCCTTGATTTGACTGTAAGCGTATACTGCTTGCCGATAAGGATCATCATATTTCTTTTCTACCTTTTCTAACTGGTAGCTTGTAATAAGCCGAATTTCCTTTATTGGCTTAGGCTCTTTATAACGATGATTCCTGATAGCATTCTCATGCCTTATTTGTTGCACTTGTCTAAACATATCCTCATCGATAATCTGAGGATAAAACTCTGTTCCTAAATACAATTTCTTGCTAAGAATTTTGCCCGTGACTGGCCAATCCCTTTTTATACCTGATTTTTTAGCAGCTTGAGAAATATTTTTAAATTCAAGATAGAAACGAAAAAACTCTCTTACTTCTTGAGCTTTTACTTCATCTATAACCGCTTTACCGTCTACTATTCTGTAACCATATGGGATGCGTGCCATGTTTCTTTCACCTCTTCTTCTAATTCCAATCCGCATTTCAAAATAAAAAGAAATCTTGTTCTGCTTTTAACTACGACATCGTCTACAAAATCCAGAAAATCCTCATCCTTAAACTCGCTAAATACTTCTGTGACGCTTACGAACCGTTGAAGTTTTTGCGCCTCGTTTAAGTGCGTTAAGTTACCGTTTAAACTGTTGGAAAGCTGAAGTTTTTCCTTAAGACAAGTATCTATTTCCGTTTTAAGCTGATTGCTTTCTAGATAGTAGGAATCCATCTCAATGTAGCCACCGGCGAAAAGCTTACTGAGTACTTGCTCTTGTTCTTGCAATTTAGCTATTTTTTCTTCGAGTTCGATAACTTTGTTCAAACCGTCTTTATTATTCACACCTCTCAAACTTTCTACGAGAGGAGTCAACATTTGAACGTATCCTGCTTTTAACTTGTTTAACATTTGCAGGAAAGAAATTTTAAGATAACTTTCCATAACAGACTTTTGTGAACAAGCATGAATATCTTCAAGATGCGTTATACAAACCCATATGCCATACGCCTTATTATGTTGATAAATTATTCGTCTTTTACACTTGCTTCCACACTCACCACAACGAATTTTAGCTGAAAACGCATAAAGCTTATTGTACTTACCACTACCACATACTATGTTATTTTCACTTCTTCTCCACGCGATAATCTCTTTTACAAGATTAAAAGTTTCATGACTGATGATAGCCTCGTGATGGTTTTCAATAACATACTGTTGTTTCTCGCCACAGTTTTTATGACGGTTAAAATTATCGTCTGTAAATGTCTTTTGAAAAATCACATCCCCTGTGTATGTTTTATTAGTCAAAATAGCATTCACGGTACTTGAAGTCCAACTTCCGCCCTTTTTAGTTGGAATCTTTTTATCGGTCAATACTCGTGCTATTGCTTCTCCACCCATGCCGGAAAGAGCCATGTTGAAAATTTCTTTTACTACCCTGGCTTGCTCGGGAACTATAATCATTTTCTTATTCTCGTTTTTATACCCATACGCAGGGCAGGGAATGACGAAGCTTCCGTTTTCGAACCTTTTTTGAATTGACCACGTGTTGTTTTCCGAGATGGATCTTGACTCGCTTTGTGCAATGGAACTCAG
>NZ_JBQEQO010000090.1:0-355 GCF_056754715.1 Gardnerella sp. CCPDSM
TGTCGGATCAAGTTTCAAAAGCCTATTAACATCACGAAGCGACTGTTCGGTTGAGTGAATAGTCGAATTCACCTGTTGTAAAGACTTATCTAAGCCTGTAGTATCCCCACCAATTTCAACAGTAATACCTTTAATCCTGTTTGCCATAACTTCACCTCCCTTTTTCTCTTAATTTACGTGTGAAAAAATTCAGATTTTCTGTTTAATACCGCAATGTGAGAATGTTTGGTTCTCGTTTAGAACCTGTCGAATTCTGTTTGGCTTGCGAGCTTATCGTATTTCACATTATCGTTTGCTTTCTCCGTCCACATGTCTAAAATCATGCCGATGGTTAAAAGATCCAGTTCGCAAAAAT
>NZ_JBQEQO010000091.1:0-305 GCF_056754715.1 Gardnerella sp. CCPDSM
CACCTTTACCATCTTTCCCAGTAAACCAACCGTTAAAAGTAAAACCAGACTTCGTAGGATCTTTAGGCATCGACTGATTTTTCAGTTCGTCACCATCAATCGAGCTACCCTTTTGAACTTTCACAGTCGCATACGGCTTACTGTCATCACCGTCGAAAAATGTTACAGTAGCAATCTTTCTTCTCAACACAAAAGTAACAACTTGCTGAGTAGAAACATTATCATCTCTATGCACTGCAATATTAACGTTCGCATCAGTTGGAGCGTTAGCAATATCTGTTGAATCAGCAACCCACTCATAGTCC
>NZ_JBQEQO010000092.1:0-305 GCF_056754715.1 Gardnerella sp. CCPDSM
TACCTTTACCATCTTTCCCAGTAAACCAACCGTTAAAAGTAAACCCAGACTTCGTAGGATCTTTAGGCATCGACTGATTTTTCAGTTCGTCACCATCAATCGAGCTACCCTTTTGAACTTTCACAGTCGCATACGGCTTACTGTCATCACCGTCGAAAAATGTTACTGTAGCAATCTTTCTTCTCAACACAAAAGTAACAACTTGCTGAGTAGAAACATTATCATCTCTATGCACTGCAATATTAACGTTCGCATCAGTTGGAGCGTTAGCAAGATCATCTGATTCAGCAACCCACTCATAGTTG
>NZ_JBQEQO010000093.1:0-304 GCF_056754715.1 Gardnerella sp. CCPDSM
CGCTACCAGAACACCAATAACCGCAACAACCGCGAGTATTGGCGCGGATACTCCACCTAAAACAGCGCCTAACCCTTCAAGAATACTAGAGCCGGAAGTAAAACTTGCGAACATTTTACCTATAAACAAAGCTAGTTTAGAAAACCCTTGTATAGCAACACCTATTTTAGAAATACACGTTCCAAGAACCACTAAAAAAGGGCCGACTGCCGCAGCAATCAGCCCAAGTGTCACTATAAGTTTTTGGCTTTCTGGAGAAAGCTGTTTAAATTTAGAAAGCCATGCTGAAATTTTCTGCATTAAT
>NZ_JBQEQO010000094.1:0-304 GCF_056754715.1 Gardnerella sp. CCPDSM
TGCTACCAGAACACCAATAACCGCAACAACCGCGAGTATTGGCGCAGATACTCCACCTAAAACAGCGCCTAACCCTTCAAGAATACTAGATCCGGAAGTAAAACTTGCGAACATTTTACCTATAAACAAAGCTAGTTTAGAAAAACCTTGTATAGCAACACCTATTTTAGAAATACACGTTCCAAGAACCACTAAAAAAGGGCCGACTGCCGCAGCAATCAACCCAAGTGTCACTATAAGTTTTTGGCTTTCTGGAGAAAGCTGTTTAAATTTAGAAAGCCATGCTGAAATTTTCTGCATTAAA
>NZ_JBQEQO010000095.1:0-301 GCF_056754715.1 Gardnerella sp. CCPDSM
ACCTATACTCGCGCTGATTTTTACCGCCGGTCTTCTTGTTGTTTGCCGCAGCTACCAAACACGAGCTACGCTACAGACTAGGGATGTAGTTGTGATTTTGAGTATTCTAATTGTAGTCTATTTGCGTAATTTAGTATTTGGGGGAATAACCCTATTTCTAGTTGTTACAAGTAAAACTTATAACACCTTATACATTTTATATGTTATCAAAAATAACAACAACAATTGCATGGCAAAAAATCATGTAATAAGATGAGTGCCAAACCTATTTGGTGTGCGACTCCGTGGAGTAAGTGAGGAG
>NZ_JBQEQO010000096.1:0-300 GCF_056754715.1 Gardnerella sp. CCPDSM
AAGATGCAGTAATGCGAACATAAAAATCGTGTATGACAGTCAAAAAATCCCATTAGTGCAAATGTGTTGCAATATGCGATACAGTATTTTATGATGTGTGTATGGAGGTTGGTTTATATGGCAGTTACTAAGACAGCGAATGTGAATGTGAGAATACAAGAAAATATTAAGCAGCAGGCGGAGAAGATTCTGGAAACTATTGGAATTCCTAGGGCTACTGCTATTGACATGTTTTACCGTCAAATCATTCTTAATAAGGGTATTCCGTTTTCGCTTACTATTCCGAAGTCGCTTCCGGCG